>NZ_JALJRJ010000013.1:0-192136 GCF_024519755.1 Micromonospora sp. Mcm103
CAGCCGGCCACCGGCAGTTCGGCGGTGGCCGCGGCGAGCGCGCCGGACGCGGCGACCGGACCGGTGAGCATCTGCGGCTCCGGCCCGCGCACGAGCCGGCCCGGCGCCGGCTGGCCCGCCTCCGGCGCGGGCGCCTCGGCCAGCAGCTCGACCGGGATCCGCACCCGCGCCACCAGGCCCTCCCGGCCGGCGCTCAACCGCACCCGTACGCCGTGCCGGGCGCTGAGGTGGCTCACCACGAACAGGCCCATCCGCTCCGAGGCCGACACGTCGGCGGCCGGTGGCTCGGCGAGGACCGCGTTCGCCTCGGCCAGCGCCGACGGGCTCATGCCCAGCCCTTCGTCGACGATCTGCACGAGCGCGCCCCGGCCGTCCGGCTCGACCACCACCCGCACCGCGGTGTCCGGGCGGGAGAAGGCGGTGGCGTTCTCCAGCAGCTCCGCGAACAGGTGCACCAGGTTGCCGACCGCGTGCCCGACGACGTGCAGGTCGGTCCGGTTCTCGTGGCGTACCCGCTGGTACTGCTCGATCTCCGCGCTCGCGGCCAGCAGCACCGCGCCCAGGCCCACCGGACGGTTCCACCGCCGGGTCGACTCGGTGCCGGCGAGCACCAGCAGGCTCTCGTCGTTACGGCGCATGCGGGCGGCGAGGTGGTCGAGCTTGAACAGGTTCTCCAGCTGGTCCGGGTCGCTCTCCTCGCGTTCGAGGTCGTCGAGCAGCTCCAGCTGCCGCTCGACGAGCACCTGGCTGCGCCGGGCCAGGTTGACGAACATGGCGTTGACGTTGCGCCGCATCATCGCCTGCTCGACAGCGACGTCGACGGCGCTGCGGTGCACCGCCACGAACGCCTCCGCCAGCTCGCCGATCTCGTCCTGCGAGTCGATCACCGCGGGCGGTACGTCGATCGTGCCGATCGGCCGGTCCACAGTGCGCAGCCGTTGCAGTGTCAGCGGCAGGTCCACCTGAGCGATCCGCAGCGCCTGGCCGCGCAGCTGCCGCATGCCGCGCGCCACCGACCGGCCGACCAGCAGCGAGATCAGCACCGCGGACAGGAGCACCGTGGCGATCGCGCCGGCCACCAGCAGCGTGTCGCGCAGCTGGCGGGCGCTGGCGTCGTCGGCCTGGCGTACCGCGTCGGCGACGATGTCGCTCTCCAACTGGCGGAACAGTTCCTGCCGCTGCTCGCTGGCCGCCCACCACTGGGTCGCGTCGAGCAAGGCCGGCTTCGCGTCGCCGCCGCCGGGCAGCGTGCGCTCCTCCATCCGGGTGGCCGCGACGAACGCCGGGTCGACCGAGGTGCGGTCGTAGCGGCGGATCTGGTCGGCGGTCGCCGCGACCCGGAACGCGCCCAGCGCGGTGAGCTGCTGGGCCCGCAGGTCGCTGAGCGTCACCGGGTCGTCGGCCTCGTACCGGCCGGACCGGGCGGCCGCGTAGAGCTCCGCGCGGATGCGCGAGGAGAGCTCCTTGACCCGGGATATCTGCACGTACCGCAGCACCGCCTCGGTCAGCTCCTGCCGGCCGCTGCCGGGCGTCGGCTCGGCCAGCAGGTTCAGCAGCGCCGCGACGGACCTGTGGTAGTTGCTCAGCACGGTGTCGCTGGACAGCACGGCAGGCGCCACCGCCGCGCGGATGTTCACCACCTGGTCGTACGCCTCGAGTGCCTCGGAGTAGGAGACCCGCCAGGCGGCGTCGGCGTCGGCCAGCGGCGCGGCCGCGTCCCGCAGCTCGGCCACCGCGCGGTCGGTGGCCTCCTGAAGGGGCCGGAGCGCGGCCACAGCGGCGTCCCGGTCGGCGCCGGTGCCGGCGCGGCGCAGCGCGGCCAGTTCACCGGCGGTGCGGTCCCGCTCGTGCTGGAGCCGGTCCACCGCGGTGGAGATCTGCCGGCCGATCCCGACCTGCTCGGCGAAGGCGCTCAGCGTGGTGGTCTGCCCGACCAGGCCCCGGGTCTGGATGCCGGCCAGGACCAGGAACGCCAGCGACGGGATCACCAGCACCGTGGCGAGCTTGGTGCCCATCCGCCAGTCCCGCAGCCGGAACCCGGAACGCCGCCGGTGCGGCTGAGGGGCCGCGCCGCGAACCGGGTCGGGACCTGCGCCCACGGTTGCCTCCTCGTCCCGCCCCACCACGTCGGGGAGCGGAGTCCATCCAATCAGGCCGTCGGTCGGTGTCAACGGCCGCCCGGACGGCATGACCAGGACGGTCAGCGCCTCGGGTGGACGGTCACGCGTGCGAGGCGGCCTCGTCCGTCCGGCCGATCCCGGCGATCTCGTCCGCCTCCGCGACCCGGCCCAGCGCGATGAGCGCGGCGCCGGTCGCGCCGATCTCCGGGTTGCGTTGCCAGCAAACCCGGCGGGGCGCGAGCACCTCGAGGAACGCACCGCGCCACCACGGCGAGGCGGTCAGCGCCCCACCGCCGAGGACCACCTCCATCGGCTCGCCGATACCGGCCTCCAGCAGCGTCAGGTCGTCGGCGACCAGCCGGCACAGGCCGCTCATCAGCCCGGCCAGGATGTCGACCGCTGTGGTGCCGAAGCTCAGCCCGTGCAGCTCCCCCGAGCCCGCCGGGGCGGTGCCCGGTGGCCGGTCGCCGCCGAAGCGGGGATTGGCGCGCACCGAGGCGGCGGACCGGTCCAGCGCCATCTCCAGCTCGCGGCCCTCCGGCAGCCGCAGCTCGCGCGCCGCCCAGGCGAACAGGTTGCCGCCGCTGGAGTACGCCGCGCCGGTGACCACGTGGTTGTGGTCGACCCGGTACCGCCAGAGCTGCTCCGGCAGCGGCGGCGGCGCCGCGCCCGCCGGCACCGCCTGGATCATGCGGACCGCCGCCGAGGTGCCGACCGTCACCGCCGCGCGGGTCGGGTCGACGCAGCCCGAGCCGACGTTCGCGGCCGCGCCGTCGCCGACCGGCGGCGCCCACCGCGCGCCGGCCAGCTGCGGCCAGCGCCGCGCGTACGCCGCGTTCAGCCGGCCGTGCCAGCCGTCCGGGGCCAGCCGCAGCATCTGATCCGGACGTACGCCGGCCAGCTCGCACGCCTCCGGATCCCAGTCCAGGCGCCGCAGGTCGAGCAGCCCGGTGCCGGAGGCCAGCGAGATGGACATCGGCGCCTCGTCGAGCAGCGTGCCGAGCGCGTACTCGGTGAGCCCGGTGAAGCGGGCGGCCCCGTCGGCGCGCTCGCGCAGCCAGGGCAGCCGCACCGACCAGTAGCAGCGGTGCCACCACGTGCCGGTACGCCAGTGGAAGTCGTCCGGGTCGGCCGGCCCGGTCGCACCGGGAAGCGGCTCCGGCCGGGTGTCCAGCCAGGTCAGCACCGGCCCCGACGGTGTACCGTCGGCGGCCAGCGGCAGCACCGAGTGCCACTGCGCGGAGGTCGCCACGAGGTCGACGTCCCGCAGGTGCCCACCGGCGGCCAGCTCGTCCACGCACTCGATCAGGCACGCCAGGTAGGCCGGGCCGTCGAGCGTCCCGCTGCCGTCGTCGCCGGTGACCAGGGGCACCCGCCGCCGGGCCAGCGCGCCCGGGCGCGGCACCGCGTCCGCGTCGAGCACCAGGCCGCGCACCGAGGAGGTGCCCAGGTCCAGAGCGAGAATGTCCATCGCCGGTCAACCTACCCGGCGGGACCGGCGGCCACGCCAAGATCCGTACCCGGTGCCGCGCGATCGGGTTCCCCGGCTCCCGCCGGTCGCGTACAGTGACCGTCATGCCCGCGCACCTGTCCTGCTGGTGGCCCGCCGACCCGGCGGCCCATCCCCGCGCGTAGCTTCCCCACGCGGCCGCCCGACGAGGCGGCCGCCGGTCTCTCCCGGCATCCCGGGTCGCCTTCACCGGCGGCCACCGGCCCACCGAGGAGACCCGATGACCCGCCCGTCCGACCCGCTCGCCGCCGTCGCCGCCGGCCGCGACCCCGGCCCGTTCGCGCTCGTCCGCCGCGAGGGCACCGACCACGTCGACCTGTTCACCGGCCCGGTACGCACCGCCGGCCTGCTCGCCGACCTGCCGCTGCCCGAGCACGGCGCCGGTCCGCACACGCTGGCCCTGGTGCCGTTCCGGCAGGTCACCGAACGCGGATTCGAGTGCGTCGACGACGGGTTGCCGCTGGAGTTCCTGACGGTGCAGGAGCACCGGCGGATACCGCTGGCCGACCTGCTCGACGACCTGCCCGACGCCGAGGTACGCACCCGCGACGCCGGCTTCGACATCGCCGACGACGAGTACGCGGCGATCGTGGAACGCGTGCTTGCCGACGAGATCGGCCGGGGCGAGGGCGCGAACTTCGTCATCCACCGCACCATGCGCGCCACGGTGCAGGGCGACCCGCTGGCGGCGGGCCTGGCCGCGCTGCGCCGGCTGCTGCTGCGCGAGCGGGGCGCGTACTGGACGTTCCTGGTGCACACCGGCACCCGGATCCTGGTCGGCGCCAGCCCCGAGCGGCACGTCAGCGTCGCCGACGGACTGGTCGAGATGAACCCGATCAGCGGCACCTTCCGGCACCGGGGCGAGACCGTCGATCGGGCTGAGCTGCTGCGCTTCCTGCACGAGGAGAAGGAGGTGGAGGAGTTGTACATGGTGCTGGACGAGGAACTGAAGATGATGGCCGTGGTCGCCGAGCGCGGCGGCCAGGTGGTCGGGCCGTACCTTAAGGAGATGGCGCACCTGGCGCACACCGAGTACCTGCTGGCCGGGCGCTGCTCCCGGGACGTGCGCGACGTGCTGCGGGAGACCATGTTCGCGCCGACCGTCACCGGCAGCCCGATGGAGAACGCCTGCCGGGTGATCGCCCGGCACGAGCGCGCCGGCCGGCGCTACTACGCCGGGGTGCTCGCCCTGCTGGGCCGCGACGAGCAGGGCCGGCAGACGCTGGACGCGCCGATCCTGATCCGTACCGCCGAGATCTCACCCGAGGGCGCGCTGCGCGTGCCGGTCGGCGCCACGCTGGTCCGGCACTCCACCACCGCCGGGGAGGTCGCCGAGACGCACACCAAGGCCGCCGGGGTGCTTGCCGCGCTCGGCCTCGGCCCGGACGCGCCGCACTCGGCCACCGAACCGGCCGTCCGGTACGCCGACGACCCCGAGGTACGCGCCGCGCTGGCCGCCCGCAACGCCCCGCTGGCCCGGTTCTGGCTGGAGCAGCGGGAACCGGGGGCGCTCGCGCTACGAGGGCTGGCCGGGCGCCGGGCGCTGATCGTCGACGGCGAGGACACGTTCACCGGCATGCTGGCCCACCAGCTCGGCGCGCTGGGCCTGGCGGTGACCCGGCGGGACTGGCCGGAGCCGGGGCCGCTGGACGGCTACGACCTGGTGGTGGTCGGCCCCGGCCCGGGTGACCCGCGGGACGCGACCGCGCCGAAGATGGTGGCGCTGCGTGCGCTGCTGACCGAGCTGCTCGCGTCCGGCCGGCCGACGCTCGCGGTGTGCCTGGGCCACCAGTTGCTCGCCGGGCTGCTGGGCCTGCCGCTGCACCGCCGGGACGCGCCGTACCAGGGGTTGCCGCGGGACGTGCCGGTGTTCGGGACGACGCGGCGGGTCGGGTTCTACGCCAGCTTCACCGCCCGCGCCGCCGCCGACCGGGTCGCCGGACCGTACGGCCCGGTCGAGGTGTCCCGGGATCCGGCCGACGGCGCGGTGCACGCGCTGCGCGGCGCGGGCTTCGCCGGGGTGCAGTTCCACCCGGAGTCGGTGCTGAGCCAGGACGGCACGCGGGTCCTGGCGGACCTGCTCGGGCACCTGCTCGACCGGCCGGCGCTGAGCGCGCATGGAGCGGCCGATCGCGGGTAGGGCACTGGCGACCGGTGGTCCGGGCGGGTTCGAGAGCCCCCGCCCGGCCACCGGTCGCCAGTCGGGTCAGCCGGCCATGCCCCGCTTCAGCGCGGCGCCCATGAGCACGGCCCGCTTGGCGGTCAGCGCGGTGGCGGCCAGTGCCACGTGGTCCGGGGCGACCTCGCCGTTGTTGCTGGTGTGCGAGGCGCCGTACGGGTTGCCGGCGACGAACTGGCTCGGGTCGGTGTAGCCGGGGGTCACCACGATGCCGCCCCAGTGGTAGAAGACCGTGTACAGCGACAGCAGCGTCGCCTCCTGGCCGCCGTGCGACGTGGCGGTCGAGGTGAACCCGCTGTAGACCTTGTCGGCGAGCGCGCCGGCCGCCCAGAGCGGGCCGGTGGTGTCGATGAACTGCTTGAGCTGGGCGGCGATCATGCCGTACCGGGTCGGCGAACCCATGATGATCACGTCGGCCCAGGACAGGTCGTCCGGCTGCGCCTCCATCACGTCCTGGGTCTCCAGCCGGTGTGCCTGCCAGCCGGAGTTGGAGCGGATCGCCTCGTCGGGCGCCAGCTCACGTACCTTGCGCAGACGCACCTCGGCGCCGGCCTCCCCCGCCGCCTCGACAGCCGCCTGCGCCATCTGGTAGGTGATGCCGGTCGCGCTGTAATAGATCACCGCGACCTTGACCTGGCCATCCATCAGACGTTCCCTCCTCGTTTCGGGTCAGCTCCGGCGACTACCCGTTACTTGTTCCGTCAAACTCCGGGCGTGGCATGCTCTCCGGGTGGAGATCCGCACCGCCACGCCCGCCGACTGGCCGCTCATCTGGCCGTTCCTGCGCGAGATCGTCGCGGCCGGCGAGACGTACACCTGGCCCCGCGACGTCACGGAGGAGCAGGCCCGCAGGCTCTGGATGCCGCCGGCGCCGGCGCGGACGGTGGTCGCGGCGGCGCCGGACGGCGCGGTGCTCGGCTCGGCCAAGCTGGCGCCGAACCAGGGCGGTCCCGGCGACCACGTGGCGAACGCCTCGTTCATGGTCGCCCCGGCCGCCGCCGGGCGCGGCGTCGGCCGGGCGCTGGCGGCGTACGTGCTCGACGCGGCCCGGGCCGACGGCTACCGGGCCATGCAGTTCAACGCCGTGGTGGCGACGAACACCCGGGCCGTCGAGCTGTGGCGGTCGCTGGGCTTCGAGGTGATCGGCCGGGTGCCGGAGGGCTTCCGGCACCCCACCCGGGGGTACGTCGATCTGCTGGTCATGCACCGGCGCCTGGACTGAGCGTGGCTCAAGATTTGCGCAAGTTCCGCCGGCAATCGCTGTCCCGGTCCAGCTCACACGGGATGCTGATCGGACCGGCGCCGGCCGCAGCGGCCGCCCCCGCGCCGGGAACCTGAACGGGGGATCGCGCTGATGTCGGCAGCGCCGCCGGCGCAGCGCGATCAGGGGCCGCACTGTCGTACCCCGGGCCTACGCTGACGCCCGTGACCGTACGCCTCAACCGCGCCGAGGCGCTCGCGCTACGCATGACCGGCCTGCTGTTGCGCCCGCACCCCGCCGCCCGCCCGCGGGGCGTCGCCGACGTGGTCGAGTGGTTCGGCGCCATGCAGGCGCAGGACGCGGCGAGCGGGTTGTGGTCGCTCGGCGTACGCCTTCCCGGCGCCACCCAGGACGACGTCCGCGCGGCGCTGGAGCGGCGCGAGGCCCTGCGCACCTGGCCGATGCGCGGCACCGTGCATCTGGTCCCGGCACGCGACGCGCGGTGGATGCTGGACCTGACCGGGGTGCGGACGCTGGCCGGCATCGCCGGGCGGTGGCGGCAGCTCGGGCTGACCGTCGCCGACGGCGAACGGGCCGGCGAGGTGCTGGGTGCGGCGCTGGCCGGCGGTGGCCGGCTCTCCCGCGCCGCGTGCGTGGCGGCGCTGCGCGCCGCCGGGCTGGCCACCGACGGTCAGCGCGGCTACCACCTGCTCTGGTACGCCAGCCAGCGCGGCGTCACCTGCATCGCGCCGCACGTCGGCACCGAGCAGACGTTCGCCCTGCTCGACGAGTGGGCGCCCGAACCGCGCCGCCCGGAGCGCGACGAGGCGCTGGCGCTGCTGGCGCACCGCTACGTGCGCGGCCACGGCCCGGTGAGCCGGCACGAGCTGGCGCGGTGGACCGGCCTGACCGTCACCGACGCGACCCGGGCCATCACGCTTGCCGGTGATCTGCTCGCCCCGGTCGAGGTCGACGGCGAGCCCGCGGTGGTCGACGCCGCGCTGCTCGACGCGCCCCGCGCGCCGGTCGACGACCTGCACACGCTGCCCGGCTTCGACGAATACCTGCTCGGCTTCAAGGACCGCTCGCTGATGCTCGACCCGGCGCACGCCGCCGCTGTGGTCCCCGGCAACAACGGGGTGTTCCGGTCGACTGTGGTGCGGGGCGGGCGCGTGGCCGGCACCTGGACGCGGACGATCGGCGCGAAGGCGGTCACGGTGAAGGTGCAGCAGCTCGTGCCGTTCGACGCCGCGCTGCGCTCCCGGGTCGACGCCGCCCTGACCACGTACGCCCGCTTCCTGGGCCTGGAGCTGCGCCACTCCTGGTGAGCGGAGGGCTCCCGCCGTACCTCTCCTCTTCTTCTCTGGTGCTGCGCGGCTTCTCTCTTGCTCCCCCGCGCCCGTGTCGGGTGGAACGCCATGGGTGTCAAAACCGCGCCGAGGCACCCATGGCGTTCCACTCACCGGTTCGGCCGGGCGGCGAGGGAAGGGAGAGCAGAGCGTGGCAAGGCCGAAGGGCCGGCGGCGTGCACCACCGGCCCTTCGCACGCATCCAGGGATCAGTCGGCGAGCGCTCCGGCCGACCGGCCCTCGTGCAGCGTCAGGTTGCGGCCGCTGCCCGGGTCGAACAGGTGGATCTTCTCCAGGTTGAACCAGACCCGGCGCGACTCGCCCTCGCGTACCGGCGACTCCGCCGACAGCCGGGTGACCAGGTTCGACCCGGCGCCGGCGAAGTCCGCGGCACCCGTGTCGGCGGCCAGCTCCTCCAGCTCGGCGGCGGTGGCCCGCTCCCCCTCGACGGTGAAGTAGACGTACTTGTCCGAGCCCATCGACTCGACGATGTCCACAGGCGCCTCGAACTCCATGCCCCGGCGACGGGTCTCGTCGTCGATCAGCGCCGCGTCCTCGAAGTGCTCCGGGCGGATGCCCAGGATCAGCTCGCGGGGCGCGTCGCCGCCTTCCAGCTCGCGGCGGATCCGGTCGCCGACCGGCACGTCACCGAGCGCGGTCCGCAGCCGGCCGTCCTCCACGACGGCGTGCACGAAGTTCATCGAGGGCGAGCCGATGAAACCGGCGACGAACAGGTTGCGCGGGTGGTCGTACAGCTCCTGCGGCGGCCCGACCTGCTGCACCGCGCCGCCCCGCATGATGACCACCCGATCGCCGAGCGTCATCGCCTCGGTCTGGTCGTGGGTGACGTAGACGGTGGTGGTGCCGAGCTGCTTCTGCAGCCGCGACACCACGGTGCGCATCTGCACCCGCAGCTTGGCGTCCAGGTTCGACAGCGGCTCGTCCATCAGGAACGCCTTGGGCTGGCGGACGATCGCCCGGCCCATCGCCACCCGCTGCCGCTGGCCGCCGGACAGGTTGGCCGGCTTGCGGTCCAGCAGCGCGGTCAGCTCCAGCACCTTCGCCGCCTCGTCGACCTTCTGGTTGATGGTCTCCTTGTCCATCTTCGCCAGCCGCAGCGGGAACGCCATGTTCTCCCGCACCGTCATGTTCGGGTAGAGCGCGTACGACTGGAAGACCATCGCGATGTCGCGGTCCCGGGGTGCCTTGTCGTTGACCCGCTCGCCGCCGATGCGCAGCTCGCCGGAGCTGATGTCCTCCAGCCCGGCGATCATGTTGAGCGTGGTGGACTTCCCGCAGCCGGACGGGCCGACCAGGATGACGAACTCGCCGTCGGCGATCTCCAGGTCGACGTCCTGTACGGCGGTGGTCCCGTCCGGGAACCGCTTGCTCACCTTGTCCAGCACGATGTCGGCCATTGCTACCACCTATCCCTTGACTGCGCCGGAGGTCAGACCGGAGACGATGCGGCGCTGGAAGAAGAGCACGAACAGGATGATCGGCACGGTGATCACCACGGCGGCGGCGCAGATCGCCCCGGTGGGGTCCTCGAACTGCGACTCACCGGTGAAGAACTGCAGCGCCACCGGGACCGTGCGGGACCGCTCGGTCGAGGTGAGCGTGATCGCGAACAGGAAGTCGTTCCAGCAGAAGATGAAGACCAGGATGGCCGTGGTGAACACGCCGGGCGCGGCCAGCGGCGCGATCACCCGCCGGAACGCCTGCCCCTGGGTGGCGCCGTCCATCTTCGCCGCCTTCTCCAGGTCCCACGGGATCTGCTTGAAGAACGCCGACAGCGTGTAGATCGCCAGCGGCAGCGCGAACGTGATGTACGGCAGGATCAGTCCGGGCCAGGTGTCGAACAGCCCGAGCTGCCGCTCGATCTCGAACAGCGGCGACACCAGCGACACCTGCGGGAACATCGCGATCAGCAGGGAGACGCCGACCAGCAGCTTCTTGCCCGGGAAGTCGAGCCGGGAGATCGCGTACGCGGCCATCGTCCCGAGCACCACGGCGATCGCGGTGGCGATCAGCGCGATGCCGATGGAGTTGACCAGGGCGCGGACGAACTGGTCGGTGTCGAAGATGGTGCGGTAGTTGTCCAGCGTCCACTCGCGCGGCCAGAACTTGCCGTCGGTGAGCGTGGCCGGGGTCTTGAACGACAGCGAGGCGATCCAGAGCACGGGGACCAGCGCGAAGACGACGACCACGACGTCCAGCAGGCCCCAGCGCACCTTCGCCCGCGTGGTGGTTTCCACTGCCATGTCAGCGCCTCTCCCCATCGTCGCTGCCCGGGGCAGCGGTGCCGAACAGCTTCACGAACACGAAGGCGATGATCGCCACGGTGATGAAGATCAGCACCGACATCGTGGAGCCGATGCCGAGGTTCAGGCCCCGGATCAGGTTGTTGTAGGCGAGCATCGACACCGACGACGTCTCGTTGCCGCCGTTGGTGAGCACGAAGATGTTGTCGAAGACCCGGAACGCGTCGAGCGTGCGGAACAGCAGCGCGACCAGGATGGCCGGCTTCATCACCGGCAGCATCACCTTGGTGAACCGCTGCCAGGCCGTCGCGCCGTCGGTGGAGGCCGCCTTGAGCAGGTCCTCCGGCACCAGCGCCAGCCCGGCCATGAGCAGCAGCGCCATGAACGGGGTGGTCTTCCAGATCTCCGCCAGCATGATGATCGCCAGCGAGCTGGCCCGCTCGGTCAGCGGGGCGCTGCCGTCGAACAGGTTCGCCAGGTAGCCGGTGCCGGGCGTCCAGGCGTACCGCCAGGAGAACGCGGCGACCACAGTGACGATGCCGTACGGGATCAGCGCGGCGGTGCGGACGATGCCGCGGCCGACGAGCGTCCGGTGCATGATCAGCGCCAGGCCCATGCCGAGCACCAGCTCGACCGCGACGGTGACCACGGTGATCAGCGCGGTCACCCCGAACGCGGTCCACCAGAAGTCGTTCGTCAGCACGGTGACGTAGTTCTCCAGGCCGACGAACTGCCGCTCGTCGGGGAAGCGCAGGTCGAAGCGCTGCAGTGACAGCCAGACCGAGTACAGGATCGGGTACGCGGTGACCAGCACCATGACCAGCGCGGCCGGCGCGCACAGCAGCAGGCCGAGGCGCCGCTCGGCGCGCTTGTTGTCACTCAGCGGGGCGCGGGAGCCGCGCCGGGACCGCTGTTCCGGTACGGCGGCGTGCCGTCCGCCGGGCTGCTCAGCATCGGCCTCGGCGGCGGCCTGCGCGCCGGCCGGGGTGGCGTTCACGCTCATGGCAGAACCCCCTTGGACTCCAGCGCGTCGGAGATCGCCTTGCGCAGCTCGTCGGCGGTCTGCTCGGGCCGGATCGCCGACGGCGGCGACAGGATCGCCGACATCACCGTGGAGATGCTCTGGTAGGCAGGGGTCAGCGGGCGCACCGCCGGCTCCTTCAGCTCCTCCAGGATGGTCTCCTTCATCGGGTACGCCTCGGTCATCTCCGGGTCGTCGTAGACGGCCTCGATGGTCGGCGGCACACCGTCGTTGACGGCGGAGAACTTCTGGTTCTCGGCGTTGCGCAGGCAGCGTGCCACCTCGAACGCCTCCTCCGGGTGCTTCGAGTACGTGCTGACCGCCAGGTTGCCCCCGCCGATGGTGACCTTGCTGGGGGTGCCCGGGTCGATGCCCGGCACCCGGGCCCACTTGACGTTCTTCGCCAGGTCGGGGTTGGCCTCCTGGAGCGCCGGATAGACGAACGGCCAGTTCACCTGGAACGCGCCCTTGCCGGACTGGAACTCCAGCCGCACCGGGTCCTCCAGCGCGTTGCTGAACGACGGCGAGGTCACGCCCGACGTGGCGAACTTCTGGAGCTGGTCGAGCGCGCGGACCGCGCCGGCGTCCATCTCCGCCTTCTTGCCGTCGTCGCTGAGGATCTTGCCGCCGGCGCTCTCGGCGAGCGTGTTGTAGAGCACCACCAGGCCCTCGTACTGGGCGCCCATGGTCAGCACCTGGTACGGCTTACCCTGCTCCTTGAGCTGCTGGGCGGCCGAGATCATCTCGTCCCAGGTCTTCGGCGGCTGCGACACCAGGTCGGACCGGTACCAGAGCAGCTGCACGTTGGTGTTCTTGGGCGCGGCGTAGAGCTTGTCCTCGTACCGGGCGGTGTCCAGCGGGCCGGCCAGCGTGCCCTGCTCGACCTCGGCCTTGTCCTGGCCGGTCCACTCCCGGATCCACTTCGCGCTGGCGAACTCCTGGGTCCACGTGACGTCCAGGCCGAGCACGTCCATCCCGCTGTCCTGCGCGGCGAGCCGCCGCACCATCTGCACCCGCTGCTCGTCGGCCTCGCGTGGCAGCACCCGGTAGTCGATCCGGTACCGCCCCTGTGCCTGCGTGTTGCAGGTGTCGACGACCTTCTGCAGGTTCTGCTCCGGCGGGTAGTACAGGTTGATCGTGGGGACGCCGCCGTCGCCGCCGGATCCGCAGGCGGCCAGCGAGGCCACCAACGCCAGCGCGGCGGCTGCCGCCGCCGCGCGTCCGGCCGGCCGCCGTGCGGCCGTGTCGGGGACTGTCGTCATCACCCTCCCCCTCTCATCGGCGAAGAACCGGGGGGTGACCCGTGCCCCGGCGCACGGCGAGACGACCGGGGCATCGGCCCGATCGCCCGACGCCCCGGGCGTGTCGTGCGGCTGAACGTGCCCGACCTGCGACGGAGCGAAACATCACGGACATGTGACGGCGCCCGCGCGCCGCTCACCACCAGCGTTTTACGCGTTGTACGCTCTCCCTGTGCTGGAACGCGAGTACGCGTGGACCGACGCCGGCAAGGTGAGCGCCGCCCGCCACGACGTCTCTGAGCTGCGAACGGATCGGGAAGGTCGACAGCTACGGGATCCTGGCCGTTCGGCCGGCCACTCCCGATGAGGTCAAACAGTGGATGGAGGGAACGCGATGAGCGCTGACCGCGATCCGCGGACGATGAGCCGTGAGGAGTTGGTGGCCTACTTCGACCGGGGCGGCGACATCTCGGAGCTCCTGAGGGAAGCGGCCCGGGGACCTGATCTCGGACCCGCGCCTGCGCCGGAGAACGTGCCGATGGTGGTGACCGGCGTCAGACTTCCCTCGACGATCGTCCGGCGGCTCGACGAACTGGCCGGCAACGACAAGAGCGGGCGTTCCGGTCTGATCCGCAGGGCGATCGACGAATACCTGGCTCGGCACACCGGCGAGGCGGCCTGACGGCCGTCCCACTCAGTGAGCAGGGAGGCTACCCAGCGTCAGCCGGCTCGACTAGCGTTTCCCTAGCTCCGTAGCCGGCGCGTCGCCGTCGACGCCGATGCGCCTCCGGCCGTCCCCCATCGCCCGCCCGATCGGTTGGTTCTGACGGGAAGTGCCGTGCGCGCGTTCCCCGGTTGGGCAGGATTCCCCCCGAGGAGGTGCCGTCGTGCAGGACACCCGCGCTCTCGCCCTGACGTTCGAGGTGAACGGCCTGCCCCCGGTCAAGACCGAGGCCCTGTCCATCTTCGCCGCCGGGCACCGGCAGGCGACGAGGGTCCGCACCCTGCTCCAGGCCGCCTGCACGGCGGCCCAGCGCACCGGGTGGACCCCGCTGACCGGTCCGGTCGAGGTGGACCTGACCCTGCGCTGTCCCCCCGGGCACCGCACCTCCGACGCCAGCACGCTGCTGGGCGGCGTGTGCGCGGTGCTCCAGGACAAGAAGCGGGTCTCCTCCATCGGTCTCGCCCACCTCGGGGTGCTGGTCGACGTCGCGCTCTGGTCCGACGACCGGCAGATCCGCCGGCTGTCGTACGTCGAGGAGCCGGCGGAGGAGTTCTCGTATCTGGTCCGGGTGTCGGCCGTACCGACGATGGTTTGACCGACGTCCGCGGTGGGGTACCGCGGACGCCGACGAAGGGAGTGCCGATGTCGGAGCCACATGTCACGCTCGACCCGAGCGGGCTCGATCCGGTGCAGCAGAAGCTGCGCGGCCCGCTGGAGGATCAGCTGACGTCGGCCCTGCAGGCGGCCGCCGACCGGGTCCGCGCCGGCTACGCCGGCGAGCCGGTGGAGGACGTCTGCCGTCGGTTGCTCGACGAGACCCGCTCCGGCCTGCACCCGGACATCGCGGCCGGCTTCCAGCCGGACATGGACGAGTTCTGCCGGGTGGCGGTGGCGATCGTGCGGGGCGAGCTGACCTGAGCCCCGGGCTACCCCGGAATTGAGTACGCGTACCGATGGCGGGTCCGCCCGGGGCGGCGAGAATTCTCCCCGTGCGAACTCGAATCATGATCGTTCTTGCCGTGCTCGGACTGACCGGGCTGATGGCGACCACCGGTTGCTCCCTGCGGCAGAGCATCTGCGGCAGCGACGAGTACCCGGTGATCGCGGTCGGTCCGCAGGGCGGTAGTTCCTGCGTGCCGGACGGCCAGGAGCCGTCCCCGCCGTACGTGCGCTACCCGGAGGGCAAGGTGCCGAAGTACGTCGACGACGAGTGGGACGTCTACTGGCGCACCCACGGCATCGACGAGGACAACAGGGTCATCGACCGCTGACGCGGGCCCGCGTCAGCTTCGCCGGACGTCGACCGAGACGACGTGCGTGCCGTCCGGGCGGTCGGCCTCCCCCAGCCGCACCGGGAGCCGGCCGCCGTCGGGCGGTCGCAGGCCGAGCCCGAAGCTGAGGTGGCCCTCGTAGTCGCCGGCCACCGCCCATCCGCGCAGCGTCGGGAAGCGGATCGCCGCCGGTGGCAGGTCCGCCGTCCCGCCGCCGCGGGCGTCGTGCGCCTGGGCCGGGTCGAACCGCACCGACAGGTACGCGGTGCCGGGCAGCGTGACCGGTGCCCCGCGGCCCTCGGTCACCACCTGCGGCACGTAGGCGACCTCGTAGGACGGTGTGGGTCCGCGGAAGGCGAACGTGATCCGGCTGAACCCCTCCACCGGGTGGTCGCCGACGTCGATCGCCACCAGGACGGGCAGCGGTTCCCCGGGCGGCGGGGCGACCGGCACCCGTACCCGATGGGCCACCCGGACCGGGCCGCCGGGCACCGCCCAGCCCCAGGTGGCGTGCCATGACCCGGCGACCGGCTCGGCCTCGGTGGGCACCGGCGGGGGGGGCGTGGCCTCCGGCGTCCCGGTGGCGGCCGGCGCGGACGCCGCCGCGACCGTCGGGGTGGGCGCCGTGGACGCGCCGTCGTGGCCGGTCGCCGTGCAGGCCGCCGCGAGCAGCACGACCAGGCCGGCGAGCAGCGGTACGCGCTGAGGAGTCATGACTCAGTGTCGCTCCGTGACCGGCTCACGCACCAGAGGCGTCCCACCCGGAATCCGCCAGGCAGCAAATGGTGCCGGACGGGTCAGGACCGGGTCCGCAACTCCCCGGTCCTGACCCCGGCCGTCCGGTTCGGTAGCGGTCTGCGCCACAGGAACCCGGCAGGCGTGGCACGACGCCTTCCGCCGGGCTCCGCGCGGCGAGCCGGTATGCCCGCACTCAGCTCCACGGTGCTCTTACCACCGGACTCCGGTGCGCCCCCGTCTCACCCCGACGAGCCGTGGGCGCCGGCTCAGGTTAGGCGCGTCCGCGCAGGCCGGACAAGCGATGACCGGCGACCGCGCTTGTGATTGATGTCTATGCCGAATTGCGGCATGTCGGCGTAACGGGGTCAGCCGGTTTCGCGCTGTTCGACTTCGAGACGCGGACTGCGCCCGGCCTGCCGCGGCGGCACGGTCCGGGCCGCGACGGCCCCGGCGACGAGCGCCAGCGCGGCCACGTGCAGCGCCCGTACGCCCGCCGGGGCGGGGACGCCGGCGGCCGGCAGCGCGGGCAGCAGCAGCGCGCCGAGCCCGGTGACCGCCAGCGCCACCCGCCAGAACACGTTCGGGTTCGCCGCCGGCGCGGACGCGGGTACGCCGCCCGCCCGCAGGCCGCGGCGGGCCTCGTGCACGGCCAGGACGACCACCAGCAGTCCGCCGCCGAGGCCGGCGACCACGTCCGCGAACTGGAACCAGTAGACGCCGGTCAGCGCGCGGAAGTCGGCGACGCCGAGCAGCCGGGGCAGTCGCTCGCTGTGACTGAGCCGGTCCCACGCCACGTGACTGAACGCGCCGATCAGCGCCGAGCAGACGGTCACCTGCCAGGGGTGGCGCACCCGGGCCAGTGCCACGTACCAGGGCCAGCCGAACAACCGCTGCCCGGGCAGGTGCACCGCGATGCCGGCGACCACGCGGCGCACCACCCAGGCGTACACGAGGGCGACCGGCAGGCACCACCAGAGCAGTCCGCCGAGCGTGTGTGTCCGCAGGTTCAGGGCCAGCGGCGTGCCGGTGACCAGGTACCCGACGTCCGGCGCCACCGCGCCGGTGCACAGCGCCACCCCGTCGAACCAACCCGGCCGCCACCGTTTCAGCGGCAGCACCGGCGCCAGGTGCGACGGGAAGGTCAGCGGCACGTCCCGGACGTTACCGGCCCGCTCAGAAGTGATGGACCAGGTCGGGGAACGCGGCCAGCCGGATCACCCGCCGGTCGGACGGGTCCAGCTCGTCGTGCTCCAGGACCCAGGTGTTCTCGTTCGGGATGAAGACCGCGTTCATCCCGGCGGCCCGGGCGGGCAGGATGTCCGAGCGCGGTGAGTTGCCGATCATCCAGGCGGCGGCCGGGTCGAACGCGTGCTCGCGGGCCAGCCAGCGGTAGGTGTCCGCGTCCTTCTCCGGGACGATGTGCGCGGCCCGGAAGTGGTGCAGCAGCCCGCAGGCGTCCAGCTTGCGCTGCTGCTCCTCGCGCTCACCCTTGGTCAGCAGCAGCAGCTCGTGCCGGCCGGCCAGGTCGTCGAGCGTCTCGGCCACGCCCGGCATCAGCTCCACCTGGTGCCCGACCAGCGCCGCGGCGAGCTGCTCGATCTCGGCGCGCTCCCGCGCGGTGGCCGGACGCTCGCGCAGCTTCTCCAGGCACTCGCCGAGACTGCGCAGGAAGACCTTGCTGCCGTAGCCGTGCGCGACGGCGTTGGCGCGCTCGATGTCGTCGAGCACCGCGCGGATCCGGGCCCGGTCCAGCGTGGGGTGGTCCAGCCAGGTGAGGAAGTCGTCGATGACGCGCTCGAACAGGACGTTGTTCTCCCAGAGCGTGTCGTCGGCGTCGAAGACCAGCACGGCGGCGTCCCGGCGCGACGGCATCGCGTCCCCCTCCCCCTCGCGGACCTCGCACACCGTACTGCCCGGTCGCCGGACGGGCCACGCGGATTATCCGGTCGGCCGCCGGTTACCGGCGGCTACCCGACTGCGGAATCCCTGGTCCGACGGCATGCTTCGGCCATGACGATCTCACCCGATCATCCACCCGGACGACGGCGCCGGCGGCGCGCCGCCGTCGCGGTGGCCGCGACGCTCGCCGTCGCGGGCGCGGCGCTGCCGGGATCCCCGGCACTGGCCGTCAACGCCGCACACACCACAGTGGTCGGCACCAACCCGGTCGACTGGACGCCGCACGCGCTGGACGGCACCGTCCACCGCATCCTCCAGATCGGCAACCGCGTGTACGTCGCAGGCACGTTCACCAAGGTGCGCAACGCCGGCCAGACGGCTCAGCTGGCGATGCCCCGGCTGGTGGCGCTGGACGCGACCACCGGCCGGATCGACACCACGTTCCGGCCGCAGGTCAACGGCGCGGTCAAGGCGCTCGCCGCCGCGCCGGACGGCCGCTCGCTCTACATCGGCGGCGCGTTCACCACTGTCAACGGCACGGCGGCGTCCCGGCTGGCCCGGATCGACGCGGCCACCGGCGCCCGGGTCGCCGGTTTCACCACGCCGGCGCTGAACAACCAGGTGAACGACATGCGCCTGGTCGGCAACCGGCTGATCGTCGGCGGCGCGTTCCAGACCGTCGGCGGGGTGACCCGGCGCGCCCTGGCGGCGGTGCACGCCACCACCGGGGCGGCCGACGCGTCGGTCAACCTGAACCTGGCCGGTCCGCGCAAGACCACGTCCGGCGCCACCGCGCCGGTGAAGGTCGAGGCGCTGGACGTCTCCTCCGACGGCACCCGGCTGGTGTTCGCAGGCAACTTCAGCACGGTGGCGGGCGTGGCCCGGCACCAGCTCGCGGTGGCGAACCTGTCCGGCGCGGGCGCCACGCTCTCCGGCTGGGCCACCGACCGCTACCAGCCGCAGTGCGCGCGGTCGATGCCGTCGTACCTGCGCGGGGTGGACATCTCGCCGGACGGCGCCTGGTTCGCGGTGGTCACCACCGGCGCGGCCTTCCCGGGCACGCTCTGCGACACCGCGGCGCGGTTCGAGTTCGGTACGGCCACCGGCGGCAAGCAGCCGACCTGGGCCAACTACACCGGCGGCGACACGCTGCTGTCGGTGGCGGTGACCGGCGCGGCGGTCTACGTCGGCGGGCACCAGCGCTGGCTGGACAACCCGCAGGGCCGCAACTCGGCCGGTCCGGGCGCGGTGTCCCGGCCGGGCATCGGGGCGATCCACCCGACCACCGGCAAGGCGCTGCCGTGGAACCCGACGAAGGACCGCGGGGTGGGCACCGGCGAGCTGTACGCCACCGACCGGGGTCTGTGGGTCGGCAGCGACACGGTGACGGTGGCCGGGGAGTACCACGCCCGGCTGGCGTTCCTGCCGCTGCCGTGAGCGTGCGGGCGCGGCGGTACCCCCGCCGCGCCCCACGCGTCAGCGGCGCAGGGTGAGGATCAGGTCGGCGACCAGCGCGGTCCAGCCCGTCTGGTGCCAGGCGCCCAGGCCGGCGCCGTTGTCGCCGTGGAAGTACTCCGGGAAGCAGATCAGGTCGCGCCAGTCCGGGTGGGTCTGGAACAGCTGCGCGGCCCCGTAGATCGGCCGCCGTCCCCAGCCGTCGCGGGTGAACAGCGAGATCAGCCGCGCGGACAGGTCGTCGGCGATCTCGTCGAGGGTGCGCTTCACCCCGGACCGGGTCGGGTACTCGACCTGGAGGTCGTCGCCGAAGAACGCGGCGTAGTCGCGCAGCGCGCTGATCAGCAGGAAGTTCGTCGGCATCCAGATCGGGCCGCGCCAGTTGGAGTTGCCGCCGAACAGGCCGCTGGTCGACTCGGCCGGCTCGTAGCCGACGCTGAACTCCTGCCCGCCGAGCGTGACGGTGAACGGCTTGTCCAGATGGGCCCGGGACAGCGTGCGCAGCCCGTACTCGGAGAGGAACTCGTCGGTGTCGAGCATCCGGGCCAGCAGCCGCACCACCTGGTCCGGTGCGACCATCGACAGCAGCCGCTGCTGGCGGCCGTCCGGCCCGAGCCGGCGGGCGCCGATCACCTCCGCGTACTCCGGGCGGTTGGTGAGGAACCAGCGCAGCCGGGCGCCCAGCTCGGGCAGGCGGCGCATGGTCCGGGCGGTCAGCCGGGTGACCGCCGCGAGCGGCAGCAGCCCGACCACCGAGCGCACCTTCAGCGGCACCTTCGTCCCGTCGGCCAGCCGCAGCACGTCGTAGAAGAACGCGTCCTCGGCGTCCCAGAGCCCCTGGTGGTACGCCGCCGCGGCGATGTACGCGAAGTGCTCGAAGAACTTGGTGGCGGTGTCCACGTACGCGCGGTCGTGTTCGGCCAGCACGATCGCCATGTCGAGCAGGTTGAGCGCGTACATGGCCATCCAGCCGGTGCCGTCGGACTGCTCCAGCACGCCGGCCACCGGCAGCGCGGCCGAGCGGTCGAACGGGCCGACGTTGTCCAGCCCGAGGAAGCCGCCCTCGAAGACGTTGTTGCCGCCGGTGTCCTTGCGGTTGACCCACCAGGTGAAGTTGAGCAGCAGCTTGTGCATCACCCGGGCGAGGAACTCGTGGTCGCGGGAGCCGTCGATCTCGAAGACCTTCAGCGCCGCCCAGGCGTGCACCGGCGGGTTCACGTCCCCGAACGCCCACTCGTACGCCGGGATCTGCCCGTTGGGGTGCAGGTACCACTCGCGCAGCAGCAGGAGGATCTGCTCCTTGGCGAAGCCCGGGTCGACCCGGGCGATGGTGACGCAGTGGAAGGCGAGGTCCCAGGCGGCGTACCAGGGGTACTCCCACGGGTCCGGCATGGAGATCACGTCGAAGCTGTTCATGTGCCACCAGGCGCTGTTGCGCCCGTGCCGGCGGCCGGCCGGCGGCGGTGCGGAGCCGGGGTCGCCGGCGAGCCAGCGTTCGACGTCGAAGTGGTAGAACTGCTTGCCCCACATCAGCCCGGCGATGGCCTGGCGGGCCACCAGCGCCTCGTCGGCGGTGGCGGCGGCCGGGATGACGCTGTCGAAGAACCGGTTCGCCTCCGCCCGGCGCGCCCAGAGCACGGTGTCGAACCCGTCGCCCAGGTCGGCCGGGGCGGGCGGCGCGGCGACCGGCGGCGGCGCGGTACGGGTCAGCCGCAGCCGGATCTGCCGCTGCTCACCGGCCGGCACGTCGAGCACGTAGTGCAGCGCGCCCTTGGTGCCGGTGCGGTCCGGGTTGACGGTGGCGGCACCGGCCACGACGTGGTCGTTGATGCCGTCCTTCGGGTACGCCGACCGCCCCGGCAGCCCCCACAGCCGCTCGGCGTTCGTCTCGTTGTCGCACAGCAGCGGCACCGGGTCGCCGTCGCCCTCCAGCAGGAGCTGGCCGAGCACCCAGTGGTCACCGACGAGCCGGGCGCCGCCCCGCGCCCCGGCCTCCTCGCCGGTCAGCTTCGGCATCCGGTCCGTGCCGGGCAGGCCCCACGCCCAGGTGTTGCGGAACCACAGCGTGGGCAGCACGTGCAGCGTCGCGTCCTCCTCGCCCCGGTTCGCCACGGTGACCAGCACGCACATGTCCGTCGGTGACGCCTTGGCGTAGTCGACAGTCACCGCCCAGTACCTGTCGTCGTCGAAGATGCCGGTGTCCACCAGCTCGTACTCGGTGTCGTCCCGGCCGCGCAGCGCGTTCACCGCGACCAGCTCGTCGTACGGGAACGCGGCCTGCGGGTAGTGGTACCGCCAGCGCATGAAGGAGTGCGTCGGGGTGCTGTCGAGGTACCACCAGTACTCCTTGACGTCCTCCCCGTGGTTGCCGCCGTCGCCGCCGAGGCCGAACATCCGCTCCTTGAGGATCGGGTCGCGCCCGTTCCACAGCGCGAGGGCGAAGCAGAACGTCTGCCGGTCGTCGCAGACGCCGGCCATGCCGTCCTCGTTCCACCGGTACGCTCGGGACCGCGCGTGGTCGTGGGGGAAGTAGTCCCACGCCGTGCCGTGTTCGCTGTAGTCCTCCCGGACGGTCCCCCACGCCCGCTCGGACAGATAGGGGCCCCATGCGCGCCAGTCCTGCTCCCCGGCGTCGGCCTGGGCGAGCCGGTGCCGCTCGGGGTCGGGGGACGCGGAGGTCGACCGGTCGGTGATCACTGGCACATCTTCGACGCCACCGGGGTACTTCTCCACAGCGGCCATTGTCGCCGTGGCATGTCACACCTCGCTGCCGGTGGAGGAAAGTTGATCGACATCCGTTTCGGGCCGCGGGTCTGCGGCGAGCTGTCCGCCGCCGCCGCGCGGGAATGGCTGGTCACGGACGGGCGCGGCGGGTACGCCTTGGGCACCGTCGCCGGGCTGCGTACCCGCCGGTACCACGGGCTGCTCGTGGTGGCCGGTGACACGCCGGCGTCCCGCAAGGTGGGACTCGTGAGCCTCGACCCGGCGGTGACGCTGCCGTCCGGGCAGCAGGTCCGCCTCGGCGCGCACGAGTGGTCCTCGGGCGTGGTCGACCCGCGCGGCTTCGAGCTGCTGGAGCACTTCGACCTGGCCGACGGGGTGCCGCGCTGGCGGTGGCGCGTCGGCGACGTGGTGATCGAACGGGAGATCGCCATGACGTACGGCCGCTCCTGCGTGGCGGTGGTGCACCGGCTGATCTCCGGCGGCCCGGTGCGGCTGGACCTGGCGGCGGCCTGCACCTGGCGCGACGCGCACGGCGAGCGGCGCGCCGACGGTCCGGCGCCCCGGCTGGAACCGGCGGCCGGCGGCGCGGTGGTCGACGGCGCGTACCGCCTGGCCGGGCCGGACTGGACGCCGGAGGGGCAGTGGTGGCACGGAGTACGCCACCGCACGGAGGCCGAGCGCGGCCTGCACCCGGACGAGGACCTCTGGTACGCGGGCCGGTTCACCGGCGCGCTCGACGAGCCGGGCGCGACGGTGTCGGTGCTGGCCTGGGCGGACGACCTGGCCGAGGAGCCGCCACCGGCGACCGCCGTGGTCGAGGCGGCCCGGCGGCGCAGCCGGGCGGTGGTCGCGGCGGCGAAACCCGACGACGCGGTCGAGGCGACGCTCGCGCTCGCCGCCGACGCGTTCGTGGTACGCACCGCCACCGGCCCGGACGTGGTCGCCGGCTACCCCTGGTTCGGGGCCTGGTCGCGGGACACGATGATCTCCTACGAGGGCCTGTTCCTGTGCACGAACCGGGCCGACGAGGGCCGGGACCTGCTGCGGGCGTACGCGGCCACGCTGAACGAGGGCATGCTGGCGAACACCGCCGACACCGGCCGGGTCGAGTACAACACCGTCGACGCGACGCTGTGGTTCCTGCACGCGGTGCACCGGCACGTCACCGTCACCGGCGACACCGACCTGGGCGACGAGCTGCTGCCCGCGCTGCACGGCGTGGTCGAGGCGCACGTGGCGGGCACCCGGTACGGCATCGGCGTCGACCCGGCCGACGGGCTGCTGGCCCAGGGCGGCCCGCCGGACGTGGCGCTCACCTGGATGGACGCCCGGGTGTACGGGGTGCCGGTGACCCCGCGTACCGGCAAGCCGGTCGAGGTGAACGCGCTGTGGATCAACGGGCTGGCCGGGCTCGCCGAGCTGACCGAGCTGGCCGGACGCGACGCCGCCGCGCTGCACGCCCTGCACCACCGGGCCACCGCCGCGTTCCGGGAGCGCTTCCCCGCCCCGGCCGGCTGGCTGCACGACGTGGTGGACGCACCGGCGCCCGCGTACCCGCTGGGCGGGGCCGCGCACCACGACGACGACCTGCTGCGCCCCAACCAGCTGCTCGCCTGGTCGCTGCCGCACGCGCCGCTGGAGCCGGACGAGGCCGCGCTGCGCCGGATCACCGAGGCGCTGTTCACCCCGCTCGGGCCGCGCAGCCTCGCCCCGGACTCCCCCGGCTTCACCGGGCGGCACCGGGGCGGGCCCGCCGAGCGGGACTCCGCGTACCACCAGGGCACCGTCTGGCCGTGGCTGACCGGGCCGCTGCTGGACGCGTACCGCCGGGCCGGGCTGCCCACCGACGACCTGCTGGTGGGTCTGGTGGGCCACCTCGCCGAGGACGGCCTGGGGTCGGTGAGCGAGACCGCCGACGGCGCGGCGCCGCACGCGGCCACCGGCTGCCCGTTCCAGGCGTGGTCGGTGGCCGAGCTGCTGCGCGCGCGGCGGATGCGCCGGTAACGCGTTACAGACCGGCAACCGGCGCGTCGCCGCCGGTTATCGACCCCTGGGCAGGATGGGTGCCGACCCCACCGGACACCGCGGCGACGCCGCCGCCGGGGTGGGGACGCCACAACTCAAAGGGGGCCGCGTGTCAGCTGACGCCGAAGTGATCGACATCCAGCCCGCCCGGCGCCTGCGGGTGCTGCTGCTCTCCTGGGAGTACCCGCCGGTGCTCGTCGGTGGCCTCGGCCGCCACGTCCACGCGCTGTCAGTGGCGCTTGCGGCCGCCGGGCACGAGGTCACAGTCGTCACCCGCCACGCCGAGGGCGCTCCACTGGAGGAGTACGCCGACGGCGTGCGCGTCGTCCGCGCCGCCGAGGATCCGGTCCGGTTCCCGCTGGCCACCGGTTAGCTGCTGGCCTGGACGATGGCGTTCAACCACACGCTGACCCGGGCCGCGCTGCGCGCCGCCTCGTCCGGCACCTACGACGTCATCCACGCCCACGACTGGCTGGTCGCGCACACCGCCGTCACGCTGGCCGAGCACCTGGACGTGCCGCTGGTGACCACCATCCACGCCACCGAGGCGGGCCGGCACCAGGGCTGGCTGCCGGAGGAGATGAACCGCACCATCCACGGTGTCGAGCACTGGCTGAGCAACGCCTCCGGCCGGGTGATCGCCTGCTCCGGGTACATGCGCGACCAGGTGGCCCGGCTGTTCGGCGTACCGTCCGGGCGCATCGACGTGGTCGCCAACGGCGTCGACGACCGGGCCTGGCGTGCGCGGCCGCACGCGGTCGCCTCCGCCCGGGCACGCTTCGCCGCGGGCGGGCCGCTCGTCGGGTACGCCGGCCGCCTGGTCTACGAGAAGGGCGTGCAGCACCTGGTGCACGCCGTGCCGCACCTGGCGAGGCGGCACCCCGGCCTGCGGGTGGTGATCGCCGGAGACGGGCCGTACCGGGACGAGCTGGTCGATCAGGCGCGGCGGCTGCACCTCGGGGACACGGTCCGGTTCGCCGGCTTCATGGACGCCACTCAACTGCCCGCGGTGCTCGCCGCCACCGACGCCACGGTGATCCCCAGCCTCTACGAGCCGTTCGGCATGATCGCGCTGGAGGCGGCCGCCGCCGGAGCGCCGCTCGCTGTCGCACGTACCGGCGGGCTGGCGGAGATCGTCGAGCCCGGGGTCACCGGTGTGACGTTCCCGCACGGCGACCCGGACGCGCTGGCCGGAGCCGTCGACCGGCTGCTCGGCGACGAGGTGTTCGCCCGCCGGGTGGCGCGCAAGGCGCGCAGCATGGTCAGCCGGCGCTACACCTGGTCGGCGATCGCCGCCCGGACCGCCGCCGCCTACGCCACCGCCCGCCGCGACCACGACGCGTTCCAGGCCCGCCGGGCCACCACCCTGCTGGGCGGCGACCGGTCCCCGATCATCGTCCCGGAGGGGAACCTGCTCGCCGGCGCCGCAAGTTAGGGGCATGACGCACTGACATGCGATAGGTACCGTCCGATCCGTTGGCTATTGTGGACCACTGACCAGCGGTGAGGAGTGCGGTGCGGGAGGTAGTGATCGCGGGGCGGTACCGCCTGCTCGAACTGGTCGGCCGCGGCGGGATGGGCCAGGTCTGGCGGGCGCGCGACGAGGAGCTGCAGCGCGAGGTCGCGGTGAAGCAGGTCGTGCCGCCGAACTGGCTCGCCGAGAACGAGCAGGACGAGCTGCGCGCCCGTACGCTGCGCGAGGCACGGACGTCCGCGCGGCTCAACCACCCCAACGTGGTGCGGGTCTACGACGTGGTCCGGGTCCAGGGCGAACCCTGGCTGATCATGGAGTACGTCCCGTCGCGCTCGCTCCAGGAGATCATCGAGACCGACGGGCCGCTGCCGCCCGGCCGGGCCGCCGAGATCGGCCTGTCGGTGCTCGCCGCGCTGCGCGCCGCGCACGACGCCGGGGTGCTGCACCGGGACGTGAAGCCCGCGAACGTGCTGCTGGCCCGGGACGGGCGGGTGCTGCTCACCGACTTCGGGCTGGCCGTGTTCCAGGGCGGCGACGGCGCGATGACCCGGCCCGGCCTGGTCCTCGGCTCCCCTCAGTACGTGGCCCCGGAGCGGGCCGCCGACGGCGTGTCGAGCGTCGAGGCGGACATGTGGTCGCTCGGCGCCACGCTGCACGCCGCGGTGGAGGGCCGCTCCCCGTACGCCCGCAGCACCGCGATGGCCACGCTCGCCGCGCTCGCCACCCGGCCGCCCGACCCGGCCCCGCACGCCGGCCCGCTGGCGCCGGTGCTGACCGGGCTGCTGCGGCGCGATCCGCGTACCCGCCTGGGTCACCGCGAGACGGCCCGCCTGCTCGGCGTCGCCACGGTGTCGGAGGCCGACGCGGAAGCCGCCGGGTCGGCGGGCCGCGCCGGCGCCGCGCCGGCCGAGCGGCCGGCCGGCGGACGCGAGGCCGACGCGGCGGGTGACGAGCCGGGGAACCCGGCGGCCCCGGGCGGCATCTACCCGGACCTGATGCCACCGGCCGCCGCCGCCCGCGCGTGGAGCCGGGCGGCGAAGCGCAGCGAGTGGGCCCCGCCCGCCGAGGGCGATCGCGCGCCACCGAGCGGCGAGGCGGCCGACGCCGCCGGTCCGGCCGCCCGCGCGGACACCGGCGGTCCGGCGTCCCCGGCCGGCCGCTCGGGCGCGCTCGGGCGCACGGACGCGGCCGGTTCGTCGTCGCCGATCGGTCGTGCGGAGGGGAACCTCCGTCCGGACGCGAACGGCGGCTCGGGAGCGGTCGGCGGCTCGGGAGCGGTCGGAGGGGCCGTCGGAGGCACGGTCGGCAGCACGGGCGCGGCCGGCCCGGGCGGCGGTCCGCAGGCGGCCGGAGGCCCGAGGACGGTCGGTGGGCCCTCCGTGGCCGGCGGTCCGCCCGCCGCCGGTGGCTCGGCCGGGGGCGGCGGCTCGGGTGCGGTCGGCCGCGCGGCCGCTGTGGGCCGGGCGGCACCACCGACGAGCGCCCGGCCCGGTGAACCGGAACGCGGCCACGCGGCCGAACCGGAGCAGGCCGCGACCGCGGAGCCGTCCCGGGGCGGGCCCGCCCGCCCGGCCCCGATCAGCCTCGGCCCCACCGTCCTCACCAGCTTCGTCGACCCGGGCAGCCCGGGCGGCCCCGAGTCGGCGCCCCGCGCCGACGCCCTCAGCCCGGTGCACATCGTCGGCCCCGGCGCCGCGCCGGTCGCCAAGCCTCCACCGGTCGCCCACAGCGGGCCTGTCGACAGCGGCGCGGTTCACCCGGCCCCGCCCCGGCCCGCCGGTGTCCCCCGCCCCGCCGATCCCCCGCTCACCTCCGGCGACGGGAACCCGCTGCACCGCTGGGGACTCGTGCTGGGCGCCGTGCTGCTGGCGGTGGCGACCGGGGTGGGCACCGCGCTGGCGATCACCGGTGGCCGCGACGATCCGCCGCAGGCGGGCAGTTCCACCGAGGCCGTCGCCCGCCCGTGGGACCGTCCACCCGGGCCGGGCGCGCCGCCTCCGCCGTTCCCCTGCGTCCGGCCCGACGTGGCCGGTACGCCGGTCCGTAAGGGACCGCCACCGGACGACCCGCCGGTGACCGTTCCGGCCGGCTGGGTCTGGCCCGCCGACACCGGCGGATTCCGGATCGCCCTGCCCGCCGGCTGGCTGCAACTGCGCTCCGGCGACACCACCTGCTTCCAGGATCCGGAGACGCGGCGCATCCTGGGCGTCGAGCCGTACCCGGGCGGTGATCCGGTGGGCCGGCTGAAGTCGTCCGAGCGGGATCTCACCTCGGCCGGCCGGCTGCCGCACTACCAGAAGGTCCGGCTGGAGTCCGACGGCCCGGGCGCGGCGTGGGAGTGCCGCTGGACCGCGCCGTACGGGGAACGGATGCGCGCGTTGCGCGTGCTGCCCGGCGAGCGGGCCGGGTGGACGCTCGGCTGGACCACCTCCGACGCCGACTGGCCCGCCGCCTCGAAGCAGTTCGCAGTGATCCGCGCGAGCCTCGGCACGGTCCGGCCCACCCGTACCGCGGGCTGACGCGGCGCCGCGGGGACCGGTTCCCCAGTGGACCGTCCGGCTGATGCCCCGCTGTCACACGGGCTGACTACAGTGGCGTAGTTTTTGTGGATCAAGATCTTCGGGAAGGGCGAGCCGAGATGATGGGACCGTCCCACGCGCTCTCGGGCGCGGCGGTGTGGCTGACCGGCTCCTGGGCGATGGCCCAGTTCGCGGACTACCACCAGACACCGCTGGCCCTGGCGGTGGGCACCGCGGTCTGCGCCGGCGGAGCGCTCTTCCCCGACCTCGACCTGTCCGGGAAGGTCACCCGCAACCAGGGCGGCGCCACCGTGGCCCGCACCTTCGGCGTGGTCAGCCTCTTCGTCGCCGAGGTGATGGAGAAGATCTCGCTCGGCGTCTACTACGCGACCAAGCTGAGCAAGGACCCGCGCCGCAACAACGGGCACCGCACGCTGACCCACACCATCCCGTTCACCGTGCTCGTCGGCTGGGGCACCACCGCGCTGTGCGCCCACTACGGCAAGTGGGCGGTGGTCGGCATCCTCTTCTTCATGATCGGCCTGGCGCTGCGCGGGCTGTTCGACAAGTGGGCCGAGCGCGCCGGCTGGGTGGTGGTCACGCTGGTGTCCGCCGCCGCGGCCTGGTTCACGTTCGCCAACCTGCCCGGCGACCGGGGCTATCCGATGATCGGGCTCGCGGTCGGAGTGGGCTGTTTCGTGCACATCCTCGGCGACATGATCACCCGGGCCGGGGTGCCGATCCTGTGGCCCATCCCGATCAAACGCCGGATGTGGACGATGATCGGCCTGCCCAACAAGATCGCGCTGCGTACCGGCAGCAAGGCCGAGACGGTGGTGCTGCGCACCGCGATGACGATCCTGTCCGTCCTGGCCGCGGTCGGGCTGGTCGCCCCCTCGGTGCTGCAGCGCTTCGACATCCAGGTGTAGGTCAGCGCGCCTCGGCGCGTACCGGGCGGGCGGTGGCCGCCCGGGCCCGGATCAGCCGGGCGGTCCAGCCCACGCCGCGGGCGGTGAGCGCGTACGCCGCCGTCGGCGGGAGGGCCAGCAGCGCGGCGATCCCGGCCACCAGCGGCACCCGGGCGCCGGGCACGTCCGTGGCGACCGCCGTCGCGGCGGCGTACCCGGCGGCCAGCACGACCGCGACGAGCCCGGCGTACGCGAGCGCCGGACCGGCCCACCGCCGGCCCGCCGCCTCACCGAGTGCGACGGCCGGCGCGAACAGCAGCGGCAGCGCGGCCACGCCGAGCAGCGCCGCGATCAGCACCAGCAGCGGCCCGGCCAGCGGGCCGCCCGGGTCGGCACCGGTGACCAGCGCGTACGCCAGCAGGCCGAGGTAGCCGGCGACCGCCTCCGCGACGACGACGAGCCACGCCGCGACGGCTCCGGCGAGATGACGAGCGACAGTGGTGCCCACGTTGTCCCCTCCCCCGTGCGGACGGCGCCACGACCGTCCTATCGGCACGGTAGCGCCCGGGACGGCGGCAGGCAGAGGCCGCACCCGGCATCACTCTGGGTAGGGAAGAAGGCGTCGTCGATCGCCCGCGCAGACGATCGACGACACGCTAATGCGCATTAGCGCCGAGGTCCGCCTACTGTCGCGCGCCCGGTCGACCCTTGTCAAGATCCCCGCCGAAACGGGCCGCCGGCCGATGGCGGACGCGGTTGCTAATCCGCATTACATCAGGGGGTTCATCGAACGGAAATCTTCCGGCCACCCCTTGACAGGACGCCCGGAGAGCAGCCAGGCTCCATCCCGACCCGATCGCTAATACGCATTAGCGGAAGTGGAAGGACCGACGTGACCCCTCCCCCCAGGCGTGTCACCCAGCGTGACATCGCGCGCATGGCCGGCGTCAGCCAGGCGACCGTGTCGCTGGTGCTCAACAACCGCACCGACGCCGACGTCCGGATCGCGCCGGAGACACGGGACCGGGTGTTGCAGGTCATCGCCGAGACGGGATACGCCGCCGACCCGGCCGCCCGCCGCCTCGCCTCCGGGTTCAACCGGATCATCGGCGTCTTCACCTACGAACCGGCCTTCCCCAGCGGCAGCCGGGACTTCTTCCACCCGTTCCTGCTCGGCATCGAGGAGTACGCCGAACGGGTCGGCTGCGACCTGCTGCTGTTCACCAGCGCCCCGGTGGTGGACGGCCGGCGGCGCATCTTCCACCAGGACAACCGGCTGCGGCTGGCCGACGGCTGCATCCTGCTCGGCCGGGAGATCGACGGCGCGGAGCTGCTCCGGCTCAACCGCGACGGGTTCCCCTACGTCGCCGTCGGACGCCGCGACGACGCCGGCGGCCCGGTGCCCTACGTCGGCGCCGACTACGCCAGCGCGGTCCACCGGCTGGCCGAGCGGGCGGTGGAGCTGGGACACCGGCGGCTGACGTACGTGGGCATGGGCACCTCGGCCGAGTCCTCGCACGACCGGCGCAGCGGTTTCCACGCCGGCGCGACCGGCGCGGACAGCGCCCGCCAGATCACCGCGACGGCGGAGACCGCCGACGCCACAGTGGACGACCTGCGGGCCGACGGCAGCACCGTCGCCTTCGTGGAGGACTTCGCCACCGCCGTGGCGCTGGAGGCAGCCGCCCGCCGCAAGGGGCTCACGGTGCCCGGTGACCTGTCCGTCGTGACCCTCGGCGACCCGACAGTCCCGGTGCCCACCGACATCACGTTCACCGGGTTCCGCATCCCGCGCGAGGAGATGGGCCGCCAGGCCGTCGAGGTGCTGACCGGCGTCATCGACGGCAGCGCCGGCGGCCTCCAGCAACGGCTCCTGCCCTGCGAACTCGTCGAGGGCGACACCCTCGGCGTCCCTGGATCGGCGGCCGACCGGCGCTGACACGCCCGGCCGCGCAACTGGAAGGAAGCAAGTGGTACTAATGCGTGCGGACGTCCTCGTCGTCGGGGGCGGACTGGGCGGTGTCGCCGCGGCGCTGGCCGCGGCCCGTGCCGGCCGGTCCGTCATCCTGACCGAGGAGTTCGACTGGCTCGGCGGGCAGCTCACCAGCCAGGCGGTCCCGCCGGACGAGCACTCCTGGATCGAGCAGTTCGGCGCCACCGCGAGCTACCGGGAGTTGCGCGACGGCATCCGCGACTACTACCGCCGCCACTACCCGCTGACCGAGCGGTCCCGGGCGTGGACCGACCTGAACCCGGGCGCCGGCTGGGTGAGCCGGCTCTGCCACGAGCCCCGCGTCGCGGTCGCGGTCCTGGAGCAGATGCTCGCGCCGTACCGGGGGTCCGGGCGGCTGACGGTGCTGCAGCCGTACCGGCCGGTCGCGGCCGAGACCGACGGCGACCGGGTCACCGGCGTCACGCTCGCCCATCGGGACCGCGACGAGCGGATCGAGGTGGAGGCGCCGTACGTCCTGGACGCCACCGAGACCGGTGAGCTGCTGCCGCTGACCGGCACCGAGTATGTGACCGGGTTCGAGTCGCAGGCGCAGACCGGTGAGCCGAGCGCGCCCGCCGAGGCGCAGCCGCTGAACATGCAGGCGGTGTCGGTCTGCTTCGCGCTCGACCACGTCGACGGCGACCACACCATCGACCGCCCGGCGAACTACGACTTCTGGCGTGACTACAAGCCGGACTTCTGGGGCGACCGGCTGCTGTCCTGGCGGTCGCCGCACCCGCGCACGCTGGAGATCGTCGAGCGCAGCTTCACGCCCAACCCGGACGACGACCCGCTGGGCGTCAACGCCGACCAGCGGCTCAACCCGGGCGACGGCAACCTGTGGACGTTCCGGCGCATCGCGGCACGGCGCAACTTCGTCGACGGCGCGTACGGCAGCGACATCACGCTGGTCAACTGGCCGATGATCGACTACTTCGAGGGCCCGGTCATCGACGTGCCGAACGCGTCCTGGCACCTGTCCCAGGCGCGCGAGCTGTCGTACTCCGTCCTGTACTGGCTGCAGACCGAGGCGCCCCGCCCCGACGGCGGCACCGGCTACCCGGGGCTGCGGCTGCGCGGCGACGTGACCGGCAGCCCCGACGGGCTGGCGCAGGCGCCCTACATCCGGGAGTCGCGCCGCATCCGCGCCGAGTACACGGTGGTCGAGCAGGACCTCTCCCTGGCCGTACGCGGCGAGCACGGCGCGGTGAGCTACGCCGACTCGATCGGTGTCGGCATGTACCGCATCGACCTGCACCCGTCGACCGGTGGCGACAACTACATCGACGTCGGCTCCTGCCCGTTCGAGATCCCGCTCGGCGCGCTCATCCCGCAGCGGATGGAGAACCTGCTGCCGGCCGGCAAGAACATCGGTACCACGCACATCACCAACGGCAGCTACCGACTGCACCCGGTCGAGTGGAACGTCGGTGAGGTCGCCGGCCTGCTGGCCGACTTCTGCCTTGCGCGGGGCGAGTCCCCGCGCGCGGTCCGCGGCACCCCCCGCCTGCTGGCCGAATTCACGGACCGCATCTCGGCCGCCGGCGTGGAATGCCGCTGGCCGCAGATCGCGGGCTACTGAACCCCCGGTGAGGAGAAGAAAGTGAGATACGGAAGACTGTCCGGCCTGGTCGCGGCGACCATGACCGGTGTGCTCGCCCTGACCGCCTGCGGCGGTGGCGGCGACGCCAAGGACGACGGTCCGGCGAGCCTGCGGATGACCGTCTGGTCGGCGAACGAGGCGCACCTCAAGCTGTTCAACGAGATCGCCGACGAGTACCGCAAGAACAACCCGGACGTCGCGGAGATCAAGTTCGACCCGCTGCCGTTCGAGAACTACACCACGACGCTCACCACGCAGATCGCCGGCGGCAACGCGCCGGACCTCGCGTGGATCTTCGAGAACTCGGCACCGGACTTCGTCGCCTCCGGCGCGCTGAGCCCGCTCGACGACACGCTGAAGAAGGCCGACGGCTACCAGTACGACGACCTCTCCCCCGCCACGCTGAAGCTCTGGCGCAACGACGGGAAGCTCTTCGCGTACCCGTTCTCGACCTCGCCGTTCGGCGTGTTCGTCAACAACGACATGCTCAAGAAGGCCGGGCAGAAGACCCCGGCCGAGCTGATCGCGGCCGGGCAGTGGAACTGGGACACCGCGCTCGCCGCGGCCGGCGCCACCGCCGCGAAGTCGGGCAAGGCCGGGCTCGTGGTCCGCGACTTCGACTACAAGGGCTGGGACAACCTGGCCACGTTCTGGACCGGCTGGGGTGCCCAGGCGTGGAGCGAGGACGGCCGTAGCTGCGGGTTCAACAGCCCGGAGATGGTCGAGGCGATGACCACGCTGCACAAGGCGATCTTCACCGGCAAGGCGCTGCCCGGTCCGGGCACGACCGCCGACTTCTTCGCCGGTGACGCCGCCATGACCGTCACCCAGATCTCCCGCGCCTCGCTGCTGAAGGAGAACGGCTTCGACTGGGACCTGGTCCCGCTGCCGGCCGGCCCGAAGGGCCCGTACGCGGTGGTCGGCCAGGCCGGCATCGGCGTGATGAAGAAGAGCCCGCACGCCGAGCAGGCCGCCGACTTCCTGGCCTTCTTCACCAACCCCGCCAACTCGGCGAAGCTGGCCCAGTTCTTCCCGCCGCCGCGGCAGTCCCAGCTGACCGCCGAGACGCTTGCGAAGACGAACCCGAAGCTCAAGCCGGAGCAGTTGCAGAAGGTCGTCATCGACGGCATCACCAACGGCACTGTCAAGCCCAGCCACTCCGGGCAGGCCGAGCTGAGCCAGCAGGTGCGCGCCGCGCTCGACCCGCTGTGGAAGGCGGACGCGGACGTCAAGGGCGTACTCGACGGCGTCTGCTCCAAGATCCAGCCGCTGCTGGCGAAGTAGGGCCGAGGATCATGACCCAGACGGACACCAGGGTGGGCCCGGCTGCTGCCGGGCCCACCCCGGGCCGGGCCCGGCCGTTCTGGACCACCCGCCGCCGGGACCAGCTCACCGGATACCTGTTCATCACCCCGCAGCTGCTCGGCAGCGTGGTCTTCGTGATCCTGCCGCTGGTCCTCGTGGTCTGGTACAGCCTGCACGAGTGGAACGTGCTGGCCGGCAGCTTCGACTACATCGGCACCGACAACTACGCCGCGCTGGCCGACGACCCCAACCTGGGCCCGGTGCTGCGGTCGACCGGCCTGTTCTCGGTCGGCCTGGTCGTGTTCAACCTCGGCCTGGCGCTGCTGCTGGCCGTCCTGCTCAACCAGAAACTGCGCGGGACCATCGTCTTCCGCACCCTGTTCTTCTCCCCCGTGGTGGTCTCGCTGGTCGCGTGGACCATCGTCTGGGGCTTCCTGCTTCAGGACAACGGCGGCATCAACGGCCTGCTCGACACCATCGGCGTCGACGGCCCCAACTGGCTGCGCGGCGAGGGCACGGCGATGCTGTCGGTGATCGTCGTGCAGGTGTTCAAGAACGTCGGCCTGAACATGGTGCTGTTCCTGGCCGCCCTGCAGGGCGTGCCGGCCGAGCTGTACGAGGCCGCCGAGGTCGACGGCGCGAGCCGGCTGCGCCAGTTCTGGCGGATCACCGTGCCGCTGATCAGCCCGACGATCATGCTCACGTCGATCATCACGGTGGTCGGCTCGCTGCAGGTCTTCGCGCAGATCGCGGTGCTCACCCAGGGTGGGCCCGGCACCTCGACCACGGTGCTCGTCTACTACCTCTACCAGCAGGCCTTCCAGTTCCATCACTTCGGCTACGGCGCCACGCTGTCGATCCTGCTGTTCGTCATCGTGCTCGCGCTGACAGTGCTGCAGTGGCAGATGCGCAAGAGGTGGGTCTTCCATGAATCGTGACCTGTCCCGGCGGACCAAGCTGGTGCTCTACGGGGTGCTGATGGTCCTGGCCGTCCCGTTCGTGTTCCCCACCTGGTGGATGGTCACCTCGTCGCTGAAGCCGGTGGCGGACATCTTCTCCTTCCCGCCGCAGCTGCTGCCGACCGATCCGCGGCTGGACGCGTACCGGCGGGGGTTCGAGCTGCAGCCGTTCGGGCAGCAGTACCTGAACAGCCTCTACATCGCGCTGCTGGTCACCGTCGGCACGCTGGCCGTGGCGTCACTGGCCGGGTACGCGTTCGCGCGGATCCGGTTCCGGGGGCAGAACGTGCTGTTCCTGGTCGTCCTCGCGGGCCTGCTCATCCCGAGCGAGGTGACGATCGTGCCGCTGTTCCAGATGTTCTTCAAGCTCGACCTGATCGACACCCACTGGCCGCTGATCCTGGTGCCGATCTTCGGGGCGCCGAGCGTGCTGGCGACGTTCATCATGCGGCAGTTCTTCATCAGCCTCCCCGGTGAGCTGGAGGAGGCGGCGCGGGTCGACGGGCTGGGACGCTTCGCCACGTTCTGGAAGATCGCGCTGCCGCTGTCCCGGCCCGCGCTCGGCGCGGTGGCCATCTTCACGTTCCTGCACAGCTGGAACCTGTACCTGGAACCGATCGTGTTCCTCTCCTCGCCGGACAAGTTCACCCTGCCGCAGGCGCTCACCCAGTTCGTCGACGCGTACGGCGGCCCGATGTGGGACGTCCAGCTCGCGGCGGCGTCGATGACCGCGCTGCCGGTGCTGGCGGTGTTCGTCATCGCGCAGAAGCAGTTCGTCGAGGGCCTCGCGCACACCGGTCTGAAGGGATGACCGAGCCGGTCGTCGGGATCGACATCGGCGGCACCAAGACCGCCGCCGCCCTGGTCGGTCCCGGTGCGCGGGTGCTCGGCCGCCGCGAGGCGCCCACCCCCGCGCGCGGCGGGCCGGCAGCGGTGCTGGACACCGCCGCCGGCCTGGCCGCGGACCTGCTCGCCGCCGCCGGCCCCGGGCCGGTCGGGCTGGGCACCGCGGGCACCGTCGACCCGGCGACCGGCGCCATCCGGTACGCCACAGACAGCCTGCCCGGATGGGCCGGCACCCCGGTCGCCGACGAGCTGTCCGCGCGGCTGGGCCGGCCGGTGCGCGTCACCAACGACGTCGCCGCGGCGGCGCTCGGCGAGTGCTGGGCCGGAGCCGGAAGGGGCCGGGGGCACGTGCTGCTGGCCGCCGTCGGCACCGGGCTGGGCGGCGCGATCGTCAACGACGGGCGGGTCGAGGGCGGTGCCCGGGGCGCGGCCGGCCAGCTCGGGCACCTGCCGGCACCGGGTGCGCACCGGCTGCGCTGCGGCTGCGGCCGGTACGGGCACCTGGAGGCGATCGCCTCCGGCACCGGCCTGGCCGCCGCGTACGCGCTCACCGGCGGTGACCCGGTCACCGGCCGGGAGGTGGCGCGGCGCGCGGCGGCCGGCGACGCGACCGCCCGGCAGGTCGTCGACCGGGCCGGCGCCGCGCTCGGCGCGGCCCTGGCCGGACTGGTCGCCCTGCTCGACCCCGACGCGGTGGTGGTCGCCGGCGGCGCCGCCGCCACAGTGCTTCCCGCCGCCACGGCCGCCTACCGGGCGGAGCTACCCGGAGGCTGGGCGCACGTGCCGCTGCTTCCCGCGGCGCTGGGCGCCGACGCGGTGGTGGTCGGCGCCGCCCGGCTCGCCACCGCACCGATCCACCACGACGGAGGAACAAGCACGTGAGTGTCCTGGACGAACTCGCAGGCGGGCTGGTCGTGTCCTGCCAGCCCCTGCCCGACGACCCGGACGACCCGATGCGCGACCCGTACGTCCAGGCCCGCGTGGCGGCCGCCGTGGTGCGCGGCGGCGCGGTGGCGGTCCGGGTCAACGGCCCCGACGACGTGCGGGCGGTACGCGCCGCCGTCGACGTGCCGGTGATCGGGTTGTACAAGCACGGCACGCAGGGCGTCTTCATCACCCCGACCGCCGGGCACGCGCTCGAAGCGGCGCGGGCCGGGTCGCACGTCGTGGCGGTGGACGCCACCGACCGTCCCCGGCCCGACGGCCGGGCCTTCGCCGACACCGTCCGCGCGGTGCACGAGCAGACCGACGCGCTGGTCCTGGCCGACGTCGCCACTGTGGCCGAGGGCGTCGCCGCCGTCGAGGCCGGCGCGGACGCGGTCGCCACCACGCTGTCCGGCTACACGCCGGCCGGCCCACCGATCGACGGGCCCGACCTCGGGCTCGTGGCGCGACTCGCCGCGCTGCTGCCCGTACCGGTGATCGCCGAAGGGCGCTACCGGACCACGGAGCAGATCAGCCGGGCCTTCGAGGCGGGCGCCCACGCGGTGGTGATGGGCAACGCCGTCACCTCACCGCTGTGGATCACCCGCCGGCTGGTTCCGGCCACCCCCCGGGCGGCGAGCGCGCCGGAGAAAAGGGAGCATCGATGAAGAGAAGAACCCTTCTTGCGGCCACCGGCGCGGCCGGCCTGGCCACCGTCGCCCTCGGCGGCCCCGCCTTCGCCCGGCCCGCCGGCCGGCGACCGAGCGTGGCGCTGGTGCCGCTGGACGACCGGCCGGTCAACACGTACTGCGCCGAGATGACCGGTGCGAGCGCCGACGCCGAGGTGCTGCTGCCGCCGCGGAACCTGCTGGGCCGTTTCTTCACCCCCGGTGACGGCGCCGGCATCGCCCGCTGGCTCGACGGCACCGACGGCGTCGACGGGTACGTGATCTCGGTGAGCATGCTGGCGTACGGGGGCCTGATCGCCTCGCGTACCGCCGCACCGGCCCTGGCCGACGCGTTGCGCAACCTGGAGGCGATCCGGCGGCTGCGCGCACGCCGGTCCGACGCGGTGATCGAGGTGCACGACACGATCCAGCGGCTCGCCATCACCAGCACCGGCACCGACCTGGACAACTACCGTGACCTGCTGGTCCAGTGGGCCAAGCTGTACGACCAGGTGGTCAACCTGGGCCAGGAGTCGCTGCGCGGCCAGCTCGACGCCGTGCGGGCCCGCATCCCGGACGCCGTGGTCGAGGACTACCTGGCCGCGCGGGCACGCAACCACCAGGTCAACCGGCTGATGGTGGAGTGGGTCGCGGACGGGACGATCAGCCACCTGGTGCTCTCCGAGGACGACACCGCGCCGGTCGGCCTGGCCCGCGCCGAGCGGGTCGAGCTGGAGGCGCTGGTGGCGCGGCTCGGCGTCGGCGACCGGGTGGAGATCTTCCCCGGCGCCGACGAGGTCAACGCGCTGCTCGTCGCGCGGGTCGTCGCCGCCGGTGCCGCGCCCACCTACCGGGTGGAGTACGCGGGAGTGTCCGGCGAGGGCTGGACCGCCGCGCTGGAGGGCATCCCGTTCGCGGAGAACATCCGCCGGCACGTCACCTCGGTGGGCGGCCGGGTGGTGACCGGCGACGCGGACATCGTCCTCGCGGTGAACACCCCCTCGGCGGCGGCCGGGCAGCGGGCCGCGGACCTGGACGCGTTCGTCGGCCGCATCGGCGAACTGCTGGCCGCCGGCACCCCGGTGATCGTGGTGGACCCGCTGATCGTCAACAAGGGCGACCACGACCTGGTGTCCCGGATGGAAGCCCGCCTGGACCTGCCGGCGCTGCTGTCGTACTCGGGGTGGAACACCGGCGGCAACGCGCTCGGGCTGGCGCTCGCGCACGGCACCGCGCGGTGGGCGTACCTGCGCTCCTCCGGCAGCGGCTTCGGCGTGCCGGAGCTGCGTGGGCCGGCCCAGGCGCACGCCGAGTACCTGCTCTACCGGTTCGTCAAGGACGACCCGTGGAAGAACGTGGTGCAGGTCGAGGCGTACGCCCACGCCCGCGCGCAGGGCTGGGACCCGCTGGCGCTGACCGCCGAGCAGAAGCGCTACTTCGACGGCTGGGTACGCGACCGGCTGGTGCCGCTGACCGAGCGGTACTTCGCCGACCACTTCGCCGGGCACGAGCTGGTGCTCGGGGTACGCGGACGTAAGACGTTCACCGCGACGCTGGACCGGGTCACCGCGGTGCGGGTCGAGCTGCCGTGGGACCGGCTGTTCGAGGTCACGCTGGAGCCGAGCCTGCGGCTGCGCTGATCGGTGCGGGTGCGGTCCGCCGGGGCCGCACCCGCCTCAGCGGGGTGTCAGCAGGCAGAACTCGGTGCCGTCCGGGTCGGCCAGCACCACGTCGCCGGCGGTGTGTTTTCCCGTACCGGCCCGGGTCGCGCCGAGCGCCAGCAGCCGGTCGATCTCCGCGTCCCGGTCGCCGTCCGCGACCAGATCCAGGTGTACGCGGTCCCGCCCGCCGGCGTCCATCAGCGGCGGCCCGCTCCAGGTGACCTTCGCGCCCCCGCGCGGCGACTGGATCGCTGTCTCCTCGTCCTGGTCCCAGACCAGCGGCCAGCCCAGCGCCTCGCTCCAGAACAGGCCGGCCGCCCGGGTGCCGTCGCAGTTGACAGCGCCGAGCGGGCCGCAGCCGGCGAGGAAGTTGTTGCCCGCCTCGATCACGCAGAACTCGTTGCCCTCCGGGTCGGCGAGCACCACCTGGTCGTCGTCCGGCCCCTGGCCGATGTCGATGTGCCGCCCGCCCAGCGTCAGCGCCCGCTCGACGGTGTCCCGCTGGGCCTGCGGCGACGCGCTGGTCAGGTCGAAGTGGATCCGGTTCTGCACGGTCTTCGGCGCAGCGCTGGGCAGGAACCGGATGCGGAAGTCGCTGTGGGCGTCGCCGCCCAGCGCCACGCCCTCGCCCGGGTCGTCGAGGATCTCCCGGCCGAGCACGCCGGACCAGAACCGCGCGAGCCGCCGCGGGTCGCCCGCGTCGAGGCTGACCGCGTAGAGGTGAACCGCCATCCGCCCGTCTCCGATCCGCCGCCGCCGTCGGCAGCAGGTCAGGAGCGTAGGCCGGGCGGCCCGGGCGCGCAGCCGGATTTCCCCCGCTGGCGCGTCACTTCGCCGGGAGGGTGCGCGCGAAGCGGACGCCCCGCTCGACCCAGCGGGTCAGGTCCGGGTCGCGCTCGCAGACATCGGGCGACACGGTGACCCAGCCCCGCATCTCCCGGCCCCGCATGACTGTCGCCTCGGCGCCCGGCTCGGCCAGCGCGCGCTCGGCCTCGGCCGGGTCGACCCGGACCATCAGACCGCCCGCGCCGCGCACCACCACCGCCATGTTGCCGCGCAGCATCATCGCCAGGCCGCCGAACATGCGCCGCTCGGTGATGCCGGGCTCGCGCCCGAGACGTTCCCGTACCCGGTTCGCCAGGTCCTCGTCGTAGGCCATGACGGCATCGTGGCATCCGGGTCCGACAGCGCGGCGCGCCTCAGGCGCCGACCCGCTGTTCGGGGATGGACAGGCCGTAGAGCGCCATCAGCTCCGGACTGTCGATCCGGCTGCCGTCGGCCACCGAGTCGCACGCGATGTCGACGATCTGGTCCTTGTGCGCCAGCAGGTACGGCCGCGCCCCGACGTCGGCGCTGGCCAGGGTGGCGATGCCGGACCAGTGCCGGCGGCCGAACAGCATCGGGTAGCCGCGCAGGCCGTCGTAGGTGGCGCAGACCAGCACGTCCGGGTACGGCAGCGCGGTGACCCGGCGGACCGCCGCCGCGGTGAGCCCGGGCATGTCCACCGGCACCACGACGACCGCCTCGATGTCGTCGTCGGTGAGCGCGGCGAGCCCGGCCCGGATCGAGGAGCCCACCCCGGTGCCCCAGGCGCGGTTGACCACCACCGTGGCGCCGGTCAGGTCGGTGGTCTGCCGCACCTGCTCGGCCGCCGCACCCAGGACGACCACGACCTGTGCGCAGCCCGCCTCGGCCATCGTGTCGATCATCTGGCTGACCAGCGGCTTCTCGCCCTGGTGCAGCAGCGCTTCGGGTCCGCCGATGCGGCGGCCGCCACCGGCGGCGATGATCATTGCAGCGATCCGGTTCAGCGGTGCCCCCTCGATCAGGGGACGGACCGGGCACAGCCGCCCGGTCCGTCCCGTCGTACGCACACCGGGCCCAACGAGCGCAGCCGGGAGCGGGTAGCGGGGCAAAACGGAAAATTGCGTGGCTATGCCGCGTCCGCGTAGCAGTCCACTGAAGACAGGTCGAGCGGAAACCGGACCGGGGTGTCGCCGAACAGCAGCCGGGTGGCCCGCGCGCCGGCGGCGGTGACCGCCTCGGCGACCACCGCCGCCTGCCCGGCCGGGCAGTGCACCACCACCTCGTCGTGCTGGAAGAAGACCAGCTCCGCCTCCGTCCCGGCCAGCTCGGTGCGCAACGTGGCCAGCAGCGTGGAGGCCCACTCGGCGGCGGTGGCCTGGATGACGAAGTTGCGGGTGAAGCGCCCCCGCGACCGGGCCGCCCGGGCCGACGGGCTGTGCGGATCGGCCCCGCCCTCCGGCAACGGCTCCTCCCCCTCGGCGAACCCCGCCGAGCCGGGCGGGCAGGTACGCCCCAGCCACGACCGGACCAGCCCGCCCGCCTCACCGGTCCGGGCTGCCGCCTCGACGTGGCCGAACGCGGTCGGGTAGTTCTTCCGCAGCACCGCCAGCGCCGGCACCGCCGCCCCGCCGGTCTGCCCGTACATCGCCCCGAGCAGGGCCACCTTGGCCTTCGCCCGGTCACCGGCGAACGCGTCCCGGGCCAGCGCGGCGTACAGGTCACCGGCACCACCCGCCGCTGCCAGCCGCTCGTCGCCGGACACCGCCGCGAGCACCCGCGGTTCGAGCTGGCCCGCGTCGGCCACCACGAACGTCCAGCCCGGGTCCGCCACCACCGCCCGCCGGATCACCTTCGGGATCTGCAACGCCCCGCCGCCCCGGGTCGCCCACCGGCCGGACACCACGCCGCCTGGCACGTACTCCGGGTGGAACCGCCCACCGGACACCCAGGCGTCGCGCCAGGCCCAGCCGTGCGCCGTCCAGATCCGGTACAGCTCCTTGTATTCCAGGACCAGCGGCGCCGCCGGGTGCTCCACCCCGCGCAGCACCCAGGCGCGCGTGTTCGGCAGGTCCACGCCCGCGCGGGCGAACGCCCGCAACAGCTCCGCGGGCGAGTCGGCGTGCACCTGGCGTACGCCGAACGCGTCAGCGATCCGGGCCTGCAACTCGGCCAGCCGGCGCGGCGGCCCACCGACCGGGGACGGCTCGCCGAGCAAATCGGCCAGGATCGCGTCGTGCACGTCGGCGCGCCACGGCAGGCCGGACGCGCCCATCTCGGCGGCCACCAGCGCGCCCGCCGACTCGGCGGCCACCAGCAGCCGGAACCGGCCGGGGTGGGTCGTCGCGGCGATCCGGGCGAGCTGGTCGGCGTACACCCGGGTCAACGCCGTGATGCCCGGACCGGGCGGGCCCGACGGCGGCTCGAAGAGCGCGGCCTGGGCGTGGCCCGGCGGCTCCGGCGGGCGGGGCGCCGGGTCCGGCGGGACCGGCGCGCCGGTGACCCGGGCCCAGGCGGCGGGTAGCGCGCGGGGCTCACCCCAGCGGCCCGCGTGCCCGAGCAGGAGCGCCTCGGTCAGCTCGACGTCGTGGCAGCGGTCGAGGCGCACCCCGGCGCGCAGCAGCGCCGGGTAGACGCCCGTCCAGGCGGCCCAGATCCAGCGGGGGTGCCCGGCCGCCTCCCGGGCGGCCACGGCGGCGGCCAGGTCGGTGACCTCCTCCGCCGGGCCGGACGGGGTGCCGTCGGCGTGCAGCGGTTGCAGCACGCCGCCGCCCCGCTCGTCCGCCACCACCGCCACCAGCACGGACGCATTCTGCCCCCTCCCCCTGACACGCTCCGCGTGTAAGGAAGGGCCCCCTCTTAACGCCTGCGGTAGAGGAAGGGCCCCTTGTTAACGCCGAGCGTTAACAAGGGGCCCTTCCTTGCACCCCGGAGGGTTACTTGCCGACGCCGGCCGTCAGACCGGACTGCACCTGGCGCTGGAAGACGATGTACACGATCAGCACCGGCAGCATCGCCATGGTCACCCCGGCGAACAGTCCGCTCCAGTCGGACTTGTAGCCCTGGTTGACCGACAGCTCGATCAGCCCCTGGGCGATCACCTGGTTCTTCGGCTCGCCGGACACCGACTGCATGAGCAGCGTCGGCAGGTACCACTGGTTCCACTGGCCGAGCACGTTGAAGATGCCGATGCTGATCAGGCCCGGCTTGGCCATCGGCAGCATCACGCTGAAGAACGTGCGGGTGTGCGAAGCCCCGTCGACCTGGGCCGCCTCGGCGATCGAGTCGGGCAGCGTCCGGAAGAACGAGTGCATGAAGAAGATCGTGAACGACAGCGACCAGGCCACGTAGACCAGGATCAGCATGAGGTGCTTGTTCGGGCCGAGCAGCGGGAGGCTCACCCCGGTGTTGTAGACGCCCTTGAACAGCGGCACCGCGGCCAGGTAGATCGGCAGCGTCAGCCCGGACAGGAACATCCAGTAGATCAGCCGGTTGCCGCGGAACTCGTAGCGCGCCAGGGCGTACGCGGCCATCGAACCCAGCAGCATCGTCAGCGTCACGCTGAACACCAGAACGAGCAGCGTGTTGAGGAAGAAGCTGTCGATCCCGGCGGTCCAGGCGCGGGCGAAGTTGTCCCACTGCAGGGCGTCGGGGATCAGCGACAGCGGCTCGCGGATCACCTCGGAGTCGGTCTTGAGCGCCGACATCACCACCCACAGCAGCGGGTAGACCACCATGATCGCCCAGACCGCGAGGAACAGGTGCGAGAAGCCGTTGAAGATCCGGCCGCCGAAGCCGTTGCCGACGTCCTTCGCCCGCCGGTCCGCGGGCGGCCGGTCCGGCGGTGCCGTGTCGGACCGGGCCGGGCCGGAGGTGTGGGTCACAGTGCTCATCGTCCAGACCTCCTCAGTACTCGATCCGCTCACGGCGGGTGATCCTCAGCTGGAGCGCGGCCAGCAGGATGGTGAAGATGGCCAGCGCGACGGCGATCGCGCAGGCGTAACCGAACTGGCCCTTCTGGAAGGCGTTGAACTGGATCACCGAGGCGAAGATCTCGCTGGCGTGGTTCGGCCCGCCCTGGCTCGGCGTCATCACGAACACCAGCGCGTACATGTCCAGCGCGATGAAGCCCAGATAGACCCAGGCGACCGAGATGCTGTCCCGCAGCAGCGGCAGGGTCACCTTGAAGAACGTGTGGAACCGGCCCGCGCCGTCGAGGATCGCCGCCTCGTAGATGTCCTTCGGGATCGACTGCATCGCGGCGGAGAACAGCACCATGTAGAAACCGGCGCCGCTCCACACCGCGATGAACAGCAGCCACCAGAGCACCGCCGGCACGCCGAGGAACGGCTCCGGGTCGGCGGTGAAGGCGATCGGGTTGTCCGCGTCGACCAGCCCGATCTTGATGAGCAGGCCGTTGATCAGGCCCTGCCCGTCGGTGCGGTAGATCTGCTGCCACATGACGGCGATGACCACCAGCGACAGCACCTGCGGGAAGAAGAAGATGACCTTGTAGATCCCGGAGCCGAACACTCCACGGATGCCGGCCCTGTCCTCGCGTCCGCCCACGTTGAGCAGGAACGCGAGGAACAGGGCCAGCGCGATCGTGAACAGCGGCACGGTGACCAGGAAGAACACGTTGTGCCAGAACGCCTTCCGGATCAGCTCGTCGGAGAACAGCCGGACGTAGTTGTCCAGCCCGACGAAGCGCTGGGAATCGGAGTACCCGCCCCAGTCGGTCAGCGAGTATCCCGCCGCCTGGGCGAACGGCCACACCACGTAGAACAGGTACAGCGCGACGGGCAGGGCCAGGAAGCCCGTGACGAAACGCGCGACTCCGTGCCGCATTGGACTCACTTCCTCGCGGTGATCAGGCGGTGCGGGTCTGCTTCTTGATCGACGAGTCCTTGGCGACCTTGTCGGCGGCCGCCTGCATCTTGTCGACGAACTGCTGCGCGGTCAGGCGGCCGGCCATCAACTCCTCGGAGAGGTTCTGGCTCTCCTTGTCCAGGTCGGCGTAGAAGTCCGGGAACTTCACCGAGATCAGGTCCGAGCTGCCGTTCTTCATCAGCGAGTTCGCCGACGCCAGCGCGGTGTCCTGGACGTTGTCGCCGGAGCCCTTGGTGGAGGCCAGCGACTTGGTCAGCTCGGCGAACTTCGCCGAACCGGCCTTGGAGAGGATGGCCCGCAGGAACTCCTTCGCGGCCTCCTTGTTCGGCGCCTTGCTCGGCACCACGAAGCCCTCGCCGGAGGAGGCGAAGACGTCCTTGGCGGCCTTGTCCCCGCTCTTGCTCCAGTAGTCGGAGATGGTCATCTCGAAGCCCGGCGGGATGGTCGCGGCCATCTCGTTCTTCAGCCAGGTGCCGACCTGGATGAAGGCCGCCTTGCCGTCCAGGAACGCCTGCTGCGACTGGGTGTGGTCGAGCTTGCCCGGCAGCAGCAGCTTGTCCTTGACCAGCTTCTCCCACGGCTCCAGCGCCGCGACGATGCCGTCGGCCTTCCAGGCGCCGTCCTTCAGGTTGTCGATGTCGACGACTGCCTGCTTGCCGACGGCCTTCCAGATGCTGGCGAACAGCGCCCAGCGCGGGTAGTAGCCGTGCACCGCGTCGTGCACGTACGGCGCCATGCCCTTGGCCTTGATCTTCGGCGCGAGCGCGAAGAACTCGTCCCAGGTGGTCGGCGCCGTCCAGCCCTCCTTGGAGAACAGGGCCGCGTTGTACCAGTTGCCCCACACCGTGTACGCCACGTTCACGACGTAGAACTTGCCGTTCTGCGTACCGTCGGCGACCGTGCCGGGCAGCAGGCTGTCGGCCACCGTCCCCTCGCTGTCCCAGGCCGGCGCGGTGAGCAGGTCGTCCAGCGGCTCGATCGCGCCCTCGTTGATCAGCGTGCTGCGGTCCATCATGTCGGCGCCCGAGTTCATCACCAGGTCGCTGGGCTGCGTCGCCATCTTGGGCTGCTCTTCGGTCTTGATCTTCTGGGTCGAAGACATGTTGACCGTGACGTTCGCGTGCTTGGCGTTGAAGATGACCTTGTCTTCCTTGGCCCACTGGTCGCCCAGGCCACCGTTGAAGACGACCACCTTGACCGCGCTGCCGTCCTTGACACCGAACGGGTTGTCCTTGCTCTTGGCCGCGCCGCCGCCGTCGGACTTGCTCGGCTCGCTGCCGGCGCACGCGCTCAGCAGACCCGCCGCCGGTACGGCCAGCAGACCGGCCGCCGCGGCGCGCCGCAGCAGGGTCCGACGGCTGACGTCGCCGAACTTCTCGGGGGAAACCGACATCTTGTCTCTCCTTGTGGGTCGGGTCAGGCGGTCCGCCGGAGACGCCCGGCGTACCGCGACTCGAGGGCGAGGTTGTGCTCGTCCCCACCGGGGACGTTGGCGGAGAGGTAGACAGGGGGTACCTCTCCGGCCTGGTGGAACCGTCGTACGACCTCCGCGGTCAGCAGCTGCGCCAGCAGCGCCGCGGTGACCGAGGAGACCGCACAGACCGCGCCGCCGCCCTCGAGCGGCAGCAGTGCGTCGCCGTACGGTGCGCCGTTGTCCAGCACGACGTCGGCGAGGTCGGCGAGCCGGTGCCCGGAGGGGTGCCGAGGAGCTACCCGGGCGGTGTGCTCGACCGAGGTGACAGCGATCAACGGGTGGCCGCCGCGCTTGACGAGCGTCGCCAGCTCGACCACCGAGCCGTTGATGCCGGACTGCGAGGCGACCACGAACACGTCCCCCGGCTGCGGTGCCGCCAGGGCGTAGAGCTGGTGCGCCACGGCCGGGTCGCGTTCCAGCTTCGGGTCGGCGAGCACGTCGCGGGGCGCGTCGCCGTGCAGCACGAGGTCGTGCAGGGAGAGCCGGTTGGCGGGGACCAGCCCGCCGGCCCGGGCGACCAGTTCGGCGGCGAACGCCTCCGAGTGGCCGGCGCCGAACGCCTGGAGGACGCCGCCGGCGCGCAGCCCGGAGGCGATCAGGTCGGCTGCCCGGTCCACCGCCACGGCCTGGCTGTCCACCAGCCGGTCGAGCACCGGGCGCACCGCGTCGGCGTACCTCTGGGCACTGATCATGAGAGGGCCCCCTTCGCGGCCTTGTGCCCGTCGACGGCCTGGGCGGTACGCCGGAAGGCCGCGTGGGCGCGGTCGTGGGTGCGCTGCGCCACCGCGATGTAGAGCAGGTCGAGCACGACGAGCTGCGGGTGCCGGGCGGAGAGCGCGTCCGGCCGGAACGTGGTGGCCTGGCTGGCCGTGACCAGCACGATGTCGGCCAGCTCGGCCAGCGGCGAGCGGGGGAAGCCGGTGAGGGCGACGGTGGTGGCACCGCGGCTGCCGGCCTCGGCGAGCAGCTCGATCGTCTCCCGGGTCTGCCCGGTGTGCGAGATGCCGAGCGCGACGTCCCCGGCCCCGAGCAGCGCGGCGCTGGCGAGTCCCTCGTGCACGTCGCTCCAGGCCCACGCGGCGACGCCGATGCGGTGCAGGCTGAACTGCATCTCCTCGCCGACGAGCGCGCTGCCGCTGGCCCCGAAGATGTTCACCCGGCTGGCCCCGGCGATGGCGACCGCCGCGCGTTCCACCTCGGCCAGGTCGAGCAGCGCGGCGGTGTCGTGCATGGCCCGCGTGTCGGCGGCCATGATCTGGTCGAGCACCCGGGACAGCGGGTCGCCGGGCTGGATCTCCCGTCCGATGTCGACGGTCCAGCCGGCCGAGCGGGCCCGGCCGGTCTCGGCGGCGATGCCGAGCCGCAGGTCCGCGTACCCCTCGAAGCCCATCGCCCGGCAGAAACGGGTGATGGTCGCCGGTGACGTGCCGCTGCGCTCGGCCAGCTCGACGATGGTGGCCCGGGCGGCCGCCTCCGGGTCACTGAGCACGTGCTCGGCGACCCGGCGCAGCGCCCCGGTCAGCTCCCCCGTGCCGGCCCGGACCCGGGCCAGCACCCCGTCGGCACCCAGCCGGTCGGCCGGACCGGCATCGACCACCGCGGTCGCCGCGGAAGTCTCCACCTCGTGCTCGGCCATCGGCGGGCGCCTTTCGGAAAAGAGTGTTAACTGTTAGTGGTAAAAGTTCTTACTGAAGGCCCCTCCGTGTCAAGGGCGTGGGTGAAGTTTTCAAACTGTTACCTGCCGCGCCGGCGCGATCTTGCGCCCGGAGACGCGGCCGACCAGCATGGGGACCATGTCGGACACCGTCGTGGTCGGCCTCGACGTCGGGGGCACCTCCACCCGCGCCACGGCGCTGAGCCTCGACGGCACCCGCCTGGGCGCCGGCCGCGCCGGCGGTGGCAACCCCACCAGCCACGGTGCCGACCGGGCCGCCGCCGAGCTGCTCGCCGCCCTGCGCGCGGCGCTCGCCGACATCGACCCCCTTCGGGTACGCGCCGGCGTCATCGGCCTCGCGGGGGCCGGCCGCCTCCTGGCCGACCCGCACGGCCGGGACGCGTTCGACCGGGCGTGGGCCGAGGCGGGGCTACGGTGCCCGTACGCCGTGCACGGCGACGCCCTTGTCGCCTACGCCTCCGGCACCGCCGCCCCGGACGGCACCGTGCTCGTCGCCGGCACCGGCGCCATCGCGGCCCAGGTACGCGACCTGCGGCTGGACCGGACCGCCGACGGCCACGGCTGGCTGCTCGGCGACGCGGGCTCCGGATTCTGGCTCGGCCGCGAGGCGGTCCGCCGGCTGCTGACCGACCTGGACCGCGCGGACACCCCAGGTGAGCTGGCCCGGCAGGTGCTGGCCGAGTTGACCGGCACGACCGTTGTGGACGCTCAGCCGCGCGCGACGGCCGGAGCCGTGGTGCAGGCGGTGACCCGGCGGCCGCCCGTGGAACTGGCCCGGCTCGCGCCGCTCGTGGTGTCGTCGGCCCGCGACGGGGAGCCGGCAGCGGTCGCGCTGATCGCCGAGGCCGCGGCGCTGCTGGCGGAGAGCGTCTCCCGGATCCGCCCACCGGGCGCGGCCGATCCGGTGGTGCTCGGCGGCGGGTTGCTCACCGGCGACACCCCGCTGGCCGGCGCGGTACGCGCGGAACTCGCCGAGCGGTGGCCGGACGCGCCGCTGCACAGCGCCGGGGACGGTGCGGCCGCCGCGGCCTGGCTGGCAGCCCGCGACCTGCCCGAGGTGACCGACCCGGCGGCACTGCACACCCGCCTGGTGCCCCCGCCCGCCTGACCCGCCCGCCCTGCCGCGCTGCGCCCCGCCGCGCCGCGGCGGCGGCCGTTGGGTGGAACGCCATGGGTGTCAAAACGCCGGTTCGACACCCATGACGTTCCACTCGCGGCTTCCGGCAGTTCTCGGCGTGAGCCGGCACTCGTGCTGATCAGTATCGGTCTTGCGAGCCGGGCTGAGCCTGGTGCCAGCCCTGCGGGGCGGGCTGACCCGGGTGCCCCTGCGGCGCGGCGCCGTACGGTGCGGGCTGCCCCGGGGCGGGCGGGAACGCCGGGCCGGGCTGACCGTGCCCCGCCCCCGGATACATGCCGGGCTGCTGCTGGCCACCCGGGTACTGCGGCCCGCCCGGGTACTGCTGCGCGCCCGGGTACTGCTGGCCGCCCGCGTACTGCTGCGCCGCGGCCTGCTCGCGGGCCTCCTTGCGCGCCTTGACCGCGCGCACGATCAGCAGGATCGGCAGCACGAAGACGTAGAAGAAGAGCCGGTAGCTGTCACCGTCGAAGAGGAACAGCAGGTAGAAGCCGTACCCGAAGAAGGCCAGGCCGATCACCACGTTGAGGATCCGGGAGCCGGTCCCCTGTTCCTTGACGACCGCGCCGACGACGACCATCGCGATGCCGCCGAGCATCAGCAACAGTGTGTAGAGGAGGAAGAACATGAGATTCCTGTCGATAGATGAGCGTGCCGGCCCACCCTAGGTCAGCTCGATGTTCTCCACTGCCCCGTTGCCTGTGGCAACCACCTCACTTGAGCTGCCCGGCGGTCAGTCCGGACTGGACCTGGCGCTGGAACGCCACGTACACCACGAGCACCGGGAGCACCGCGATGGTCAGGCCGGCGAACAACTGGGCGTAGTCGCCGGCGTAGCCCTGGCTCACCGCGAGCGAACTCAGTCCCTGGGCGAGCATCCGGTTCTGCCCGTCGCCGGGCAGCAGCACCTGGGGCAGCAGGAACTGGTTCCAGTGGCTGAGGAAGTTGAAGATCCCGACACTGATCAATCCCGGTCGCGCCATCGGCAGCATCACCCGGAAGAACAGCCGGAAGTGCCCGCATCCGTCGATCAGCGCGGCCTCCGCCACCGAGGTCGGCAGCGTCCGGAAGAACGCGGTCAGGAAGAACACGGTGAACGGCAGCGAGTACGCGGTGTAGACCAGGATCAGGCCGGGCCAGGTGCCGAGCATGCCGACGCTGCGGACCACGAAGAACAGCGGCACCAGCGCCAGGAAGACCGGGAACATCATGCCGCCGACGAACAGGTAGTAGACGACCTCCCGGCCGCGGAACTCGTAGCGCGCGAAGACGTACGCGGCGGTGGCGCCGAGCAGCATGGTCAGGCTCAGCGAGCCGGCCACCACGACCAGGCTGTTGAAGAAGAAGCGGCCGATGTGGGCGGTGGTCCAGGCGCGCGTCCAGTTGTCGAAGCGCAGCGCCTCGGGCAGCCCCCACGGCTCGGCGACGATCTCGCCGTTGGTCTTGAGCGAGCTGAGCACCATCCAGGCCAGCGGCAGGATCGTCATGGCCGCCCAGAGCAGCAGGAAGCCGTGCGAGAAGACGTTCGCGACGCCCAGCTCGCGGCGCGGCGGCCGGTCGGCGGGGGCCGTCGCGCGGGTCGTCTCGGCGGCCGGGGCGCCGGTGTTCACGGTGGTCACGAGTACTCGATCCGATCACGCCGGGCGGTGCGCAGCGCCAGCACCGCCACCGAGAGGGTCAGGAAGAACATCGCCACGCCGATCGCCGAGGCGTACCCGAACTTGTTCTCGCTGCCGAACGACGTGTCGTACATCCGCAGCCCGATCACGTCGGAGGAGAAGTTCGGCCCGCCGTTCGTCATGAGCTGGACCAGGATGAAGCCGTCCAGCGCGGCGATGGCGAGGTAGATCCAGGCCACCTGGATGGTGTCCCAGAGCAGCGGAATGGTGATCTTCCGCAGCATCGTGGTGCGGGACGCGCCGTCGAGCAGCACCGCCTCGTAGATGTCACGCGGGATGGCCTGCATGGCGGCGCCGAAGAGCACGACGTAGAAGCCGACGTTGCTCCACACCATCACCGCCAGCACGCACCAGAACGCGAAGCGCGGGTCGCCGAGCCAGGCCGGGGTGGCCAGCCCGACGGCGCGCAGGGCGCCGTTGAGCAGGCCACTCGTCGGACTGTAGATCTCCTTCCAGAGCAGCGCGATGATCACCACCGAGAGCACCTGGGGGAAGAAGTAGACGAGCCGGTAGACCGAGGTGCCGCGCACCCCGGTCACACCGGCCCGGCCCTTGCGGCCGCCCATCGTGAGCATGCTGGCGAAGAACAGGCCCAGCCCGATCGTCACCACCGGCACCACGGCGAGCAGGATCGCGTTGTTCTTCAACGCGTTCCACACGTACCCGTCGTGCAGCAGCGTGCGGAAGTTCGCCATGCCGACCGGGTCGGCCTGCGCGGAGTAGCCCATCCAGTCGGTGGTGGAGATCTGAAAAGCCTGGAGGTACGGCGACAGCACGAAGATGCCGTACAACGCCAGTGGTGGCAGGAGGAACGTGAGGATCAGGGGGAGGCGGCCCTGTCGCATCACGCGGACCGCTTGTACTTCTTGACCGAGCTGTCTCCGGCGATCGAGTCGGCGCCCTTCTGGCACTGGTCGAGGAACTCGGCCGGCGAGATCCGGCCGCTGAAGAACTCGCCGCAGGCCGCGTCGACCAGGTTGCGCTCCAGCTTGCGGTAGTAGTTGTTGTAGACCCAGTTGAAGCCGTTGGACCCGGACGCGTCGAGCGCCTTGACCACGGTGCTGAGCCCGTACGGCAGGTCGATGCCCTCGGTCGCACCGGCGACGACGGGCAGGCTGGCGACCTTCCGGGTGAAGTCCTGCGCGCCCTTGCGGGACAGCATGGTGCGGAAGTACTCCAGGCCGCCCGCGACGTTGCGCGCCTTGGCCGGCACCATGAACGGCTCACCGGCGGTGCCGCGGATCGCCTCGTACGGCAGCTTGTCGCCGCTGCCCAGGCTCGGCGTCGGCGCGACCGTCATGTTGAACCCGGCCGGCGTGACGTCCTTCTGCTCGCTCTCCAGCCAGGAGCCGCAGGAGATGAACGCGGCCTTGCCCTGGCACCATGCGGTCTGCGACTGCTTGTGGTCCAGGCCCGGGGAACCGTCGAGGATGAACTTGTCCTTGACGATCTGGTGCCAGGCGTCGGCGGCGGTCTTCATCGCGTCCGACTTCCAGGCGTTCGGCTCCAGGTTGTCGATCGCCAGCGCCACGGACGGGCCGCCGAGCTTGATCGCGGTGGAGATCAGCGGCCAGCTCATGTAGCGGGGGTGCACACCGGCGTACGTCCAGGGGGCGATACCGGCGGCCTTGATCCGGCGGCAGAGCGCGATGTGGTCGTCCCAGGTCTTGGCGTCCTCCCAGCCGCGGTCGGCGAACAGCTTGGTGGAGTGCCAGATGCCGTACACCGTGTAGGTGTAGTTGAGCACCAGGAACCGGCCGTCGTAGGAGCCGACCTCGACGGTGCCGGGCAGCAGCGTGTCCTTGACCGTCTTGCCGGGCGTGTCGAGGCTCGGCGCGGCGAGCAGCTCGCCCAGGTCGGCGAGCGCGTTCTGGGAGACCAGGCCGTTGAAGTCGATCTGACCGGCGCCGGAGTTGTTCACCACGTCGGGCGGGCTGCCGTCGACGAAGCGGGGCTGGAGCGTCTTGCTGATCTCCGCGGTGGCCGAGTGCTTGATCTCCGCCTTCGGGTACCGCTCCTTGTACATGGCCTCGTGGGCCTTGGCGTAGTCCTCCCCGAACCCGCCGTTGAAGATCACCACCTCGAGTGGGGCGTCCTCGGCCACGCCGAGCGGGTTCTGCTCGCTCTTGGTGCCCTTGTACGCGGCCTTGTCGCCCTCGTCGCCCCCGCCCGACGTGGCGCAGCCGGCGAGCAGCCCGGCGGCGGGGGTGGCCAGCAGCCCGGCGGCGGCGCTACGCCGTAGGATCTCACGCCTGTTCATCGCATCTCCTCGGTCCGGGTACGCGCGGTGAGCACCCTGTCGCTTGTCTTCACAAGACGCATTTCCAATGAAGAATTTCTACGACAGTGCGACGGGGACCACAAGACCTCTCGACCGATCCGTTATCCGTACCGGTCGGGCCCGGCTGGCCTAGCCTGACCCCATGCGCCGCCTGCGGCAGCTCGCGCAACGCACGCCGCCGGGGCGGGAGCGCTACATCGACCTGCTCCGGGCGCTGGCCATCACCATGGTCGTGCTCGGCCACTGGGGCGTCACGGTCATCGGGTACGACCACGGCCGCCCCGCCGGCCACTCCGCGCTGGGGGATCTGCGCTGGGCCTGGCCGCTCACCTGGGTGGCCCAGGTGATGCCGGTGTTCTTCCTGGTCGGCGGCTACGCCAACGCCGCCTCGCTGGCCGCCCGCCGGCGCCGGGGCGGGTCGGCGGCCGGGTGGCTGGTCGACCGCAGCGCCCGGCTGATCCGCCCCACCACCGTGTTGCTGCTGGTCCTGGCGGCGGGAGCGGGGATCGCCACGCTGCGCGGAGCCGACCCGGCGCAGGTGCGCACAGTGGTCTGGTTCGCCACCATCCCGCTGTGGTTCCTGGTCGCCTACGTCGCGGTGGTGGCGCTGACCCCGCCGATGTACGCGCTGCACCGCCGGTTCGGGCTCGCCGTGCCGACGGCGCTCGTGGTCCTCGTGGCGCTCGGCGACCTCGGCCGGCTCCTCGGCCCGGCCGCGCTCGCCGACGGCAACTACCTGTTCGGCTGGCTGGCCGTCCATCAGGTCGGGTTCGCCTGGTACGACGCCGCCCAGGCGGACACCCGTCAGCCCGCCGGCGCGGCCGGCGCCGGGACCCGGGGCCTGTTCCGCCGTCGGCTGCCGCTGTCCCGCCGGGCGGGCGTGCTCCTGCTCGGCGGCGGCCTGGTCGCGCTGGTGCTGCTCACGGTGGCCGGGCCCTACCCGGTGGCGATGCTCCACGTACCGGGCGAGCGGCTGGACAACGCGGCGCCGCCGAGCCTGGCGCTGATGGCCGCGGCAGTCGCCCAGCTCGGCCTGATCCTGCTGCTGCGACGCCCGGCCGGGCGCTGGCTGCGCCGGTCCGGCCCCTGGCAGGCGGTGCTCGCCGTAAACGCGGTGGTGCTCACGCTGTTCCTCTGGCACCTGACCGCCGCGGTGCTGCTCGTCGGCCTGCTGGACGCGCTCGGCGTGCTGCCCACTCCCCCGGTCGGCTCGGCGGCCTGGTGGGCGTGGCGCGTACCGTGGCTGCTCGCGCTGGCCGCGGTGCTGACCGTGCTGGTCGCCGTCTTCGGTTCGGTGGAGGCACGCACCCGCCGCCCGGCGGCGACCGGGCCGGCCGGGGCGGGTGGCCGGCGGCTGCGCGCCGGTCTGGCCGTCGCCGGGTACGCGGGCGTGCTCGTCGGCCTGCTGCTGAACAGCCTCGCGCCCGAGGCGGCGCCGGAGCCGCTGGGCCTGCCCGCCCCGGCACTGGTGGCGTACCTGGCCGGGGCGGGTCTGCTGCGGCTGCTCAGGTCCGGACCGGCGGGACGGCGCCAGCCGGGTTGACGGTCACGCCTCGATCGAGGCGCGGATGGCCTCGACCATGATCGCCAGGCCCTCCCGGGCCTCGTCCTCGGTGAGCGTCAGCGGCGGCCCCATCCGGATCACGTTGCCGTACAGGCCGCCCTTGCCCACGAGCAGGCCGCCGGCCCGGCACGCCTCGAAGACGCGTGTGGTCAGCGCCGCGTCCGGCTCGACCGTGCCCGGGTGGACGAACTCGACGGCGAGCATCAGGCCCTTGCCGCGTACCTCGGCCACCTGGTCCAGCCCGGCGACGGCCGCGCGCAGGCCGTCGCCCAGGATCGCGCCGACCCGGGCGGCGTTGCCCTGGAGGTCGTGGTCGAGCAGGTAGTCGAGCACCGCGTTGCCGGCGGCGGTGGAGACCGGGTTGCCGCCGAACGTGGAGAAGCTGATCGCCGGCACCGACTCCAGCACCTCGGCCCGGCCGACCACCCCGGCGAGCGCGAACCCGTTGCCGATGCCCTTGGCGAAGGTGAGCAGGTCCGGCGTCACGCCGTGCGCCTGGTAGCCCCAGAAGTGCTCGCCGGTACGGCCCCACCCGGTCTGCACCTCGTCGCTGATCAGCAGGATGCCGTGCTCGTCGAGCACCTTCTTCCAGGCGGCGAAGAGCCCGTCCGGGCCGTGCACGAAGCCGCCGACGCCCTGGACAGGCTCGGCGATCAGGCAGGCCACGTCGCCCGCGGTCTGGGTGGCGAGCACCTCGCGCAGATCCTCGACCGCCGCGTCGACCCGGTCGGCGGCGTCGAGCCGGGCCAGCAGACCGCGCAGCCGCTCCCCGGAGTGCAGCCAGGCCACCTGCAACGGGTTGAGCGAGCTGGCCGACCAGCCTCGGTTGCCGGTGACGCCCATCGTCGCGTACGACCGGCCGTGGTAGCTGTTGCGCACCGCGAGGATCTGGTGCGAGCGCCGGTGGTTGGTGGCGACCAGCAGCGCTGCCTCGTTCGCCTCGGTGCCGGAGTTGGTGAAGAAGACGCGGGCGTCCGGGATGCCGGAGAGCCGGGCGATCTTCTCGGCCAGCTCGACCTGCTGCCGGATCAGGTAGAGCGTCGAGGTGTGCACGAGCCCGGTCCGTAGCTGCCGTTCGACCGCCTCCCGGATCTCCGGGATGTCGTGGCCGACCATCGTGGTCAGCACCCCGCCGAAGAAGTCCAGATAGGTCCGGCCGGCCGCGTCGGTGACCCGGCGCCCGGAGCCGGCGACGAGTTCCAGCGGTTCGGCGTAGTAGAGCGGCATCCAGGACGGGAGCACGGCCCGGTGCCGGGCCAGCAGGTCGTCGGAGGTCATCGGCGCACCCTTCAGCGGAGGTGGATCCCCGCACGTTCCCACCACGACCGGGGCCGGGACAACCGGCACTGTGCGAGTCGGCCCGCCGGTAGCATCCGCCGGGTGCGGACGGATCAGGTGACGTTGCCGGGCGGCGCGGCGGGGACGACGCGGGCACAACTGCTCGACGGGGTCCGGTCCTGGGTGGAGTCGGCGCCGGTGCGGCAGCTCGTGGCGCACTTCGGCGGCGACTGGCCCGACGGCGACCTGGCGGCCGTGCTGGCCGGGCTGGACGCGTTCTCCGCCCGCCGCTGGGACTTCCGGCAGGGACGGGAACGCCCGGACGCCCGGGAACCGGCGTTCGACCCGGCCACCGCCGGACTGGTGCTGAGCGCCGCCGCCACGCTGGGCCTGGTCCGCGCCGCCGCGCCGGCCCGATCCGGGTACGCGCACCTGCTGGTGCTCGGCGGGCTGGCGCACGCCTGCCTGCGGCGCACCGCGTACGCGGCGATGCTGGCCCGGACGGCGGCCGAGGTGACCGGCGAGGTGGCCGTGCTCGGCAGCTTCCGGCCGCTGTCGGCGGCCGAGTCCCGCACGCTCGACGCCGCCGGCCTGTCCGGCTGCGTCACCGAGGTGGACGTCCTCGACGCCGGGGTACGGCTGGCGTTCGGAGTGGACGCGCCGGACGACGAGCGCGGCGAGCCGGCCGGTCATCCGCACCGGGCCTGGTCCTCGCGCACCTACCGGCCGGCCGGGCTGCCCCCGGTACGGGTGCTCGCCGCGCCGTCGAGCGAACCGGACCGGCGTCGCGCGCACACCGCCGACACGCAGCGGTTCTGGGCCGAGCACGTGCGGTTGCGCGCGGACGACCCGGTGCTGATGGTGACCGCCCCGATCTACGTGCCGTTCCAGCACTGCGACGCGCTGCGGACGCTCGCCGTGCCGTACGGGTGCGGCATCGAGACGGTCGGTGTGGACCCGGCCGCGCGCGCCGCTGTCGCCGTACCGGAGCCGACCCTGACGCCGGGCCGCTACCTCCAGGAGATCCGGTCGGCGCTGCGGTCGATGCGCGCGCTGCACGCGACGCTGACGGCGGGCTGAACCGGCGTCCGGGCCGGTGCCCGGCGAACCGCCGCGCACCGGCCCGAGAGCCGGGTGTCAGTTGACGTAGACCGCCGGGCTGCCGGTCTTGCTGGTGTCCTTCACCGGCGAGTACGAGGCGGTGAAGTACGCGGTGCCGAAGCACAGCGACGGCCCGGAGAACTTGGTCAGGACCTGGTTGGTGAAGCTGATCGAGTTGGTGCCGTTGGACGCCGTACCGGTCAGCGTGTTCGTGCTGGTCCGGTAGACGCAGGTGATCGCGCCGAGCAGCGAGTTGAGCACGACGGTGCTCTGGATCGGCGCCGCCGCCGTGCCGGAGATGGTGACCACGCCCGCGCTGGTCACCGACGTGGTGTAGGGCAGGTTGTTGACGGTGACGCTCTGCACGCCGGTGGTGCCGAAGACGTTCGTGGTGCAGCTGGAGAACGACTGCGCGGTGAGGCTCTCGGTCGCGGTGCCGGGTGCGGTCGGGTTGGTCAGCACCTTGGCGCTGAAGCTGGACGCGGCGCACTTGACGCCGGTGCTGCCGCTGGTCGAGGAGTAGAACGTGGCGTTGGTGCCGCTACGCAGGCTGGCCTGGATGACGTCGCCCACCGACACGGCGGTGCCGGCGACGGTCGGGTAGGTCAGCACGGCGCTGGCGAGCGAGGTGGTGGGTGCGGCGGTGGCGGGGGCGGCGCCGACCAGACCGGTCAGCAGCGCCAGGGCGGCGAGGCCCGCGCCGATGCGTCCGTACCTGGGCATGGTTGTTCCTTCCGGCGGTGGGACAGGAAACGGTGCCGGCGGCGTCCGGGGTGGACGGAGCCGGTGGGCGCGGCGGCCGGGACCGGGCCGTCGCGGGTGGTGGTGCGCCGTTGCGGCCTCAGCGGGCCGGGCGGCGTGGCGCAGTGCGGCGTCGCCGCGTCACCTGGGTCTCTCCGGTCTTGGGGGGACGGGTCCGCGCGGCGATAATGGCAGCCATCCGGCCCTCCTTCGACGCGTTCGGGTGACCGATCGGGAGAGATCACCAGCGGTGACGAGACGTGAACTGAGCGTGTCGAAAGTTATAAACCCCGGAGGGTCGTAAAGTCAACGCATCAAGAAAGGTCGATGAGTGACAGTCCCGAGCCCGCCGTCGCCGGCGCCCGTGCCCCTGCCGGGCGCCCGCCACGGCCGCGACCCGGACCGCGCCATCAAGCGCGGCCCGCGCCGCGTGCCGGCCGAGGAGGTCGCGGCGACCCAGCGCGACCGCCTCTTCGACGGCCTGGTCCGGGAGGTCGCCAGCCGGGGGTACGACAACGCCCGGGTCAGCGACATCTGCCACGCCGCCGGAGTCACCCGGCCCGCGTTCTACGCGCTGTTCAGCGGCAAGCAGGACGCGTTCCTGGCCGCGTACCGGCACGGCATCGCGGTGGTGTCGCACCTGATGGAGGACGCCTACCGCGACGCCGGCCCGGACTGGCCGCAGGCCGCCCGGGCGGCGCTGCGCACGCTGCTCGACGTGCTGGCGAGCGTGCCCGCCTTCGCCCGGATGGCGCTGGTCGAGGTGGACGCGGCCGGACCGGACGCCCGCCGGGAGCGCGACGCGCTGCTGAGCAGCTTCCGCCGGTTCTTCGCCGGCGCCGGGCCGGATCCGGCCGGCGTGGACCGGGACGCGCTGCTGTCCATAGTGGTCGGCGGCATCCACGCCACCATCCGTGAGCGGGTGGCGCAGGGGCGGGCCGACGAGCTGCCGTCGCTGCTGCCGGCGCTCACGTACGCGGCGACCGCGCCGTTCCTCGGCCCACGAGAGGCGGGCCGCGTCGCGCGGGCGGCGGGGACGGACGACGGCCCGGCCGCCACCGCGCCCTGCGCACCCGGCCAGCCCTGACCGGTCGGAAACCGCAGCGGTTTTTCACTTTGGCCGCTTTTGGCAAATGCCGCCCAACGATCTGCTACAGGCAGTTGACCGCCCCTTTACTCAGCGGTAACTTCGGCCTGCGCCCCTCGGCGCGCACATCCTGCGAAGCCAATTCACATCGTCGCAGATGAATTGATCTCGAAAGGGGCCGGCATGTCGGAGCAGATCGATCAGGTCGAGACCGATCAACCGCGGAGCGGCGTACGCTGGCGCCGGTTCGCCGTCACGTTCGGCGCCGTGGCGGCCGGCGCGGCCGGCATGGTGGTGCTGACCGCGCAGGGTGTGCTCGGCGCGCAGTTCGCCATCTCGGGCATGCCGTTCACGGTCACCGCCGACAAACTGGAGGGCACCGGGTTCGAGCAGTTCGCCACGCTCGACCAGATGATCCCGGACAGCCCCAACCAGGGCGACACCGGCGGCCAGGTGCTCGTGATCGTCTCGGCGATCGACAAGGCCGAGCTGACCAATCTCTGCCAGAGCATCAACCTGGGCGGGACCAACCTGCGGATCACCGCCGGCAATTCCGGCAAGCCCGTCTCCGCCCGCACGCTCGTGGTCGACGGCGACGAGATCGCCGGTAACGCCTCCTTCAAGAACATCGACGTCGGGCAGGACGCCAGCACCGTCGACAAGGTCCCCGGGGTCAAGGGCAACCCGGGCGTGTTCGCCCAGCAGGCCGACACCGTGACCATCACCAACCTGCGGCAGAACAACTACGCCACCACCGCCGCCGTCTTCACGCTGCCCAACCTGCGCATGGGCTTCAGCTCCGAAGGGTGCTGAGGTGAGCGCGGGACAGCACTCGGCGCCCGCCGCCGGCGTCCGGACACGCTGGCGGCGCTGGCGCCGGGCGCGGCCGTTCACCGCCGGGCTGCTCATTGCGCTCGGCGGCGCGGAGATGCTCGTGACACTGCGGGCGCCGCTCGGGGTGCTGCTGCACGTCGGGCCGCAGGGACTGGCCGCGTACCTGGTCCCCCTGATCCTGGTGATCTGCGGCGTGCTGCTGATCACCACGCCGCAGCAACGCGTCTTCTACGCGGTGGTCTCCCTGGTGCTGGGGCTGGTCTCCTGGCTCACCTCGAACCTGGGCGGGTTCCTGATCGGCATGCTGCTCGCGCTCGTCGGCGGGGCGCTCGCGTTCGCCTGGACGCCGGTCAAGCGGCGGGCTCCCCGCGCCGGCCCGGCCGCGACACCCGCCGACGCGACACCCGCCGAGGCGACGTCCGCCGACACGACGCTCGCTGGTGCGACGTCGGCCGGCACGGCGCCCGGGCCGCGCGAGCCGGTGGACGGCTCGGCGCCCACCGAGTCGCTCGACGCGCTCCTGTCGGCCGAGCCGGGACCGCCCCGGCACACGCGGGCGGAGCGCGGCTGACTCAGCGGGCGGTGTCCGCCACCGCCTGCGCGAACACCTCGGAGCGGTGCTCGAAGTTGCGGAACCGGCCGTAGCTCGGCGCCGCCGGGGACAGCAGCACCACCCCGCCGGCCGGGGTCAGCTTGCGGGACAGCCCGACGGCGGCGACCAGGTCGTCGGCCAGCTCGGTACGCACCGACGGCAGTCCGGACAGCGCCTCCACGATGCGGGGGCCGCTGTCCGGCACGCCGATCACGGTGATCTCCCGATCGGCCAGGTGCGCGCGCAGCGGGCTGTAGTCCAGCCCCCGGTCGGCGCCGCCGACGATCACCGTCAACGGCCGTCCCTCGTACGCGTCGATCGCGTGCATGGCCGCGTACGGGCTGGTGGCGAGCGTGTCGTCGACGAACGTGAGCCCGGACGGGTCGGCGATCTCGGTGAGCCGGTGCGCCAGGCCCTGGAACTCGGCGACCGCCACGGCGAGGCTGTCCTTGCGCGCCACCAGGTCGACGCCGAGCGCGTCAAGCACGGCGAGCGCGACGCAGAGGTTGCCCTCGTTGTGCCGCCCGACCAGCGGCAGCACGGCGCGCGGGAACAGCGGCGTGTCCCGCAGGTGGAACCACCGGGTGCCGTCCGGCCCGCTGGCGACGTGCGTGGTGTCCGGCGAGCCGGCGCGTACCGCCGCCCGGTCGCCCAGCTCCGCCGCCAGCCGCGGGTCGGCGCCGTTTACTACGACGGCGTGCGGGCCGTGCGCGATCAGGTTCAGCTTGTCCCGGTAGTACTCCCGCTCGCCGCCGTGCGCGTCCAGGTGCTCCGGGAACAGCGCGGTCACCACCGCCACGCGCGGCGAGTCGGTCAGGTCGGAGCACTGGTAGCTGGACAGCTCCAGCACGTACAGCTCCGCCTCGGGCAGGTCCAGCAGCGGCACCCCGATGTTGCCGCCGAACACGTTCGGCCGGTCCATCGCGGTGAGCAGGTGACTGATCAGGCTGGACGTGGTGCTCTTGCCCTTGCTGCCGGTCACCCCGACGGTCCGGTCCGCGTGGTCGGCCATCCACAGCGCGCTGCCCTGCGTGACCGGCACGGACCGGCGGCGCAGCTCCACCATCCACGGGTGGGTGTTCGGCACACCCGGCGAGCGGACCACCACGTCGGCGGCGGCCAGGCGCTCGAAGCCCTCCTCGCCGGTGACGAGCGGCGCGGCGGCGGCCAGCGGGCCGTCCCAGGGCAGCGTGAGGAAGTTGGCGCTGTCGTCGACGACGACCAGGCCGGCCGGCCCGTGCGCGGCGATCGCGGTCACCGCGGCCCGGCCCTCGCGGCCGGCGCCCCAGACGGCGACATGACGTCCGCGCAGATCAGACAGGCGCACGGGCTCTCCTCGGACTCGGTCGACGGCGGGCAGGGTCCGGCCCAGCCGGACACGGACGGACGAACCAGGGCCTAGTATGGCGTGTGCCCAACGAGCAGCTGCGGCGGATGGACGCCTTCACCTTCCCGTCCTACTCGATCGACTTCGCCACCGGCGAGGTCCTGTTCGACTACGCCCTGACCGGTCCCGACGGCGAGCAGCGGTTCACCGAGGTGATCACGCTTCCGCTGCCGGCCGAGCCGGTCGCCGACGCCACAGCTGCCACCCTGTCCCGGGTGCTGGAGCTGCTGCACGTGGTCGCCGGTGTCAGCTACTACAAGGCCGCCGCGCCGCCCCGGCTGGTGCTGCCCGCGCCGCTGGGCGCCGCCGCCGTCGAGCTGGTCACCGCCGTCTACACCAAGGGCCTCGCCGAGTACGCGTACCGCAACGAGCTGCCGCACGTGCTGGAACTGCGTCCCGAGGTGCCGTCCGGCACCGTGGACCCGGCGGTGCCGGTGGACAACTCCGACCGTCGTCCGCTGTCGGCTGTCGGCGGCGGCAAGGACTCCATCGTCACGCTGGAGGCGCTGCGACGCGCCGGCCTCGACCCGGTGCCGTTCTCGGTCAACCCGAACCACGTGATCGTGTCGGTGAACGAGGCGTCGGACCTGGTGCCGCTGGCCGCCCGGCGGCGGCTCGACCCGGTGCTGTTCGAGCTGAACGCCGCAGGTGCGCGCAACGGGCACATCCCGGTCACCGCGATCAACTCGCTGATCGCCGTGGCCACCGCCGTCCTGCACGGCCTCGGCCCGGTGGTGATGTCGAACGAGCGCTCCGCGTCCGATCCGAACCTGATCTGGAACGGTCACGAGATCAACCACCAGTGGTCGAAGGGCGTGGAGGCCGAGGGGCTGCTGCGCGCGGCGCTGGCCGAGCACGCGGGGCTCACCGAGCCGTACTTCTCGCTGCTGCGCTCCCTGTCCGAGCTGCACATCGCCCGGCTGTTCGCCGAGATCGACCGGTACGACGCGGTGGTGACCAGCTGCAACGCCGCGTTCAAGCTGCGCGACGCGAGCGAGCGCTGGTGCCGCGACTGCCCGAAGTGCCGGTTCGTGTTCCTGGCCATGGCGCCGTTCATGCCCCGCGAGCGGCTGACCGGCATCTTCGGCGGTGACCTGCTGGCCGACGAGTCCCAGATCCCCGGCTACCGGGAGCTGCTCGGCATCGACGGGCACAAGCCGTTCGAGTGCGTGGGCGAGGTGGAGGAGTCGGTGGTCGCGCTGAGCCTGCTCGCCCAGCAGGACCAGTGGCGCGACGTGCCTGTGGTACGCGCCCTGGTCGCGGCCCTGCCCGACACCGCCTGGCAGGCGGCGGCCACCTCCGACGTGTTCACCCCCGGCGGCGACAACTACGTCCCCGCCCCGTACGCCAAAACCCTGACCGCCCTGACCTGACCCACCCCGCCCCCCCCCGCCCCGCCCCGCCGATCATGAACTTGACGGTGCGAATTCCGGCGAATCACCGGCTCAACCTCATGATCACCGCCCGCACCCTATCGATCTTGGAGTTGTGGCCCCTCTGATAACGGTGCATAGCCGGCATTCCGGGCGCCACAACTCCAAGATCGGCACGGGACAGCCCGGGAGGGCGGAGGGGCGGGAGGGGCGGGAGGAGGGCGGGACGGGCGGGGTGTGGGCCGGGCCGCGGTCAGGGGGTGCGGATGGCGTCGAGGGCCAGCAGGGCCACGTGCAGGGACAGGCACCTGTCGACCGAGTCGAGGTCGGCGTCGAGGATGCGGCCGATACGGGCCAGCCGCTCGTAGAACGCCGGCCGGGACAGGTGCGCGGCGGCGGCGCCGGCCGACTTGTTCCGTCCCTGCTCCAGGTACGCCCGCAGCGTGCCGAGCAACTGCTCCCGCGGGTGCTGGGCGTCGTAGGCGAGCAGCGGCCCGAGTTCGCGCTCGACGAACGTCTGCAACCGGGGCTCGTCGCGCAGCAGGTGCAGCAGCCCGGCCAGCCCGACGTGCGGCAGCCGGTAGCAGGGCAGATCCCGGGGATCCCGCCGGGCCGCCTCGGCGACCTGCCGCGCCTCGATCAACGACCGGCGTGCCTCGCGCAGACTGCTCACACCGGACCCGGCCGCCACCACGATCGCGGCTCGGGGCGGCGCGTCGACCGGCCGCGCGCTCGCCGACGCGACGGCCCGTCCGGCGGGCCGGTCAGGCGACTCCGACGGGCGGGACGCCGGGCGGGCGGCGGGGGCGGCGTCGAGGCGTACCCGGCGCAACGCCGCGGCGAACGCGGACAGTGCCTTCTCCTCGGCGGCGGGGTCGGGGAGCGCCAGCAGCGCACCCACGGCCTGGTCGTCGAGCGGGCTGGTCAGCGCGGTGAGCTTGGCGTCCCGGACGGCCTGGCTGACCGCTTCGGCGAGGTCACGCAACCGGGCCGGGCCGGCTTCCGGGTCCTCGGCGTCGGTGTCGCGGCGCGCGCCCCGGCGGGCGGCGGGCTCGTCGTCGGGGGTGCCCGTGTCGCCGGCCGGCTCGTCGGCGCGGTGGCGGACCACGACGCCGACCAGGTGGCGGCGGTCCAGGACGACGCCGAGCGCCTTGGCGCGTAGCGCCACCTCGTCCACCGGGCGGGTGTGGTCGATCAGGGCGGTCAGCAGCGTACGGTGGATCTGCCGTTCCAGGCCCTCGGCGTCGCGCCGGATCAGCCGGCCCAGGGCCAGCGTGGAGGCGGCCCGTTCGATCAGGATGGTCAGCCGGGTCGGCGGGGTGGACTCGGTGGCCGGCCAGCGCAGCAGCAGCCGTCCCCAGTCCTGTCCCCGCGCGCCGACTGTGGTGACGAGCCAGCCGCTGTCCGGGTCGTACGCGGTGCGCCCGGGCGGGCGGATCTGCCGCGAGTGCCGTTCCCAGCCGTCCAGCAGCAGTTGGGCGTTCTCCCCCGCCGGGTCGTACGCGAGCACCTGCCGGGACAGGTTCTCCAGCACCATCGGGCAGCCGGCCAGTTCGGCGGCCTGCCGCAGCACCTCGGCCGGTTCGGCGCCCTCCACTGACAGTTCGGTGAACCGCTGGTGGATCTCCTCGGTGGCGCGCAGCTCGGTGAGCTGGGCGTCGACGATCAGCGCGTGCACCGCCTCGGTGATGCGGACGAACGGGGTGCCCCGGCGCAGCTCGATCAGGGGCAGTCCGCGTCGTTCGGCGGCGGCGGCCATCACGCGTGGGACTCCGCTGACGTAGCGGCGGCCCAGTTCGACCACCAGCCCGGAGACGCCGACGTCGGCCAGGGCGCCGATGAACTCGCGGAGCCCCGCGTCGTCGCCCGGCAGGCCGATCCCGGTGGTGAGGACCAGTTCGCCGCCGCCGAGCAGGGTGGCGATGTCGGGTACCTCGGCGATGTGCACCCAGCGCACCGACCGGTCCAGTCCGGCGTTCCCCGCGACCAGGCGCGGCGCGCCGTGGCGCACGGGCACCAGCTCCAGCACCTCACGCACGGTAGGGAACACGGGCGACACGCTACCCTGCGTCACCACCGTTGCCGAGAGCCACACCGCCCGCCGGCCCGCCGGGAAGGCGGGGACCGGCGGGCGGGCGGACGGAACGAGCCGCGGTGATCAGTCGACGCCGAACTCCATCGCGGCGCGGTCGAGCGCCTCGTCCTCGGCGGTGGGTACGCCCCGGGACGCGATGGCCTCCGCGCCGCCCTGCGGCATGGCGCCGATCAGCCCGGTCGAGGCCGCCTGGGCGGCGCCGACGACCCGCTGCGGGTTGCCGCCGCCGACCATGCCGACGGAGGCGTACTGCTCCAGCTTGGCGCGGGAGTCGGCGATGTCGAGGTTGCGCATGGTGAGCTGGCCGATCCGGTCGGCCGGGCCGAACGCCGAGTCCTGGGTGCGCTCCATCGACAGCTTGTCCGGGTGGTAGCTGAACGCCGGGCCGGTGGTGTCGAGGATCGAGTAGTCCTCGCCCCGGCGCAGCCGCAGCGTGACCTCGCCGGTGACCGCCGTGCCGACCCAGCGCTGCAGCGACTCGCGCAGCATCAGCGCCTGCGGGTCGAGCCAGCGGCCCTCGTACATGAGGCGGCCGAGGCGGCGGCCCTCGTTGTGGTAGTTCGCGAGCGTGTCCTCGTTGTGGATGGCGTTGACGAGCCGCTCGTAGGCGGCGTGCAGCAGCGCCATGCCGGGGGCCTCGTAGATGCCCCGGCTCTTGGCCTCGATGATCCGGTTCTCGATCTGGTCGGACATGCCCAGGCCGTGCCGGCCGCCGATGGCGTTGGCCTCCAGCACCAGGTCGACGGCGCTGCCGAACTCCTTGCCGTTGATCGTCACCGGGCGGCCCTGGTCGAAGCCGATGGTGACGTCCTCGGTGGGGATCTCCACGGACGGGTCCCAGAACTTCACGCCCATGATCGGCTCGACGGTCTCGATGCCGGTGTCCAGGTGTTCGAGCGTCTTGGCCTCGTGGGTGGCGCCCCAGATGTTGGCGTCGGTGGAGTACGCCTTCTCGGTGCTGTCCCGGTAGGGCAGGCCGCGCTCCAGCAGCCACTCCGACATCTCGGTGCGGCCGCCCAGCTCGGTGACGAAGTCGGTGTCCAGCCACGGCTTGTAGATCCGCAGCTGCGGGTTGGCCAGCAGGCCGTACCGGTAGAACCGCTCGATGTCGTTGCCCTTGAACGTCGAGCCGTCGCCCCAGATCTGCACGTCGTCGGCGATCATCGCGCGCACGAGCAGCGTGCCGGTCACGGCGCGGCCCAGCGGCGTGGTGTTGAAGTAGGCCCGCCCGCCGGAGCGGATGTGGAAGGCGCCGCAGGTCAGCGCCGCCAGCCCTTCCTCGACCAGGGCGGCGCGGCAGTCGACGAGGCGGGCGACCTCGGCGCCGTAGCTGAGCGCGCGGCCGGGCACCGAGGCGATGTCGGGCTCGTCGTACTGGCCGATGTCAGCGGTGTAGGCGCACGGGACGGCGCCCTTGTCGCGCATCCACGCGACGGCTACCGAGGTGTCGAGGCCGCCGGAGAAGGCGATGCCGACACGTTCGCCGATGGGCAGGGAGGTGAGAACCTTGGACACAAGGAAGATTATGCACGCTGTCGCATGGTCATGCAAGCCGGTCGTCAGAGCCCGTCGTCAGATCGGGTCCTCACGCCCCAGCTCCCAGAACGCCACCGCCGCGGCGGCGGCGACGTTCAGCGAGTCCACGCCGCGCCGCATCGGGATCACCACCCGCACGTCGCTGGCCGCCTGCGCCGCCGCGGTCAGCCCCGGCCCCTCCGCCCCGAGCAGCAACGCCGCCCGCTCCCGCTGCGCCGGGGTCAGCCGCTGCATCGGTACGGCATCCGGCGCTGGCGTCATCGCGAGCACCGTGAACCCGGCCGCCCGGACCTGGTCCAGCCCGTCGGGCCAGCGATCGAGCTTGGCGTACGGCACCGCGAACACCTCGCCCATGCTCACCCGTACGCTGCGCCGGTACAGCGGGTCGGCGCAGGTGGGCGACAGCAGCACCGCGTCGACGCCGAGCGCGGCGGCACCACGGAAGATCGCGCCCAGGTTCGTGTGGTTGTTGACGTCCTCCAGGATCACCACCCGCCGGGCGGCGGCGAGCACCTCGTCGGCGGAGCGCAGCGGCTTGCGGTGGAACGACGCGAGCACGCCCCGGTGCACGTGGAAGCCGGTGGCGCGCTGGAGCACGTCCGGCGTGGCCGCGTACACCGGCGCGTCACCGGTGTCCAGGTCGGCGAGCTGGTCCACCCGCTTGGCGTCGACCAGGTACGACCGGGCCGGGTAGCCGGCCCGCAGCGCCCGCCGCAGCACCAGCTCCCCCTCGGCGATGAACAACCCGTGCGGCGGTTCCCAGCGGGTACGCAGCTCCACGTCGGTGAGCGCGCGGTAGTCGGCGATCCGGTCGTCGTCGGGGTCGGTGATCTCGTGGACGGGCACCAGGCGATTCTGCCCGGCCCGCCCGGCCGCTCCGGCGCGGGCCGGGTTTCCGGCGTCCCGGGCGGGGAAGCAATCCGGGAGGCCGACGGTGACGGAGGGACCACGATGGGCGCGGATCACGACGGCAACCTCCCCCGCGACGCCACAGTCGCCGACTACCTGGTGGCCCGGCTCGCCGAGTGGGGCGTGCACCGCTACTACGGCTACCCGGGCGACGGGATCAACGGCATGACCTCGGCGTTGCAGCGCGCCGAGGGGCGGGCCCGGTTCATCCAGGTCCGGCACGAGGAGACAGCCGGGTTCGCGGCCGGCGCGCACGTCAAGTACGGCGGCGGCCCGCTCGGCTGCGTGGTGGTGACAAGCGGTCCGGGCGCGATCCACGCCCTCAACGGCCTCTACGACGCCAAGCTCGACCACCAGCCGGTGGTGGCGCTGCTCGGGCACACCGCGCTGCCCACCGAGGGCGGCGGCTACTACCAGGAGGTGGACCTGCTCGCGCTCTACAAGGACGTGGCCTCGGCCTTCCTGGCCCAGCTCGACGACCCGTCCCAGGCCCGGCACCTGGTCGACCGCGCCTGCCGCACGGCGCTCGCCCGGCGTACCGTGACCGCCCTGGTTCTCCCCTCCGACGTGCAGGACCTGCCCGCGGTGCCGCACCCGCCGCACGCCCACGGCTACTACCACACCAGCGCGGTGCCGAGCAGCGAGCCGACGGTGCCGCCGGAGGCCGACGTGCGCCGCGCCGCCGAGGTGCTGCGCGGCGGCGAGCGGGTGGCGATGCTGGTCGGGCAGGGCGCGCTGGGCGCCGAGGACGAGGTACGCCGGATCGCCGACCGCCTCGGCGCCGGGGTCGCCACCGCGCTGCTCGGCTTCACCGCCGTCGACCACCGGCAGCCCTGGGTGACCGGCGCGATCGGCCTGCTCGGCAGCCGCCCGAGCTGGCAGCTCATGCGCGAGTGCGACCGGCTGCTGATCGTCGGCAGCCAGATGCCCTACTCGGAGTTCTATCCCCCGGAGGGCCGGGCTCGGGCGGTGCAGATCGACATCGACGGCACCCGGATGGGGCTGCGCTACCCGACCGAGGTGAACCTGACCGGCGACGCCGGGCCGACGCTGCGCGCCCTGCTCGAGGAACTGGGCCCGGGGCCGGGCCCGACCGCCTGGCGGGCCACCCTCGCCGACGCCACCGGCAAGTGGCGGGCCTCGCAACGCGAGGTCGCCGCCCAGCCCGCCGACCCGGTCAACCCGCAGTCGCTGTTCGCCACGCTCGACGACGCGCTACCCGAGGACGCCATGCTCGCCGTGGACTGCGGCACCGCCACCGCCTGGTACGCCCGGCACGTGCGGGTCCGCCCCGGCATGCTGGCCAGCCTCTCCGGCACGCTGCTCTCCATGGGCGGCGGGATGCCGTACGCGCTGGCGGCGAAGTTCGCCCACCCGGACCGCCCGGTGATCGCGCTCCTCGGCGACGGCGCGATGCAGATGAACGGCGTCAACGAGCTGATCACGGTGGCGAAGTACTGGCGGGAGTGGTCCGACCCCCGGTTCGTCGTGCTGGTGCTCAACAACCGGGACCTCGCGTTCGTCAGCTGGGAGCAGCGCTCCAGCGAGGGCACGCCGATGTTCCCGGACAGCCAGGACCTGCCGGACGTGGCGTACCACAGGTGGGCCGAGGTGCTGGGCCTCGGCGGTGAGCTGGTCGACTCCCCCGCCCGGGTGGACGGCCTGTGGCAGCGGGTGCTCGACGCGGACCGCCCGGTGGTGGTCAACGCGGTGGTGGACCCGGCCGAGCTGATGCTGCCGCCGCACTTCACCGCCGAGCAGGCCCGCAAGACCGCCGCCGCGGTGCTGCGCGGGGACAGCGACCGGGCCGGCATCGTGCGGCGCGGCGTACCGGCCGCGCTCGCCACGTACCGGCCCCGCCGCCGGGGCCGCTGAGGCGTCAGGCCCGCGCGTAGCGCAGCAGCACCGACCGTCCGTCGAAGGAACGCGTCTCGACCAGCCGCAGGCCCTGCCGGGCCAGGCCGGGCAGCACCTGCCGTCCGCCGCCGAGCACCACCGGGTGCACGATCACCTCGTAGGCGTCGACGAGCCCGAGCGCGGCCAGCGCCGTCGCCGCCCCGGTGCCGCCGGTGACCAGCAGGTCGCCGGGGAACCGCTCGCGGACCTCGGCGAACTCCTTCGCCAGGTCGCCGCCGCCGACCACCACGGCGCCGTGGCCCGCCTCGGCGAGCGTCCGCGAGACCACGACCTTCGGGGTACGCCGCCAGACCGGCGCAAACGCCAGGTCGTGCGGGTGGTCGGAGATCGACTCGACCTGCGGCCAGTAGGAGGACATCATCTCCCACACCCGCCGCCCGTAGACGAAGGCGTCGGCCCGCTCGGCCAGCCCGATCGAGTACGCGGACAGCTCCTCCCCCATCTCCGGCCAGTCGAACTCGCCGTTCGGGCCCTCGATGAAGCCGTCGACCGACGTGTGCACCCCGTAGATGACGTTGCCCATGATGTGTTCCTCCGCGTCGCGGCGCGTCCCGGCCGGGCGCGCTCACCGGTGGGTCGGAGCCGCCGGACCGGATCCGACACGTCACGTGCATGGTTGTCCGGGTGCGTTAGCGTCCGGGGCTGTGGGCCGTCCCGTGATGATCGCATTGATCGGTGTCGACGGCTCCGGAAAGACGACCCAGGCCAGGGCGCTCGCGGCGCGGCTGCGCGAGCGGGGTGTGCGGGCGCGGTACTTCGAGAACGCCGGTGGGCGGCCGCTGTGGAACCGGCTGGCGCGGGCGCTCGGCCGGCCGGACGGGGTGGCGCTGTTCGGTCGTACCGTCTATCCGGCCCTGGAGGCGACGGTGCGCGCGGCGGCGATGGCCCGGACCGTCGCGGTGGCCCGCCTGACCGGACGGGTGGCCGTGCTGGACCGGTGGACCTGGTGCCAGGACGTGATCATGGCGGCCCGGGGCGACCGGGGGCGGCGCGTGGTGCGCGCCGTCTACGCGGTCTTCCCGCGCCCGGCGGTGGTGTGCTTCCTGGGCACCTCGCCCGAGGTGGCGCAGCGGCGGGTGGCCGCGCGGGGCATCGACACCGAGGAACTGGCGCACCTGCGCGCGCTGGACGGCGCGTACCGGGCGCTGCCGGAGTTCGGCTCGTTCGTCACGCTCGACGGCGACGGCACCCCGGACGAGGTGGCCGCCGCCCTCGACGCGGCGGTGCGTGCGGCCCGGCGGTGAGAGGGGCCGTTACCCCCGCTCGCGCAGCCAGCGCAGCACGTCGGAGGGCAGCTCGCTCTCCTGGCGCTGCTCGCGGCGGTCCGGCTCGGTCCGCCGGGGCGGCTGCGGGCGCTGCGGGTCGCCGACCAGCGCCCGGCTCGGCGCGGTGAAGTCGGCCACCGGCTTGCCGGTGAGCGCCGTCTTGATGGTCCGGGCCACCGCGTCGATCACCTTCGCCTGCACGGCGGAGCCGACCAGGTCGGTGACGTCGTCCGGGTTGGCGGCGATGCCGGCGACCGCGACCTGCGGGGTGTAGCCGACGAACGTCTCGGTGGCGTTGCGCTCCGAGCTGCCGGTCTTGCCGGCCACCGGGCGGCCGACGATCGAGTCGACGGCGGTGGCGGTGCCGCCGTTGCACTGGTCGAACGCGGACTGCTGGCCGACCGGGCAGCGGGCCGCGTCGGTGGCGGCGCGGGCCACGTCCGGTTCGAGCACCCGCTTGCAGGACGGCTGCGCCACGTCGACGGTGTCGCCGTCGGGCGCGGTCACCGACACCACCGGCAGCGGCGTGCAGTACGTGCCCTCGGCGGCCACCGTGGCGTACGCGTTCGCCAGGTCCAGCGGGGTGGTGGCGGCGACGCCGAGCGTGAACGCGCCCCAGTTGGCGGCGTTGTCGCGGGCGAACGCGGCGTCGGAGTCGGCCCGGAAGGTGATGCCGAGACGCTGGGCCATCTCCACCACCTTGTCCTCGCCGACCTGCTCGGCGAGCCAGACGAAGTACGTGTTGACGGACCGGCCGAAGCCGTCCCACATCATCCGGTAGCCGTCCATCCACTGCGGGTTGGCGTTGGCCGGGCACCACGTGCCGTCGCAGTTGCCCTCGTCGTCCGAGGCGTACCGGGTGGGCAGCCTGCTGGGGGCGTCGAAGCCGGTGGACAGCGGCTTGCCGGCCTCCAGCGCGGCCAGCATGGTGAACATCTTGAACGTCGAGCCGGCCTGGTAGCCGTCGACGCTGGCACCGCCGGAGATCAGCGGGTTGACCGTGTTCGGGTGGTTGGCCTGCCCGTCCGGGTTGGCGTCGAGGCTGTAGTGCCGGTTCACCGCCATGGCGAGGACCCGGCCGGTGCCGGGCTCGACCGCCGCGATCGGCAGCGCGCGCTTGTTGCCGTACCCGTAGACCTTGGTGGCCTGCTCCTGCGCGGTCTGCTGGATCTTCGGGTCGAGCGTGGTGACGACCCGGTAGCCGCCGCGGCGCAGCGCCTGCTCGCGCTCCTCGGGGGTGCTGCCGAAGGCCGGCTGGGTGAGCCACCAGCGGCGCAGGTAGTCGCAGAAGAAGCCCCAGTCGTCGTGCCCCTGGGCGGTGGCGGTGCAGCCGTTGGGCTGGGCCGTCGGGCGCAGCGTCAGCGGCTCGGCCTTCGCCGCCGCGGCCTGCTGCGCGGTGATCGCGCCGGTCTCGGCCATCGCGTCGAGCACGTACCCCCGGCGGGTCAGCGCCTGGTCCTTGTCGCCGTCGATCGGGCTGTACGCGTCGGGCGACTGGACCAGGCCGGCGAGCAGCGACGCCTCGCCCAGCGTCAGGTCGGCCGGGGCCTTGCCGAAGTAGCGCTGGCTCGCGGCGGCGACGCCGTACGCGCCGGAACCGAAGTAGGCGATGTTGAGGTAGCGGTTGAGGATCTCGTCCTTGGACAGCGACTGCTCCAGCGCGTTCGCGTACCGGATCTCCTGGAGCTTGCGCCCGACGGTCTGCTCGGTGGCGGCCTGCCGCTCCTCCGGGGTGCGGTTCGGGTCGGTCTTGAGCACGTTGCGGACGTACTGCATGGTCAGCGTGGAGCCGCCCTGCTCGGTGCCGCCGCCCTTGACGTTCGCGACCAGCGCGCGGGCGATGCCGCGCAGGTCAGCGCCGCCGTGCGAGTAGAACCGCCGGTCCTCGGCCGCGATGATCGCCTGCCGCATCACCGGGGCGATCTCGGCCAGCGGCACGTCGGTGCGGTTCACGTCGTAGAACGTGGTGATCAGCGTCTTGCCGTCGTTGGCGTAGAGGTAGGAGCGCTGCGGCTGCACGGGGGTGCGCAGCGCGTCGGGCAGCTCCGCGTACGCGCCGAGCGCGGCCCGGGCGGCGAACCCGCCGAGCAGGCCGCCGGGAAGCGCGGCGAGCGCGAGGACGAGCCCGGCGAGCAGGCCGGCCAGCAGCACGGTGAACAGCCGCGACAGCGGCGACCTGGGAGACGGCATGGACTCCAGGATTGCCACGAAAGCCGCCTACCGGCCACCTCGCCAGGCAACTGTCAGTTACTTCACGGCGACCGCCCAGCTGAAAAAACGGTCAGCCCGCCCCGAGTGGGCCTTTCGGTGACGTCGGCGGCACCGGTGCGGCGGCGACGCTCGCCGCGGCGGCGTCCCGGGCGATGGTCTCGGGCACCAGGCGGCCGCTGCGGTAGCCGATGCCGATGCCGGCGACCAGCACGAAGATCGCGCCGAACGTCTGGAGCGAGCCGATCAGCGCACCACCCAGGCCGAGCAGCGGGGCGGAGATCATCAGCATCGTCCCGTCGCCGTAGGAGAACATCCCGGACCGGGCGACCGACCAGCCGGTGAGGAACCAGCCCACGCTGTAGAGGGTGGCGCCGAACAGCACGATGCCGCGCGCGGTCACGCCGAACACCGGTGTCTGCTCGGCCAGCCCGGCGAACGGCAGCATCAGCACCATCCCGCCGATGCTCGCGAGCAGCCCGGCCAGTGCGACGCGGCGGCAGCGGGTGGCGGCGAGCAGGCCGGTGAGCGCCAGCAGGGCGAGCAGCCCCAGCCACACCGAGGCGACCCAGCCGACCAGGTAGAGCGGCCGGCCGTCGGCCGGGTACGGGTCGTTGCCGACGCCGCCGTCGCTGGCCATCGCCACCAGGCCGTAGAGGACCGCGTACGCCGGGAGCAGCCAGACCGCCGCGCGGGCGAACCGGCGGATCGACCAGGCCCAGGTCGCGTCGGTGGCCGGCGCTCCCGGGCCGGGTTCGGAGACGAACGGCAGGACCCCGAAACCCCCTCCGGTACGCCGGGAGCCGATCGGTCCGGCGGGGTCGTGCGCGCCGGGGACCTGGGTACGGGAGAACAGCCGGTTCGCCGGGTCCTTCATGCCTCACCTCGTTCGCGCCGCGGATGGCCCGGGACGCGCAACGGCGCTCCGGCCCTGCTCACCACCCGTCCTGAAACCGATGGTGGCAGTCGCCGGAGCGCCGTATGAGGGATTCTCGGATTTGCCGGTCAGCCCCGCTCGCGCTGGTCCGCCGGGTCGTTCACCAGGCTGGCCGGTGACACCGGCTCCGGCGCGGGCAGACCCTGCGGGGTGTTGCCGCCGGTGGCCTGCGCCTCCGCCACGCGTACCTCGTTGTGGATCTCCTGGGCCGCGATGGCCGCGGCCTGGGCGGCCTCCGCGGCCTCCCGCTCGACCTCGCCGGCACTCTTGGCGGCCTCCGGCGACGGCTGGTCGCCGACCATGTTCGCCAGTCCGCCCAGCGCGCCACCCATGCCCTCCAGGGCCTTGGTCAGCTCGGTCGGGACGATCCAGACCTTGTTGGCGGTGCCGTTGGCGATCTGCGGCAGCGCCTGGAGGTACTGGTACGCAAGCACCTTCTGGCTCGGGTTGGCGGTGTGGATCGCGTCGAAGACGGTACGGATCGCCTTGGCCTGGCCCTCCGCCTGCAGGATCCGGGCCTGCCGGTCACCGTCGGCGCGCAGCACCGCGGCCTGCTTCTCACCCTCGGCGGTGAGGATCTGCGACTGCTTGTGCCCCTCGGCGTTGAGGATCGCGGCACGGCGGTCCCGCTCGGCGCGCATCTGCTTCTCCATCGAGTCGCGGATGCTCGGCGGCGGCTCGATCGCCTTGATCTCGACCCGGGTCACCTTGATGCCCCAGCGGCCGGTGGTCTCGTCCAGCACGCCGGACAGGTGCCGGTTGATCTCCTCGCGGCTGGTCAGCGCGCGCTCCAGGTCCAGCGAGCCGATCACGTTACGCAGCGTGGTGACGGTGAGCTGCTCGATGGCCTGGAGGAAGTTGGAGATCTCGTAGGTGGCGCGAACCGAGTCGACCACCTTGAAGTAGAGGACCGTGTCGATCGAGACGACCAGGTTGTCGGAGGTGATCACCGGCTGCGGCGGGAAGCTGACCACCTGCTCGCGCATGTCGACCTTGGTGCGCACCGCGTCGACGAACGGCACCAGCAGGTTGAGGCCCGGGTTCAGCGTGCGCTTGTACCGGCCCAGCCGCTCCACCACGTCCTGACGCTGCTGCGGCACGATCCGTACCGCCTTGAACAGCGTCACCACACCGATCAACGCCACCGCGATCATCAGGATCGCCAGAAACTCCATACCGTTCACCTTTTCGCTTCGGGCAGCTCGCCCGGGGTGGAAATGTCGTCCTGCCATACCAGGGCGGTAGCGCCCCGGACCTTGATCACCTGCACCCGCTCACCCTCGGCGTACGTGCGCGTCGCGTCGTACGAGCGGGCCGTCCACAGCTCACCATCGATCTTGACCATGCCCCGGTCGGCGTCGACCGGCTCCAGGACCACAGCGGTGGCCCCTTCCAGCGCCTCGACCCCGAACGGCTGCTCCCCGGTCTCCAGCGCCGGCCGGGCGTGCCGCCGGACCACCGGACGGACCACCGCCACCGAAAGCGCCGACACCACCGCGAAGATCACCGCCTGGAGCGCCACCGGCGCACCGAGCGCCGCGGCGCCGGCGGCGGCGAACGCCCCGACCCCGAACATGATCAGGAAGAGCGTCGTCGTGAAGATCTCGGCGACCGCTAATACCACACCCAGAACGATCCAGAAGACGGCGTCCACGAGACCAATCCTGACACGTCAACGCACGTGTCATCGAACTGTCATGATCGCTAGGCTCGGCACGGCGTACCGCGCCGCCGGCCGACGAGGAGGACGACATGCCCCTGCTGCCCGAGACCGCGCGTCAGGTGGACCTGCTGGTCGCCCGGGCCCAGGCCGAGGGGCGGGGTCCCTCGCTCGCCCTCGGCGTGGTCCGCGACGGCCGGCTGGCGCACCTGGCGGTCGCCGGTGAGACGCCCCGCCCGGACGGCGACCTGCAGTACCGGGTCGGCTCGATCACCAAGACCATGACCGCGGTGCTGGTGATGCAGCAGCGCGACGCCGGGCGGCTGGCGCTCGACGACCCGCTCGACGCCCACCTGCCCGGCACCCCGGTCGGCGCGGTGACCGTGCGCCAACTGCTCGGCCACGTCGGCGGCCTGCAACGCGAGCCGGACGGCGACTGGTGGGAACGCGCCGAGGGCATGGACCTGGACACGCTGCTGGCCGGGCTGACACCGGGCAAGATCGCCTATCCGCCGCACTTCGTCTACCACTACTCGAACCTGGCGTACGGGCTGCTCGGCGCCGTCCTGGAACGGATCACCGGCACGCCGTGGGCGGAGCTGCTGACCGAGCGGCTGCTGACGCCGCTGGGCATGCGCCGCACCACGTACCACCCGGCCGAGCCGTACGCCCACGGCTACGTCGTCCACCCCTGGCACGAGACGCTGCGGGAGGAGCCGCGTACCGACACCGGGGCGATGGCCCCGGCCGGACAGCTCTGGTCGACTGTCGAGGACCTGGGCCGCTGGGCGGCGTTCCTGGCCGACCCGGACCCGGCGCTGCTCTCCCCCGCCACGCTCACCGAGATGTGCGCCCCCGTGGTCATCAACGACCTGGACGCGTGGACCGGCGGGCACGGCCTCGGCATCGAGCTCTACCGGGTCGGCGACCGGGTGTACGTCGGGCACGGCGGCTCCATGCCCGGGTACGTCGCCGGCCTCGCCGTGCACCGGCCGACACGCACCGCCGTGGTCAACTTCGCCAACGCGTACGGGCTGCGCGGCCACCACATCGGCGCGCTCGGCCGTGAGGCGCTCACGCTGGTGCTGGACGCCGAACCGGCCGCGCCCGCGCCCTGGCGCCCGGCCGACCCGCCCGCCGCCGACGTGGCCGCGCTGACCGGCCGCTGGTGGTGGATGGGCGGCGAATACGAGTTCCGCGTCGACGCCGCCGGTGACCTGGTCGGCGGTCAGGTGGGCAGGCCGCTGCTCCGCTTCACGCCGGAGAGCCCGGACCGGTGGCGGGGCCGCTCCGGCTCCCAGGACGGCGAGATCCTGACGGTGATCCGCGACGGTTCCGGCACCCCGGTAGCCCTGGACATAGCCACCTTCCTCCTGACCCGCACCCCCGACGAACTCCCCTGAGGGTCCCGCCCCCGCCCCCGCCGATCTTGCACTTGTGGCCCCTATTTCGCCCCGCTATGCCCGATCCGCGGGGACCACAACTCCATGATCGACGCACACCCGCACCACTCACCCCGGTGATCAAGGAGTTTGTGTCGGCGTTGATCTCCGATACGCCCACAAACTCCTTGGTCAACTACGCGAGGGGCGCCCGAGACCGGGGGATGGGGGACGGGGACGAGGGGTTCGGGGCGGACGGGGTCGGCGCACGGCGGGGCCGGGGGCGACCGTGACCGGCGCAGGGATCAAGCCTGACCGCCCGGAGCCGGGCACGGTCGCCCCCGGCCCCAACCGCAACCACTCCAGGCCGCAAGCCGAGCAGCCCTAACCGCAACCGGTCACCCAGGCTCGGTGACGAAGTCGATCAGGCGCTCCATCGCGTTGATCAACGGCGTCTCCACGTCGGCGAAGCTGTCCACCCGGGACAGGATGTGCCGCCACATGTCCGCCGGCTCACCCACCCCGAGCGCCGCGCAGACGCCCTCCTTCCAGGGCTGCCCCGGAGGAACCACGGGCCACGCCGCGATGCCGAGCGCCGCCGGGCGTACCGCCTGCCACACGTCGACGTACGGGTGCCCGGTCACCAGCACGTGCGGCGAGTTCACCCGGGCCACGATGCGGCTCTCCTTCGAGCCGGGTACGAGGTGGTCGACGAGCACACCGAGCCGGCGACCCGGGCCGGGCGCGAACGCGCGTACCTCGTCGGCGAGCGCGTCGATGCCGTCCAGCGGTTCCACCACCACGCCCTCGATGCGCAGGTCGTCGCCCCAGATCCGCTCGACCAGCGCGGCGTCGTGCACGCCCTCGACCCAGATCCGGCTGGCCTTGGCGACCTGCGCCCGTACGCCGTCCACAGCGATCGACCCGGACGCGGTACGGCGGCGCGCGGCGGGCACCGGTGCGCGGGCCGGGCGTCGCAGCGTGACCGGCCTGCCGTCGAGCAGGAACGCGGCGGGCAGCAGCGGGAAGTTGCGCCGCCGTCCGTGCCGGTCCTCCAGCACGACCGCGCCGGAGTCGAAGCCGACCACGGCGCCGCAGAACCCGGAGTCGGCGTCCTCGACCACCAGGTCGGGTTCGGCGTCGACCTCGGGGGTGACCTTCCGTCGTCGCCAGTCACCGGCCAGCACGTCCCCGTCGTATCGCCCCGCCATGCCGCTGACGCTAACCAGCGCCCCGGCGTGTCGCTCGCCGACGCGCCGACCGGGCCGTCATCCGTCGGCACGAAACGGTGCGAAGGGGGTAGTTGGGGCCAGGTCGCGCCGCCGGAGCGGCAGCCGAGACAGCAGCGGCGCGGAGCACGTACCCTTTCCGCATGTCCTCCCCCGCAACGGGCGCGGCCACGCTGGCTCCGCGCCGGTCGAGCCGGTTCGTCGCCTGGGTGCGTGCCTGGCGAGCCGGTCTGGTGCCCTTCGACGAGGTGGCCGACGCCGTCGCCGGCGACGAGGAGCACCTCGTCGCCGACGCCCCCGGCACCTGGACCGACGTGTCGCTGCGGGAGGCGCTGCCCAGCCTCGCCAAGCATTCACCAGACGACATCCGCCTGGTGCTGCCCGCGCCCGGTGACCCGCGCGGCCTGCCCGGTCCGGGCGCGTTCGCCGGGGCGGCGCTGGTGGCGGGCGAGGCGGTGGTGGCGAGCGGGATGGGGCTGGTGCCCGAGGTCCGTACGCACACGTCCGGCTCGGGGATGACCTGGGAGACGGTGCTCTGGCGGGTGCATCCGCTACCGGCGGACGCGCCGAAGGCGTCCCTCACCACGCCCGGCGCGGCGGAGGCGGAGGCGGAACTCGCCGCCGTGCTGGCCGAGACCACCGCCACGCTGACCCGGCTGGACGTCGCACAGTGGCGGCCCGAACTCGCCGGGGCGCTCGCCGCGCTGCGCCGGCCGGACGGCGCCACCGACCTGCCGCCCGGCTTCGACCCGCGCGCCCGCCGCCTGTTCGCCCGCGCCGCCGTACTGGATCGGGTGCTCGCGCTGGCCGGGGAGAGCGCGCCCGGCGGCGCGGTGAACACCTACGAGGCGCAGCAGCGGGACGCGGCCCTGCGGCCGCTCACCACCGCGTGCCGGCAGGCCCTGGTGGCCGCCTGCAACGCGCCGCTGCGACTCTAGGGTCTGGTGTGAAAGTCGCTGGCCACGGGCCGCGGGCTGTGTTCCCATGCCGCAGTGAGGAGCGAGAACGTGTCCGGCGCGGACGTACCCCCGACTGTCCGACAGCGGTCTGATCGCGACCTCAGTGATTGTGTGCGGGTGCTGGCAGAGGTTCATGAGCGCGACGGTTATCCGGTGAACTGGCCCGATTTCCCGGCCGCATGGCTCACGCCGCCATCGCTCATCGCCTCCTGGGTGGCGGAACTGGGTGGCCGCATGGTCGGTCATATCGGCTTGTCCCGAAGCGACGCGGGAGACGCGGCACCTGGGCTGTGGGGCGCTCGGGCAGGTGTGAGTATCGACGCGACTGCCGTGGTCAACCGGTTGTTCGTCGCTCCGTCGGCCCGCGGCCACGGGATCGGTGCGCTGCTGATGGCGCAGGCTGTCGAAGAAGCACAGCATCGCGGTTTGCATCCCGTGCTCGACGTGGTGGCTTCTGACACTGCGGCGGCGGCTCTGTACGAGAGGCTCGGCTGGCAGCTGCTGGCCACAGTCGAACAGCGGTGGAGCCCGGAGCAGAAGGTCGCCGTCCGGTGTTATGCGGCGGCAACCTGAGGGTAGTGCCCCTGGTCACAGCCGTTCGTTGAGGACCGGCACGGCCGCCTCGTAGCGTACGGCACGCTTGTCGTATCTCGTGGCGACCGCACGATGGCGCTTGAGCCGGTTGACGCCGCATTCGACCGCATGCCGCTCGCGGTAGTCGGTCTTGTCGAACTTCGGTGGCCGCCCGCCGCCTGGCCCTCGCGGCACCGGAACCGGACGGACGCCGCGGCTCAGACCTCGTCGATCAGGTCGGCCACCGAGTCGACGATCCGCGACGGACGGTACGGGTACCGCTCGGCCTCGGTCCGGCTGCTGATGCCGGTGAGCACCAGGATCGTCTCCAGTCCGGCCTCCAGGCCGCACAGGATGTCGGTGTCCATCCGGTCGCCGATCATCGCGGTCGACTCGGAGTGCGCGTCGATGGTGTTCAGCGCCGAGCGCATCATCATCGGGTTGGGCTTGCCGACGAAGTACGGGTCGACACCTGTCGCCTTCGAGATCATCGCCGCCACCGAGCCGGCCGCCGGCAGCGCGCCCTCCATCGACGGGCCGGTGGCGTCGGGGTTGGTGCAGATGAACCGGGCGCCGTCGTTGATCAGCCGGATCGCCTTGGTTATCGCCTCGAAGCTGTAGGTGCGCGTCTCCCCCAGCACCACGTAGTCCGGGGCGAAGTCACTGAGGACGTACCCCACCGCGTGCAGCGCCGTGGTCAGGCCGGCCTCACCGATGACGTACGCGGTGCCGCCCGGCCGCTGGTCGGCCAGGAACTGGGCGGTGGCCAGCGCCGAGGACCAGATCGCCTCCTCCGGCACGTCCAGCCCCATCCGGGCCAGCCGCGCCTGGAGGTCGCGGGGCGTGTAGATGGAGTTGTTCGTCAGCACCAGGAACGGCTTGCCGGAGGTACGCAGCTTCTTGACGAACTCCGGGGCGCCGGGCACCGGCTGCCCCTCGTGCACCAGCACGCCGTCCATGTCGGTGAGCCAGCTCTGCACCGGCTTGCGGTCAAGCATCGTGTCGTCCCCAGGGGTGTCGTCGGGTCGGGCTCAGGGCCGGCGGGCCGGGGGTACGCAGCACAGCGCCGGGCAGGTGTCCCAGGCCGGCAGCTCGCCGAGTCGGCGGCGCAGCCGCTCGCCGTCCGGGGCGGTGCGTTCCAGAACCAGCTCGCGGACCATCGCCACGAACCGGGGGTCGACCCCCGGGGTGCCGGCGCGGACGAAGTCCAGGCCGAGCTGCTTGGCCGTCTCCAGCGCCTCGGTGTCCAGGTCCCACACCACCTCCAGGTGGTCGGAGACGAAACCGATGGGGCTGACCACCACGCTCGTCACGCCCTGCTCGGGCAGCGTCGCCAGGTGGTCGTTGACGTCCGGCTCCAGCCACGGCACCTGCGGCGGCCCGGACCGGCTCTGCCAGACCAGGTCGTACTCCAGGTCGGGCGCGGCCGCGGCGTGCACCAGCCGGGCGACCTCCTCGAGCTGCGCGGTGTAGCGGCCGCCGTGCGGGCCGGCGGTGGCCGCCGCGGACATCGGGACGGAGTGCGCGGTGAAGACCAGCCGGGTGGTGTCCCGCTTCGCCGGGTCGAGCTGGGCCAGCGCGGCGCGGACCGCGTCGGCGTGCGGCTCGATGAAGCCGGGGTGGTCCCAGAACTGGCGCAGCTTCTCGATCAGCGGGGCGTCCGGGCCGACCGCGGCACGGGCCGAGGCGATGTCCTCCTGGTACTGCCGGCAGGAGGAGTAGCCGCCGTACGCGCTGGTGACGAACGCCAGCGCCCGGGTGATCCCGTCGTCGCGCATCCGGGCGACGGTGTCGGCGAGCATCGGATCCCAGTTGCGGTTGCCCCAGTAGACCGGCAGGTCGACGCCGTTGGCGGCGAAGTCCTCGCGGATCGCCGCGAGCAGGTCACGGCACTGCTGGTTGATCGGCGACACCCCGCCGAAGTGCAGGTAGTGCTCGGCGACCTCGGCCAGCCGCTCGGGCGGCACCCCCCGCCCCCGGGTCACGTTCTGCAGGAACGGGAGAACGTCCTCGGGCCGCTCCGGGCCGCCGAAGGAGACCAGCACCAACGCGTCGTACGCCATGGGGCCATTCTTCCTCGCCCGCCGTCACGGCGTGGCGACGCCCCCTGGTCGGTGTGGTGACCACCCGGGCCGCAGCGTGTCAAGAAGGGCCCCTTCCGCTGCACGAGGCGTTAAGAAGGGGCCCTTCCTTACATTTCAGGCGCCGATGGCGTGGTAGCCGCCGTCGACGTGGACGATCTCGCCGGTGGTGGCCGGGAACCAGTCGGACAGCAGCGCCAGGCAGGCCCGCGCGGCGGGCTCCTGGTCGGTCAGGCTCCAGCCCAGCGGGGCCCGCTCGGTCCAGGCGTCCTCGAACTGGTCGAAGCCGGGGATGGACTTGGCCGCGATGGTGCGCAGCGGGCCGGCCGCGACCAGGTTGCTGCGGATGCCCTGCTTGCCCAGGTGCAGCGCCAGGTAGCGGGAGGCGGACTCCAGCCCGGCCTTGGCCACGCCCATCCAGTCGTAGACCGGCCACGCCTTGGTGGCGTCGAACGTGAGGCCCACCACGGCGCCGCCGGCGGACATCAGCGGCAGCGCGGCCATGGCGAGGGACTTGTACGAGTAGGTGGAGACCTGGAGCGCGGTGGCCACGTCCGCCCAGGGGGCGTCGAGGAATCCGCCGCCGAGGCAGCTCTGCGGGGCGAACCCGATCGAGTGCACGACGCCGTCCAGGCCGTCGACGTGCTCGCGCACCTTGTCGGCGAGCCCGGCCAGGTGCTCCTCGTTCGTGACGTCCAGTTCGATCACGGGTGCCGGCTCGGGCAGCCGCTTGGCGATCCGCTCCACCAGGGAGAGCCGGCCGTAGCCGGTGAGCACGACCTGGGCGCCGTTCTCCTGGGCGAGCTTCGCCACCGAGAAGGCGATCGACGCGTCGGTGATGACGCCGGTGACAAGCAGCCGCTTACCGGCGAGAAGTCCGGACATTGCGTGTCTCCTCCGTGCTCTGCTCAGTGACCCATGCCGAGGCCGCCGTCGACCGGGATGACGGCGCCGGTGACGTATCCGGCCGCGTCCGAGGCGAGCCAGGTGACGACACCGGCGACCTCGTCCGGGGTGGCCATCCGGCCGGCCGGGATCGACTTGCGGATCTCCGCCTTGCGCTCCTCGGGCAGGCCGGCGGTCATGTCGGTGTCGATGAAGCCGGGCGCCACCACGTTCGCGGTGATGTTGCGGGCGCCCAGCTCGCGGGTGATCGAGCGGGCCACGCCGACCAGGCCGGCCTTGCTGGCCGCGTAGTTGACCTGGCCCGCACCGCCGGAGAGACCGACCACCGAGGAAATGAAGATCATCCGCCCCCAGCGGCCGCGGAGCATCTTCGTCGAGGCCCGCTTGGCGACCCGGAACGAGCCGGTCAGGTTGGTGTCGAGGACGCGGGCGAACTGCTCCTCGGACATCCGCATGATCAGCGTGTCGTCGGTGATGCCGGCGTTGGCGACGAGCACCTCCACCGGGCCGAGTTCGGCCTCGATCGTGGTGAACGCGGCGTCGACCGACTCGGCGTCGGTCACGTCACACCGCACGCCGAACAGGCCGTCCGGAGCCTCGCCGCTGCGATAGGTGACGGCCACCCGGTCGCCCTGCTTGGCGAACGCCTGCGCGATGGCCAGGCCGATCCCCCGGTTCCCGCCGGTCACCAGCACGGTTCGGGCCACGGATCCCCCTCTGCTCCAGTGATCTCTCGGTCGGTCGGAGCCTAGGGGTTACCGACAGGTAAGCGCTAACCCGCGCAGGTCACTCCCCGGTATGACGAGGCATCTGGCCCCGTGGTGGGACGACGTCGGCATCGCCGGTCCGTACGCTGCTCCTGGTGGAGAAGCACCCGGCCCGAGTCGCCTGGCAGGGCCTGCGCCGCGCCGTGTGGGACGCGGACGCCCCGCCTTCCCGGCCGTCGTCGCCGCGCTGGCCGGCCCTTGCGCCGTACCTCGGTCCGATCGGTCTGCTCGCCGTGGTCGGGCTCTTCGCCGCCACCCTCGCCAGCGAGAACGAGCGCGGTCTTCCCGCACCGGTCACCATCGGCTTCGCGGCGCTGACCGTGGCGCCGCTGCTCGCCCTGCCCCGACGCCCGCTGCTGTCCTGGCGGCTCACCGTCGTCGCGCTCTGCGTCTGCACCTTCAACGCCCCGGCCGGCGCGCCTTGGCCGTGGAACCCGGTGCTGGTGCTCGGCTCGCTGCTGGTGCTGGCCGTGGTGGCCGCGCGCGTCGACCGGCCGGTGCTGCTCTGGGTGGGTCTGATCACCTCGGTGCCGGTGCTCGCGCAGGTCGACCGGGACAACCGCATCGGCATCCTCGCCCTGCTGCTGACCCTGCTGGTCCTCGGCGACCTGGTTCGCGGCAACCGGACCTCGCGCCGGGCCCTGGCCACGCAGACCGCGCTCAGCGAGCGGGAAACCGAGCGCCGGGCGGTGCTGGAGGAGCGCACCCGGATCGCCCGGGAGATGCACGACGTGGTCGCCCACCACATGTCGATGATCGCGGTGCAGGCCGAGACCGCGCCCTACCGGCTCGCCGACGTACGGGAGCCGGCCCGGCAGGAATTCGTCGCGATCGCCGGCGCCGCCCGCGAAGCACTGACCGACATGCGCCGGCTGCTCGGCGTGCTGCGTAACGATTTCACCGGCCCGGAGACCGCGCCGAAGCCCGGGCTCGCCGACCTCGGCACCATGGTCGACGGAGCGCGCCGCGCCGGCCTCCCGGTCCGGCTGGAGGCGGATCCGCCGCGCGCCGCGGTTCCGGCCCCGGTCGGGCTGGCCGCGTATCGGATCGTGCAGGAGGGACTGGCGAACGCCGCCCGGCACGCACCCGGCGGCGAGGTCTGGGTCACGGTCCGCGCGGACGGCGACGCCCTCGCGGTACGGGTCGTCAACACCGCCGGCTCGGCGCCTCCTCCGACCGGCGAGCGGGGCAGCGGGCACGGCGTCGTCGGGATGCGGGAACGGGCCCGGGCGCTCGGCGGCACCTTCACCGCCGGGCCACTCGACGACGGCGGGTACGCCGTCGACGCGCGGCTGCCGTACGACGAGGAGAGTGGGGACGCATGATCCGGGTGCTGATCGCCGACGACCAGGCGATGGTCCGGCAGGGCTTCGGGGCGCTGCTGTCCGCCCAGCCGGACCTGCTCGTGGTCGGCGACGCCGCCGACGGTGCGGCGGCCGTGACCGAGGCTCGCCGACTCGACCCGGACGTGGTGCTCATGGACGTGCGGATGCCCGTGCTCGACGGCCTCGCCGCCACCCGGCAACTGCTCGGCGGCGCCCGCGCCGACCGGCCCCGAGTGCTCATCCTGACCACCTTCGACCTCGACGACTACGTCTACGAGGCGCTGCGTGCGGGCGCGAGCGGATTCCTGCTCAAGGACGCCCCGGCCGCGGACCTGGTGCACGGGGTCCGGGTGGTGGCGGCCGGCGATGCGCTCCTCGCCCCGGCGGTGACCCGCCGCCTCATCGCCGACTTCGCGTCCCGCCCCGACCGTCGCGGGCCGCGCCCCACCGACCTGGCCGGGCTGACCCCCCGGGAGGTGGACGTGCTCCGCCTGATCGCCCGGGGCCGGTCGAACGCGGAGATCGCCGCCGACCTGGTCGTCGCCGAGCAGACCGTCAAGACGCACGTCGGGCGGATCCTGGCCAAGCTTCGGCTGCGTGACCGGGCACAGGCCGTCGTCGTCGCGTACGAGACCGGGTTGGTGGCCGCCGGCGAGTAGCACCTGGGTGGGACGCCGGAAGCGGCTCCGTGGAGTGACGACCGCTCGGTGGCCGACGCCGCACTCTCCTCCTCAGACCACGTCGAGGGGAGACATCGATGAGCTGGAAACGACCCGGCCGGCTGGCGGTGACCACGCTGCTCGGCCTCGGGCTGCTGGTGCCGGACCAGCCCGTGGCGACCGCCGCGCCGGGGTACGTCGAGGCGTACCCGGTCTCGGCGGCACGGATGCGCGAGGCCGGACCGCCGTACGCCGGATGGGTCGCCGACGGACGACGGTTCCTGTCCTTCGACCCGGGCGGCGGTCTTGCCGTCGAGGTGCTCGGCGACCTGGCCACCGCCGAGCGGATCGTGGTGCTGGTGCCCGGGGCGGGCACCCGGCTCTCCGACTTCGACAGAGGACTGGGCGGCGTGGCCCGGCGGGCGCCGAGCCGGCAGGGTCGCGCGCTGTACCAGGAGTTGCGGGCCGCCGCGCCCACAGCCCGGATCGCCGTGCTGGTCTGGCTCGGCTACCTGCCGCCCGACGGGGTGGTCGCGGCCGCCGGTACGGCGCCCGCACGACGTGGCGCCGTCGCTCTCGCGGCTCAGCTACGGATGCTGGCCGACCGCCGGCCGGACGCCCGGGTGACCCTGGTCGGGCACAGCTACGGCGCCGTGCTGGCCGGGCTCGCCGCCCGCAAGGCGCCGTCGAACGTCACCGACGTGGTGGCGCTCGGCGGGGTGGGACTCGGCGCGGACCGGGCCACCGCCCTGAGCGGGGTCCGAGTGTGGGCGGCGGAGGCGCCGGGCGACTGGATCCACCGAGTGCCGGCGGTGCGCCTGCCCGGGCTGGGGCACGGCGTGCGGCCCGGTGACCCGGCGTTCGGCGCCCGGCCGCTGCCCACCGACGGTGTCGCGGGGCACGACGACTATCTCGTCGAGGCGAGCAGCACGGTACGGGCGGTGGCGTCGGTGGTGCTCGCCGGCGATCCGGGGGTGGCCGGATGAGCCGCGATCCGGTCGTCGACGCGCTGCGCGGCTTCGCCATCGGCGGGGTCGTGGTGGGACACTGGCTGGTCACCGCGCTCGTGGTCGCGCCGGACGGCACGCTCGGCACGGCGAGCCCGCTGGCCACGATGCCCGCCCTGGCACCGGCCACCTGGGTGTTGCAGACCCTCGGCCTGTTCTTCTTCACCGCGGGCTTCGCGGCCGCGCGGGCCTCGGGGCGGCACGGACCGGCCCACCGGTTCGCCCGGCTGCTGCTCCCGGCCCTGGCCCTGCTCGGGGTGGGCGCCGGCCTGCTGCTCACCGCGATCGTGCTGGGCATCCCGGACGCCACCCTCTCGGTGGCGCTCACGCTCGCGATCAGCCCGCTGTGGTTCCTGCTGCCGCTGCTGGCGTTCCACGGCCTGGCCGGTCCGCTGCGCTCCGCCGTACGCCGATGGGGTCCGCTGCGCTGCGCCGGGGCAGCGGTGGCCGTGGTGGCCGCCCTGGATCTCGCAGGCGACGCGCTGCCCGGCCGGCTGCCGGTGGCGGTGCTGGCGGCCTGGTCGGTGCCGTGGATGCTCGGCATGGCCCACGCCGACGGCCGGCTGGCCGGCCGACGTGCCGGAGCGGCGCTGGCGGTCACCGGCGCGGCAGGGCTCGCCGCGTTGATCGAGGCCGGCTACCCGGTGAGCGCGGTGGGGGTGCCCGGCGCGGCGATGTCCAACCTGCACCCGCCGTCGCTGTTCGCCGTCGCCCTGGCGGTGGCGCAGATCGGGGTGGCGTTGCTGGTCCGCCCGGCGCTGGCCCGGCTGCTGGACCGGCCCGGACCGGCCCGTGCGGTGCGTACGGTCAACCAGCGGGCGGTCCGGATCTACCTGTGGCACCAGCCGATCCTGGTCGGGGTGACCGCTCTGCTCGCCCACGTGGCGCTCCTGCCCGGCCTGCACACCGCGCCGGCCGGACCCGGCTGGGTGGTGGCACGCGTCTGCTGGCTGCCATTGCTCGCTCTGGTGCTGGCGGTGGCGACCGGGCTCCGGTCCGGCCCGGACGCGCGGCCCGAGCGCGCGGCACCCGCGCACCGGTGTACGATGATCGCGTCTGCGGGCCGGTCTGCGCCCGCATCCGGGCCCCGCCGACTTCAGGAGGTGATCGCTGTGCGAGATAGCGATCCTCCCAGTCGTGGCCGGGCCCATCGTCAGCCCCGCTGAGCCACGGCTCGGTCGACGCGGCTGACCCGCTTCCCGCCCTCCGCACCGCATCCGCTTCCCGGCGAGCACGCCGGGGTGTGGCCTGCCGCGCGGCGGAGCACCCGGTCACGACTTCGTGCGCGTACGCCCCGCCCCCCACGGCCCGCACCGGGCCGACCGTCGCCACGGAGCACACCCATGAGCCGTTACGTCGCCCCGCTGGGCTTCACCCTCGCCGCCGTCTGGGTGGCCGTCCTGTTCGTGCTGGCCGGCGGCGGTCACTGACCACCGCCGGCCGGTTCCGGCTCACACGAGCCGGGACGTCCAGAGCAGACTCAGCCCGCCCGCGCACAGCGCCAGCAGCAGCGCGATCCCCGCGTACCACTGGGTGATCTCGCGCGGCTCGGTCCGGTAGCCGATCGAGCTGCCCATGTCCTGGTAGACCTGCTTCAGTTCGCTGGCCGACGCGGCCTCGTAGAAGAAGCCCTGCGTGGTCTCCGCGAGCTGGGACAGCGCGGTGCGGTCCACCGGCACCCGCTGGAGCTGCCCGCCGATGTCGACCTGCCCGGAGTCGGTGCCGAACGCGATGGTGGACACCGGCACGTTCGCCGCCTGCGCCGCCGCGGCGGCCTCCTCGACCGAGCGGCCCGACGTGCGGTAGCCGTCGGACAGCAGCACGATCCGGGCCGGCGGGATACCGGCGGCGCCGTCGGCCGGCACCGAACGGATCGCCTCCAGGCAGGTGAACACCGCCTCGCCGGTGGCTGTCGCCTCGGCCAGCACCAGCCCGTCGATCGCGGTGGTGACAGCCGCCCGGTCCTTCGTCGGCGGCACCAGCACGTTCGCCGACTTGGCGAACGAGACGAGCCCCAGGTTGTAGCTCTCCGGCAGCTCGCCGACGAACTGCTTGGCCGCCTCCTGGGCCGCCTCCAGGCGGTTCGGCGACACGTCGTCGGCCTGCATCGACAACGACACGTCGATGGCGAGCATCACGGTGGCCCGCTCCAGCGGCTCGCGGGTGTCGATCGCCGGGCGGGCCAGCCCGGTCGCCAGCACCAGCAGGCAGAGCAGGAACGCGGTCGCCGCGACGTGCCGCCGCCAGCCCAGTCCCTTGGGCGCGACGGTACGCAACAGGTCGACGTTTGTGAACCGCAGCGCGTACTGCCGGCGGTGCAGTTGCCGCCAGACGTACGCGGCGGCGAGGGCGAGCACCGGCAGCACGGCGAGCAGCCACCACGGTTGCAGAAAACGGATCATCGAGTCGTCCCTCGGGTGCGGGCGTGCCGCTGCGCGGCGACGAAACGCACCATGTCCAGCAGCCAGTCTCGGTCGGTACGCAGGCGCAGGTGGGCCGCGCCCGCGGCGCGCAGCTCGGCGGCGATCGCACCGCGCTGGGCGGCCGCCGCCTCGGCGTACCGGCGGCGCAGGCCCGGGTCGGCGGTCTGCACCTCGTGCAGTTCCCCGCTCTCCGGGTCGACCACCGGCAGCACCCCCACGTCGGGCAGTTCCAGTTCCCGCGGATCGACCACCTCGACGGCCAGCACGTCGTGGCGGACCCGCAGCTTACGCAGCGGCCGGCCCCACTGCTGCGGCGGCGCGAGGAAGTCGGAGATCACCACCGCGACGCCGCGCCGCCGGGGCGGCCGGTTGAGCAGTTCGACGAGCGCGCCCAGGTCGCTGCGGCCGGGCCGGATCTCGGCGCCCGCCACCGCCCGCAGCAGCCCCTGGGCCTCCTTGCGGCCGGAACGGGCGGGCAGCCGCAGCATCGTCCCCGGCCCGCCGGCCCCGCCGGTGCCGACGACCGCGCCGATCCGGTTGCCGCCCCGCACGGTCAGGTGGGCCAGCGCGGCGACCGCGGCGACCGCCACGTCCCGCTTGAGCCACCGCCCGGTGCCGAAGTCCAGGCTGGCCGACATGTCGACGGCCAGCCACGTCTCCAGTTCGCGGTCGGCCACCGTACGCCGGACGTGCGGCATGGTGGTGCGGGCAGTGACCGGCCAGTCCATCCGGCGCACGTCGTCGCCGGGCCGGTACTCCCGGGACTCCCCCGCCTCGCTGCCCGGTCCGGGCAGCAGCCCGGCGTAGTCGCCCTGGAGCAGCCCGTCCAGCTTGCGGGTGACCATGAGCTGGAGCCGGGCCAGCACGGCCCCCGAGCGGTCGCCGGCGGCGCTCAGCGGGGTGGGCGAGCTCACGGCCGCTGCCCGGGCCATCCGTTGTGCGGGACGGACGGTGGCGGCGGTGTGGCCTGCTGGCGGGGCGCGACGGCGGGCAGCGGGATGGTCGACATCACCCGGTGCACGATGTGGTCGGCCGGTACGTCGTCGGCGAGCGCGTCGTAGCTGAGCACCAGCCGGTGACGCAGGATGTCCGGCGCGATGTCCTGCACGTCCTGCGGCAACGCGTAGTCCCGGCCGCGCAGCAGCGCCAGCGCGCGGGTGGCCCGGACCAGGCCGAGCGAGGCGCGCGGGCTGGCGCCGTACTGGATGAGCTGGGCCACGTCGGGCATGCCGTGCTCGGCCGGCGCCCGGGTGGCGAGCACCAGCCGGACCGCGTAGTCGACGAGCGCGTTGTGCACGAACACCTGGTCGGCCTTGTGCTGAAGGGCGACCAGGTCCGGGGTGTCGAACACCCGGGCCGGCTCGGGCGGTGCGACGCCCATCCGGTAGACGATCTCGCGCTCCTCGGCGTCCGTCGGGTAGCCCACGACGATCTTCATGAGGAACCGGTCCCGCTGCGCCTCCGGCAGCGGGTAGACGCCCTCCTGCTCGATCGGGTTCTGGGTGGCCATGACCAGGAACGGGTCGGGCACCCGGTGGCTCTCGCCGCCGATGGAGACCTGCCGCTCGCTCATCACCTCCAGCAGCGCCGACTGCACCTTGGCGGGCGCGCGGTTGATCTCGTCGGCGAGCAGGAAGTTGACGAAGACCGGGCCCAGCTCGACGTCGAACTTCTCGCTGGACTGCCGGTAGATCCGGGTGCCCATGATGTCGGCGGGCACCAGGTCGGGGGTGAACTGGACCCGGGCGAACGAGCCGCCGACGACCCGCGCCAGGGTCTCCACGGCGAGCGTCTTGGCCACGCCCGGCACGCCCTCCAGCAGGCAGTGCCCACGGGCCAGCAGCGCGACGAACATCCGCTCGACCATCCGGTCCTGGCCGACGATCACCCGCTTGGTCTCGAACAGCGCCCGCTCCAGCAGCGTGGCGTCCTGGGCCGGGGTGGTGCCCGCCGGGGGCGGCGCGTCCGGCGCCGCCTCGGTCGGGTTCGGCACGTCGGGTGTGGTCGGCTGGGCCACCGGTCCTCCACAGCAGGGTCGTCGTCGCGGCGTGGTGCGTATCAAGACTGTCATGCCTCGCTGAGAGCCGAGGGTGGGAGAGGCACGATTTTCGCCGCGCCGTCCGGCCACGCCGTCCCGGCGCGCGGGAAACGCTGAACACGGGTGGACAACAAGGGGTCCGCCGTGTGTACGATTCACCCCGTCGCCGGGCGGCTCCCCCCGTGGCCGCCCGGCGCTAAAGCTTCCGGCGTGCGGCCTCTAGACTCGCCCCGGTGACGACTCCCACCACCCCGGACGAGACGCTGATCTGCTCGGCGCGGGGGTGTCGCGCACCCGCCGCCTTCCAGCTCCGCTGGCACAATCCCCGCCTGCACGCGCCGGACCGGCGCAAGACCTGGCTGGCCTGCCCGGAGCACCGCGGCTCCCTCGGTGACTTCCTCGAGGCACGCGGCTTCCTCCGCGAGGTGGTCCCGCTTCCCTGATCGCCTACGCTCGAAGCGTGAGCGAGCAGACGACCCGAGTCCGTACCGGCGGCGAGCACGGCAGGTCTCCCCGATGAGCGGTGACGGCCCCGCCGGCCTCCCGCCCGCCTCGCGCAGCGCGCTGGAGCCCTGGCCGGACACGGTCCACTGGCAGCCGATCTCCCGCGACCTGATCTGGGTGGAGCTGATCCGGCTCGGCATCGGGCTGGCCGTGGCGCTCGTGGTGCTCGGCGTGGCCTGGGCGCTGTCCGGGCACTGGCTGCTCGGCGCCGCCGTCGGCGTGGCGCTGCTGATGGGCGTCTGGCGGTCCGTCACCATCGTGCGCGCGGTCCGCGCCTGGGGGTACGCCGAGCGCGACGACGATCTGCTCGTGCGCCACGGTCTGCTGGTGCGGCGGCTGTCCATCGTGCCGTACTCGCGGATGCAGTTCGTCGATGTGAGCGCCGGTCCGTTGGAGCGCGCGTTCGACCTCGCCACCGTGCAATTGCATACGGCCGCCGCGGCGAGCGACGCGCGCGTGCCCGGCCTGCGCCCGGCCGAGGCGTCCCGGCTGCGCGACCGGCTGACCGCGCTGGGCGAGGACCGGGCGGAGGGCCTGTGAGCGAGCGGAGCGACTCCGGCGCCCCGCCGCCCCACGACGACCGGCCCGAGCCCACGCCCGGCCCGCCCGCGCCGGGTTACGGCCCGCCCGCCGCGCCGCCCGTCCCCGGACCACCATCCGGATACGGGCCTCCGCCCGGAGACGGGACGCCGACCGCCTACGGGCCACCTCCCGGGTACGCACCGCCGCCCGGCTACGGTCCGCCCGGCTCGGCGGCACCCGGGTACGGCCCCCCGCCCGGACCCGACGCGGCGCCCGGGCCGTGGCCCGCGCCGCTGCCGCCGTACCCGGGACCGTGGGGTCCGGCGGCCGGACCGCCCGGCGGTGAGGAGCCCCGGCAGCGGCTGCATCCGCTCAGCCCGGCGCTGCACGGCGCGAAGTCGCTGGTCGTGGTGATCGCCGGGCTCTCCTGGTCGACGCTGTCGCGGGTCGGGTTCGGCTGGTTCGCGGTGCTGGTCACCGTCTTCGTGCTCGGCGCCACCGTGCTGTCGGTGGTGAGCTGGTGGAACACCGGCTACCACCTGGTGGGCCGCGAGCTGCGGGTCTACGAGGGCCTGCTGTGGCGGCGTACCCGGGCCATCCCGCTGGAGCGGCTGCAGGCGGTGGAGGTGGTCCGGCCGCTGCTGGCCCAGCTCACCGGCCTGGCCGAGCTGCGGCTGGAGGTGGTCGGCGGGGGCAAGACCGAGGCACCGCTGGCCTACCTCAGCGTGGCCGAGGCCACCGCGCTGCGGCAGCGGCTGCTCGCGGTCGCCGGTCGCTCCGCCCCGGCACCGGTGCCGGCAGCCGAGCCCGGCGCGCCGGTCGGGGCGCCCGTGCCAGAGGGTCGCCGGCTGCACGCCGTCCGCAACCAGGATCTGCTGGTCAGCCAGCTGCTCACGCCGCAGGCGTTCCTGCTGCCGCTGGGTCTGGTGTTCGTCGGTGCCCAGTTCCTCTCCGAGGGCTCGTGGTCGTTCATCGCCGTGGCGAGCACGCTCACCGCGATGGCCGGTGTGGTGCTGCAACCGATCCGCCGGGTGCTCGACGACTGGAGCTTCCGCCTCGACCGGGACGACGGCACGCTGCGCGTGCACAACGGGCTGCTGGAGACGCGGATGCAGACCGTGCCGCTGCACCGGGTGCAGACGGTACGGGCGACCTGGCCGCTGCTGTGGCGGATGAAGGGGTGGCTGCGGCTGCGGCTGGAGGTGGCCGGCTACTCGGCCGGTGAGCCGGACGACCGCAACCGCCCGGACCGGCTGCTGCCGGTCGGCGACGCGGGCACCGGCGCGATGGTCGTGGCGGAGGTGCTGCCCGGCGTACGGCTGGACGCGCTGCCCGCCACGCCGCCCCCGTCGCGGGCCCGGTGGCTGCGGCCGCTGAGCCGCAAGGTGGTCGGCGCCGGTCTCGACGAGCGGGTCTTCGTGGCCCGCTCCGGGTTGCTGACCCGCCGGTTGACGCTGGTGCCGTACGCCCGGATCCAGAGCGTGCGGGTCACGCGGGGTCCGGTGCAGCGGCTGCTGCGGCTGGCCACCGTGCACGCGGACACCGCCGGTGGGGCCGGGGCGACGGCCGTCGACCGGGATCTGGCCGACGCGTGGGAGCTGGCCGCGGAGCTGACCGAGCGGTCGCGCGCCGCCCGCCGTACCGACAGCGGCCGCTGACCCCGGCGGGCCGCGACGCCACGACGGCGGTGGGCAAACGACGGCGGCGCGGCTACGACCCGGCCGCCCGAGACGGCCGGTGGCGCGGGCCTACCGGCGCTCGGCGGGCACCGCGTCCCGGTCGTCGGCGGCGCGGTCCGGGAGGTCGGCGGCGGCGTCGCCGTCGGCGGACGGCTCGCCTGCGGCGACGGCGGGCTCACCGGCCCGCCGGGCCTGCCGCGCCGCCCACCAGCGCTCGGCCAGGCCGACCACCAGGAACGTCATGCCCACGTACGCCCAGCCGACCAGCACGTCGATCAGGTAGTGCTCGCCGCTGTACATCAGCGTGAACGTCATGGCCAGCGGATACGCCAGCATCAGCGGCCACCAGCGCTTACGCACCGACCGCATGAAGAACAGCACCACGAACAGCGCGAACGCGGTGTGCAGCGACGGCATCGCGGCCACCGGGTTGGAGGCGATCTGCCCGGCGTTGAGCAGGTTGCCCGCGCCGTGCATGCCGATCTCCTTCCACCCCCGGGTGGAGATCCGCGCGACCTCGGTGAGCAGGCCGTTCTGCGCCGCCCACCACGGCGGCGCGGCCGGGTAGGCGAAGTAGGTGACCAGGCCGGCCGCGCACAGGAAGCCCCAGCGGGACATGTACGCGATCCAGCGCCGCCGGTTGCGCATCCACAGCACCGCGGCGGCGGCGAACGTCGCCACGAAGTGCGAGAAGTAGATCCAGCTCACCAGCACGTCCCACCAGCGCACCTCGGACGCGTCGTACAGGCGCTCCTGGAGCCAGATCGTCGGCACCTCACCGCCGGTGAGCCAGCCGGTGAGGAACCGGTCGGCGACGATCAGCTCCATCGCGTGCGGGGTGGCGCCGTTGTCGGCGAACCCGCGGGACAGGTTGTACGCGGCCAGCAGCAGCACCACCGGGATCCAGTCCCGGGCGAACCGCAGGTGGCTGCGCCACGGGCGGGCCGAGTTCCACGCGATCGTGCCGGCCCAGATCCACAGGAACGCGTACGCCGGGTCGGTGGGCAGGCCGATGGCGAGCCAGGCGACGACGAAGGCGACGCCCCAGATGGTCATCGCGATCACACGGCGGCGCCCACCGTCGGGCGATTCGGTGGTCGCGTCGGGGGCGGGGGTCGGAGATTGTGTCAGCTCGGCCATCGCGGACAAGGTTAACGGCGGGCGACCGGCGGGCATGCGGGCGGGCGGTGACGACCGGACCGGTGGCGGCTCGGACGCCGGACGGCCGCGGGCCGGCTGCACTAGGCTCGGCCGCATGCAGGAGCAGCCGGAGTCGCCCTTCACGCCGGGCCTGACCGCCCGGGTCGAGCTCACAGTGACCGACGCCGACACCGCGCAGGCGGTCGGCTCGGGGGACGTGCCGGTGCTCGGCACACCCCGGGTGCTGGCGCTGGCCGAGGCGGCGACGGTGGCCGCCACCGCGACCCGGATGCCGTCCGGGTCGACCACCGTCGGCGTCCGGGTGGAGCTGGAGCACCGCGCGGCCACGCCGGTCGGTCGTACCGTGGCCGCCCACGCCGAGCTGGTGAAGGTCGACGGGAAGCGGCTCGTCTTCGACGTGACAGTCACCGACGGGCCCACCGTGGCGGCGCAGGGCCGGGTCGAGCGGGTGCTCGTCGACCGGCAGCGCTTCGTCGAGCGGGCCGTGCGCCAGTCATGACCGCCGGGTTCTCCGAGGTCGCCGCCGGGGTGCACGTGCTGCGCGAGCCGACGCTCGCGGTGAACGTGGTGCTGGTGGTGGGTGACGGCGCGGCGCTGCTCGTCGACACGCTCTCCACCGCCGGGCAGGCCCGGGAGCTGGCGGAGGCGGCGCGGGCGGTGACGCCGTACCCGTGGACGATCGTGAACACGCACCACCACTTCGACCACTGCTTCGGCAACGCCACGCTGGCCGGGCCGGACACCGCGATCTACGCGCAGGCCCAGGCTGCGGCGGCGCTGCGGGACCGGTCCGACGCGGTGCGCCGCGCCGCGTACGAGGAGATGCGTGCCGGGCACCCGGCGCTGGCCGAGGAACTGGCGCACACCGAGCTGCGGGCGCCGACGCACGAGGTGCACGAGGAGACGGTGCTCGACGTCGGCGGCCGGCGCGTGGTGCTGCGCCATCCCGGGCACGGGCACACCGACGCCGACCTGGTGGTGCACGTGCCCGACGCGGACGTGCTGGTCGCGGGCGACCTGGTGGAGCAGAGCGGACCGCCGGCGTTCGAGGAGTCGTACCCCCTGAAGTGGCCGGACGCGCTGGCCGACCTGCTGCGGCTGACCACGCCCACGACGGTGGTGGTGCCCGGCCACGGCGAGCCGGTCGGCGCGGACTTCGTCCGCGAGCAGCACGCGCAGCTCGCGCGGCAGGCGTGGCTGATCCGCGCCGGGCACACCGGCAGCGCCCCGCCGGAGCGGGTGGCGGCCGAGTCGCCGTTCGGCGCCCGGCCGGGTCTGATCGCTGCCCGCCGCGGCTACGCGGAACTGGACGGCACGGCCTGACCTGCGGCCTGCTTCAGCCGGCGTCGGCCAGGATCTCCCGGAGGCGGTTGCGGCACTCGGCGACGAACGCCGGGAACGTGTGCCAGTAGTAGGAGACGCCACTGGCCGCCACCCCGAGCGCCCAGGCGCGGGCCCGCGCCCAGGTCACGTCGTCCACGCCGAGCGCCTCCCGGTAGGCGTGCCGGGCCTGCGGCGGAAGGTCCCAGATCGGCGCGTGTTCGGCGTCGGGGTGCCCGACGGTGAGGCCGCCGAAGTCGATGACCGCCCGCAGCCGGCCGTCGTGCACCAGCAGGTTTGTGGGTTTGAGGTCCCCGTGCAGCCAGACGTGCGGGGCGGCGGGTTCGGGCAGGGTGAGGGCGTCCCGCCAGAGCCCGACCAGGGTGTCGACGTCCGTCTCGTCGCCGATCAGGGTCCGGCAGTCGTCGAGCGCCGCGGAGATCCAGGTGTCGCAGGGCCGGAGGCTGCCGCCGCGGTAGCCGCTGAGCGGGCCCGCGCGGGTCGCGCCGAGCAGGTCGGTCGCGTGCAGGCGCCGGACGAACACGGCCAGGTCGGCGCCGAGGGCGGCCCAGTCCTCGACCGTGCCGGACCGGACCTCGTCGCCCGGTATCCATCGCTGCACCGACCACGGCAGCGGGAAGGCGTCGGCCGGGACGCCGGCGTACACCGGTTCCGGCACCCGGTACGGCAGCAGCGGTGCGAGCCGGGGCAGCCACCGCTGTTCCTTGCGCAGGGCGCCGGCCTTCTCGGCGGTGCGCGGCAGGCGGACGAGCAGGTCGGCGCCGAGCCGGTACATCGTGTTGTCGGTCCCGGCGCCGGCCGGGGTCAGCGGCAGCGCGGCCCACTCGGGGCGCTGGTCGGTCAGCAGCGCCCGGACGACCTGCTCGTCCACGGGTATCTCGTCCTGGTGCAGGGCCATCCGGTGATCATGCGGGGCGGGCCGGCACCGCGGCCACCGGGTTTCCGGAGGCCGGCCCGGGGCGGGCGTGTCCCCGCAGGGCGCCGAGCAGTGCGTCCAGGTGCGGGGCGGCGGCCAGGATCGCCGCCCGTGCCGGCGGCTCCAGCTCGGCCAGCGCCTCGTCGAGCAGCGCGGCGCGGTTGGTCTCGTAGTCGGCCATCCGGGCCCGGGCGGCCTCGGTCACGCGCAGCCGCAGCACGCGGCGGTCGCCGGGGTCGCGGTCACGGGCCAGCAGCCCGGCGTCGGTGAGGTCGCGGACCAGCGTGCTCACCGTGTTGGGCGCGGTGCAGAGGCGCCGGGCCACCTCCTTGCCGCTGATCCCGGGCGTCTCCCGGACCAGCAGCAGCAACTCCACCTGCGCCTCGGGCAGCGGGTCGCGTCCGACCCGCGCCCCGGTCCGGCGGCGCAGGAGGCGGTGCAGCTCCCCCACGACCGCTCCGACGCGCGCGACCTGCTCGTTCGTCGCCACGGAGTCACCCGCCTCACATCGCAATAGTTCTGACTACAGATGTAAGGTACCCGGACGCACCGGATCCAGGGGGTACCCACTCGTGAGCAACGCCGCGCCGACCGCCGCGCGCCCGGCCGCCGACCGCACCACCGCGTCCACCGGCGGCGTGACGCTGCTGGTGCTGCTCGGCACGCTCACCGCGATCGGCCCGCTGTCGCTGGACATGTACCTGCCGGCGTTCCCGGCCATGACCCGCGACCTCGGCGCCGACCAGGCCGGCATCCAGCTCTCGCTGACCACCTGCCTGATCGGTCTCGCCCTGGGACAGCTCGTCACCGGTCCACTCAGCGACCGCTGGGGGCGCCGCCGTCCGGTGCTGGTCGGCGTGGTCGCGTACACCGTGCTGGCGCTGGCGTGCGCCGCGGCGCCGAACGCCCCGCTGCTCGCAGCCGCGCGGTTCGCCCAGGGCGTCGCCGGCGGCATGGGCGTGGTGGTCGCCCGCGCGGTGGTCCGCGACCTCTACTCGGGACGGGACGCTGCGAAGTACTTCTCCCGGCTCACCCTGGTCTTCGGCGTGGCACCGGTGGCGGCGCCGGGCGTGGGCAGCCTGGTACTACGGTTCGGCTCGTGGCGGGCGGTCTTCGTGGCCCTCGCCGTCATCGGGGCGGTGCTCGCCGTCGCCGTCGCGCTGCGCCTGCCGGAGACGCTGCCGCCCGAGCGCCGCAGCACCGGTGGCCTGGGGGCCACCGTCCGGACCATGCGGTCGCTGCTCGCCGACCGGGTCTACCTCGGGTACGCGCTGACGCAGGGCTTCGCGTTCGCCGGACTGTTCGCGTACATCTCCGGGTCGTCGTTCGTGTTCCAGGACGTCTTCGGCGTCTCCGCGGCCGTGTTCAGCGTGATCTTCGGCGTCAACGCGCTCGCCCTGGTGGCGGTCGGGCAGGCGAACGCCCGGCTGCTCGACCGGTTCACGCCGCGCCGGCTGCTGGTCACCACGCTGGTGGTCGGCCTGGTCACCGCGATCGGCGTGCTGAGCGGCGCGCTGGCGGGCAGCCTGGTCGTGACGGCGGTGGCGCTGTTCGCCTTCGTCGGCTCGCTCGGCATGGTGATGCCGAACAGCACCGCGCTGGCGCTGGACGCGCACGCCCGGCACGCGGGCACCGCTGCCGCGCTGATGGGCGGCATCCAGTCGGTGGTGGGCGCGCTCGCCGCGCCGCTGGTCGGGCTCGGCGGCGAGGGCAGCGCGCTGCCCATGGCGGTGGTGCTGGCCGGCGCCGCGTTCCTGTCGCTGACCGCCGTCGTGACGCTGGCCCGTCCGCGCGCCTGAGCACGGGGCGGACGGGTCACGGGAAGCGGGTGGCGACCGCGGTGCGGGTGGGCATGGCGGTGGCGCCGCCCGGTGACTCGCACACCACCGCCGCCACCCGCAGCGCGAACGCGACCCGCTCCCGCCACCCGGCCGGGTCAGCCGGCTCACCGGCGGCCAGCAGGTCGGCCACCAGCGCGCCCATCACCGAGTCGCCCGCGCCGGTGGCGTCCACCGCGTCCACCTTCGGCGCGGGTACCCGCACCACGTCGTCGCCGGCGGCGACCAGGGCGCCGTCCGCGCCGAGCGTGACCACGACCGTGCTCGCGCCCAGTTCCCGCAGGTACGCGGCGACGCCCTCGACCGGCTCGTCCGGGTAGAGCAGCCGCGCGTCGGCGCTGCTGAGCTTGACCAGGTGCGCGGCGGCGGCGAACTCGGCGACCACCGCCCGCAGCCCGTCCAGCGCGCCCGGGGCGGTGAGCAGGCGGGGCCGTACGTTCGGGTCGAACACCCGCAGCGCGCCCGCGATCGACCAGGCGCGCCGGGCGGCGGCCAGCACCGGCGGGTCGAGCAGCACGATAGAGCCGCAGTAGAGCACGTCCGCGCCCTCGACCAGCGCCACGTCCAGGTCGTCCGGGCCGAGCAGCGCGTACGAGCGGGGTTCGCCGTAGAAGCGGAAGTCCGGCTCCGCGCCGGCGAACGTGGCCACTGCCAGCGCTGTCGGCGCCGGCACCGTCACCGTCCCGCTCACGTCCACCCCGGCGCCGGTGAGGAACGCGCGGATCCGCCCGGCCAGCGCGTCGTCGCCGAGCGACCCGACGAACCGCGCGTCCCCGCCGAGCCGGGCGACCGCCACCGCCACGTTGAGCGGGCCGCCGCCGATCGCCTGCCGGTAGACGGGTTCTCCGTCGTGCTCGGCGTCGAGCAGATCCACCAGCGCCTCGCCGAGCACCACCGCGTACCCCATCCTGGCTCCCCTCGTCGTCCTCCCCCCGATCCTGTCGCATGCCGGTGCCACCGCGCGCCGGGACCCGGGCATCGAGCGCCGCCTATTGCGGGCGGCGTGCGGACGTGGTGGGATGGCGATGCCGGGTAACGACGCGGGGGGCTGCCGCGTCGCCGGCCGCCGGGTCGATCCGACGCGAGGGCATCCACGGTCCGTGGCAACGGACCGCAAGCGGTGCGCGCCCGCAGACGGCCCCGGCCGCACGCCGACCGGGCGCGGGCACCGCGATCGTCGCATCCGCTCGTCGCAGCGGGGCGGGCCGAACCGGGCCACGCTCCGCGAGTCAGGAGATCCCCGTGCACCGATCCCGTACGGCCGCGTTGCTCACCGCGGCCGCCACCCTGGCCCTGGGCGCGTTCGCCCTGGCCACCCACTCCGGACCGGCGGCCGCACACGGCGCGGCCATGACGCCGGGCGCCCGCACCTACCTGTGCTGGAAGGACGGCCTCACCGGAACCGGTGAGATCCGGCCGAACAACCCCGCCTGCTCGTCGGCGGTGGCCGAGAACGGGGCGAACTCGCTGTACAACTGGTTCAGCGTGCTGCGCTCCGACGCCGGCGGGCGGACCGTCGGGTTCATCCCCGACGGCAAGCTGTGCAGCGGCGGCAACCCCAACTTCAGCGGGTACGACGCGGCGCGCAACGACTGGCCGATCACCCACCTGACGGCGGGCCGGTCGATGGAGTTCCGGTACAGCAACTGGGCCCACCACCCGGGCACGTTCTACTTCTACGTGACAAAGGACAGCTGGAGCCCGAACCGGCCGCTGGCCTGGAGCGACCTGGAGGAGCAGCCGTTCCTGCAGGTGACCAACCCGCCGCAACGCGGCGCGGTCGGCACCAACGACGGTCACTACTACTTCACCGGCAACCTGCCGTCGAACAAGAGCGGCCGGCACATCATCTACTCGCGCTGGGTCCGCTCGGACAGCCAGGAGAACTTCTTCGGCTGCTCGGACGTGACGTTCGACGGCGGCAACGGCGAGGTGACCGGAATCGGCTCGGGCGGCAGCAACCCCCCGACGACCGCGCCGCCGACCACCGCGCCGCCGACCACCGCGCCGCCGACCTCACCTCCGCCGGTGACGACCAGCCCGACCATGCCGGCCGGCTCCTGCATGGCGGTGTACAAGGTGGTCACCGCCTGGGGTGGCGGCTTCCAGGGCGAAGTGACGATCATGAACCACAGCACCCGGACCTACTCCGGGTGGACCGCGAACTGGACCTGGCCCAGCGGCCAGACCATCAACCAGGTGTGGAACGGCACGTTGAGCGGCAGCGGGGCGTCGGTGAGCGTCTCCAACGCCGCCTACAACGGCAGCGTCCCGCCGGAGGGCACCACCACGTTCGGCTTCACCGCGAACTTCTCCGGCACCAACACCCTGCCGACTGTCACCTGCACCGGCAGGTGATCCCGTAACGGGCCGGGCCCCCGGGGGAACACCCCGGGGGCCCTTCCTCGTCACGCTCGCGTCAGCGGACCATGCTGCCGACGACCGGCTTGGTGAGCAGCGCGGACTGGTTGCGCTGGATGCCCGGGTCGAGCGTCTTGGCCACGAAGATGGCGTGCCAGATGCAGAAGATCAGCACGGTCCACACCTTGCGGGAGTGGTCCGCCTCCTCCCGCTTGTGCTCCTCCAGCAGGCGCATCGCGTACGACAGGTCGATCAGGTCACCCGCGCCCGAGGTGGACAGCACGTGCCGCGCCCACTCGTACATCTCGCCGCGCAGCCAGACCCGGGTCGGGGTCGGGAAGCCCAGCTTCTTGCGGTTCACGATGGCCGGCGGCACGACGCCCTGCAGCGCCTGGCGCATCGCGTACTTGGTGGCCTCGGAGCGCGGCGGCAGCTTCAGGTCGACCGGGATGCCGGCGGCGACGTTGAACACCTCCCGGTCCAGGAACGGCACCCGCACCTCCAGCGAGTGCGCCATCGAGATCCGGTCGGCCTTGACCAGGATGTCGCCGCGCAGCCAGGTGTAGAGGTCGACGTACTGCATCTTGGTGACGTCGTCCAGCTCGGTGCACTCGGCGTAGATCGGCGCGGTCACGTCCGTGTAGCGCACCGAGGGGTCGTAGCGGCGCAGCAGGTGCTGCTTCTCCTCCTCGGTGAACATCCGGGCGTTGCCGTAGTAGCGCTCCTCGATCGGGGTGGTGCCGCGCTCCAGGAAGCTCTTGCCCTTGACGCCCTGCGGGATCGCCTTGGACACCGCGCGCAGACCCTTCTGCACGCCGTCGGGCAGGCTGTTCACCGCGTTGAGCGACAGCGGCTCCCGGTAGATCGTGTAGCCGCCGAAGAACTCGTCGGCGCCCTCACCGGAGAGCACCACCGTGACGTGCTCGGCGGCCTTCTTCGCCACGAAGTACAGCGGCACCAGCGCCGGGTCGGCGACCGGGTCGTCCAGGTGCCAGACGATCTTCGGCAGCGCGTCGATCATGTCCTGCGGCCCGATCTTGGTCGGGATCGTGGTCACGTCGAGGTGCCGGGCCGAGTCCTGGGCCACGTCGATCTCGGAGTAGCCGGGCACGTCGTAGCCGACGGTGAAGGTGAGGATGTTCGGGTTGAACTCGCGGGCCAGCGCCACCACAGCGGTGGAGTCGATGCCGCTGGACAGGAACGAGCCGACCGGCACGTCCGAGCGCATGTGCATCCGGACGCTCTCCCGCAGCGTCTCCCGGATGTCGTGGTAGAGCCGCTGCTCGTCGGAGACCGGGGCCGGCCGGAACACCGGCCGGTACCAGCGGCGCACCTCGATCCGGCCACCAGGGGTCCAGGTCAGGTACTCCCCCGAGCCGATCCGGCTGATCCCCTTGTGCAGCGTGCCCGGCTCGGGCACGTACTGCAGCGTCAGGTAGTGGCTCAGGTTCGCCGTGTCGATGCCCGCGTCGCCCTGGTACGCCGAGTGCGCGAACGGCAGCAGCGCCTTCTTCTCCGAGGCGAGGTAGAGGCCGTCCTGCGTCTGGAGGTAGTGCAGCGGCTTGATGCCGAAGTAGTCCCGCGCGCCGAAGGCCCGCCGCTCCTGCCGGTCCCAGATCACGAACGCGAACATGCCGCGCAGCTTGGTGAGCACCTGCTCACCCCAGTAGTGGTAGCCGGCGACGATCACCTCGCCGTCGCCGTTCGTGGCGAACTGGGCGCCGTAGTCGCGGATCAGCTCCTCGCGCAGCTCGATGTAGTTGTAGATCTCGCCGTTGAAGGTGAGCAGGTACCGCCCGCCCGCGTACGGCAGGGGCTCGTGGCTCAGCGCCACGTCGATGATCGCCAGGCGCTTGTGCGCGAACACGCCGTCCGCGTACCGGCCGGAGGCGTCGCCGACCACCTCGACCCCTGTCTCGTCCGGGCCACGGTGGTGCAGGCACTCCAGTGCGCCGGCGATGTTGTCGCGGTGGGCGGCGGCGTCGCCGCGCGCGCTGAAGAAGGCCAGGAGTCCGCACATGGCCGCCATCTTTCCACGCGCCGGAAGCCGCCGTCGCGGCACCGCAGGCACCTCCCGCTGTCGTGCGCGCGGTACCGTCGGGACCAGCGACGAGGCTCAGGGAGGGGCGGATCATGGCCGAGGAGCGGACCCGGCAGGGCAAGGCGGCGGACGGCACGGAGTCGCACGACCCGGACTTCCCGGAGGCGTTCCTGTCGTTCATGCGGCAGGGCTGGCGGGACACCGAACTGCCGGTCACCCCGCGCGCGGAGGTGCCCAACCACGCCAAGCGGCGGGCCGCGCTGGCCGAGGCCTTCCCGGGCGAGACGCTGGTCATCCCCACCGGCAACGAGAAGGTACGCGCCAACGACACCGAGCACCGGTTCCGGCCGGGCAGCGACTTCGCGTACCTGACCGGCGATCTGGAGCCGGACAGCGTCCTCGTGCTGCGGCCGGGCGGCGAGGCCACGCTGTTCATGCGGCCCCGGTCGTCGCGGGTGACCGACGAGTTCTTCCGCAGCCGCCACGGTGAGCTGTGGGTGGGCCGCCGGCCGACGCTGCGGGAGAAGTCCACCGAGCTGGGCCTGCCGACGGCCGACCTGAGCGAGCTGGACGCGGCGCTGGCCGACCTGGCTCCGGCGCGTACCCGGGTGCTCCGTGGTTTCGACGCCCGGGTGGACGCGGCGGTGCGTCAGTACGACGGCGCGCGCGCCGACGGGCAGCCCGGCCGCGACCGGGAGCTGGCGATCGCGATCGCCGAGCTGAAGCTGGTCAAGGACGAGTGGGAGATCGCGCAGCTCCAGGAGGCGTGCGACGCCACGGTGCGCGGCTTCGAGGACGTGGCGCGGGCGCTGCCGGCCGACCGCGGGGTCTCCGAGCGGCTGCTGGAGGGTGTCTTCGCGCTGCGCGCCCGGCACGACGGCAACGACGTCGGCTACGGCTCGATCGTCGGGGCCGGCGAGCACGCCACGATCCTGCACTGGGTGCACAACCACGGCGCGACCCGTCCGGGTGAGCTGCTGCTGATGGACATGGGCGTGGAGAACCGCAACCTCTACACCGCCGACGTGACCCGGGTGCTGCCGGTCGACGGCCGGTTCACGCCGTTGCAGCGTCAGGTCTACGACGCGGTGTACGCCGCGCAGCAGGCCGGCATCGAGATGTGCCGGCCGGGCGTGGCGTTCCGGGACGTGCACCTGGCCTCGATGCGGGTGCTGGCCGAGGCGCTGAAGGATCTCGGGCTGCTGCCGGTGAGCGTGGACGAGGCGATGGACCCGGCCTCCACGGTCTACCGGCGGTGGACGCTGCACGGCACCAGCCACATGCTCGGCATCGACGTGCACGACTGCGCCAACGCGCGCAAGGAGACCTACCGCGAGGGGCCGCTCGGCGAGGGGTACGTGCTCACCGTCGAGCCGGGGCTCTACTTCCAGCCGGAGGACGAGCTGGTCCCGGAGGAGCTGCGGGGCATCGGGGTGCGGATCGAGGACGACATCCTGGTCACCGCCGACGGCCCGGTGAACCTGTCGGCCGGGCTGCCGCGCGCCTCCGCCGAGGTGGAGACCTGGCTGGCCGAGCAGCGTGAGGCGGGCCCCCGCCTGCCCGGCTGATCCCCGCGGCCGCGAACTCCTTCGGGCCCCATCACCGCGCCTCGACGGCGGGTGGTGGGGCCCGCCGCCGTCTGGGCCGTTGCGGTCCCCCTGACGTGGTTGGTCACCGACCGCCGTTCGTGGGAGGAATGCGGGCTTTTTTCGGATAAGTCTTCCTCGCGAGGAACCTTCTCATACGGTGCTGATCAGAGGCTACAACCGGTTTGTAGCTGGTCGCCCGGCCTGGGGCGGTGCGACCCGTTTGGGAAGAACCGAAAGGGCTCTCATGTCGAACGACGTAACGACACCCGACGGCGGCGCTCCGATGGCGCCCCCGCCGCGGACGAGCAAACGGCGGGCGCTCTGGGTCGCCACCGGCGTGGCCGGGCTGACCGGCGTCGTCGGGCTGGCGGCGCTCGGCGGGCTCGCCGCCCGCGACGACAAGTCCGGCACCGAACCGGTGGCGGACAACCACGCCGCCGCGCCGCAGAACGCCGGCAACGACTCGCACGACGACGGCAAGGACGGCAAGGACCGTGGCCAGGAAGGCCGCGACCGTGGCGAGTGGGGCCCGGACAAGGGCGAGTGGGGCAAGGACGGCAAGGACGACCACGGCAAGACCCGCGAGGTCCCCTGCAAGGACGACGCCCTGATCGACGCCCTCGAACTGGCCAACCGCGACCACGGCGGCACCATCAAGCTCGCCGAGAACTGCACCTACGAACTCGGCGTCAAGGACCGCAAGTTCGGCTCCGCCCTGCCCGAGATCAAGCAGGACGTCACCATCAAGGGCAACAACTCCACCATCAAGCGCGACGCCGAAGACACCTTCCGCATCTTCCGCGTCGTCGACGGCGGCGACCTCACCCTCAAGGACCTCACCGTCAAGGGCGGAAACGCCAACGAATTCAAGTACCCCGGGCCGTCGGTGCCGAAGGCGGCCGGGCCGGACGGCAAGGACGACGACAAGCGGTTCGAGGGTGACGGCGGCGCGCTCCTGGTGGAGCGTGGCGGCAGCGCGCACCTGGACAACGTGAAGCTGGTCGACAACAACGCCGAAGGTGACGGCGGCGCCATCGCCAACTACGGCCGCACCTGGCTCAAGGAGAGCAAGGTCGTCGACAACCACGCCCAGGGCGACGGCGGCGGCGTCTTCAACGAGGGCATCCTCAAGGTCGAGGAAACCCACGTCGACGACAACACCGCAGGCGGCAACGGCGGCGGCATCGCCAACGGCAGCGGTGAGCACCACGGCGGGCCGGTCGACCTGGCCTCGGCCGCGAAGCCCGGCAAGGGCGACAAGGGCGAGCACGGCAAGCACCGCGCGGGCACCGTCGAGATCATCGGGGCGCACGAGGGCAAGGACGCCTCGCTGAGCACGCTGAGCCACAACCGGGCCGGTCACAACGGTGGCGGTCTGTTCAGCAGCGGCGGCTGGGTCACCGTCTCGTTCACCGCGATCGGCGGCAACGTCGCCTGCGAGAACGGCGGTGGCGTCTACGCCGAGAACACCGACCTGCTCCTGGAGAAGGTCCACGTGGCGGGCAACCACGCCGACGGCGACGGCGGCGGCGTGGTGACGACCGGTGGTCGGGACTGGGCCGGTAACGGCGCCGAGAAGGACGGCCTCGCGGGGAGCGCCACGATCGCCGACAGCGCCGTCGTGGACAACACGGCCGGCCGGTTCGGCGGCGGCATCTTCAACGGTGAGTGGCTCATCAAGATCGAGGACGGCTTCCTCGCCCGCGACCACGACAAGGACGACAACGCCACCCTCACCATCCGCGACACCGACATCAAGGGCAACACCGCCCTCAACGGCGGCGGCATCTTCAACAACAAGGCGAAGATCACCCTGACCAAGACCCACGTCACCAAGAACACCGCCACCGACTCCAGCAAGCTCCACCGGGTCGCCGGCGGCGTCCTCAACAACGAAGGACGCGTCAAGCTCGACGACAAGTCCCTCATCAGCAACAACGACCCCACCAACTGCGCCAACACCGTCGAGGACTGCTTCAACTGATCGAACCACCACATAACCGGGGAGCCCTCCTCGCGCCGCTGACGGCGCGCGGAGGGCTCCCACCCCCGCCAGCGGCCCGGCTGGCCGCGGTGTCCCCCGCCGGGGCGTCCGGGCCGCACTGCGCCCGCCCATCCCACCCGCACCCTTATGCGGGTTTTTTTCGTATATGACCACGAGGCGAAGAAGGTTCTCATACGGTCATCTTCAGCAGCTACAACCGATTTGTAGCGAAGGCCGCCTCGCCAGGGCGAAGCGACCTTGTCAGGTACAAGGAGAGGGCAGAGAGCTCCGATGTCCAACTACCTTCGCAATAATGATGACGCCACCAGCAAGACCATCTCCCCGCTCCGGCGTCGCCGGATGTGGCTCGCCACCGGCGTTGTGGGCCTGACCGGAGCGGTCAGCCTCGCCGGCGTGGCCTATGCGACCACCGGGGCCACCGGCCCGCACCGGCTCGCCGACGTCAAGTGGTCGACCACGCAGCAGCTCAGCGACGACGACCACGGCGACAAGGGCGCCGAGGGCGACTACGGCCGCGACGGCTACGACAAGGACGGGTACGGCAAGGACGGGTATGGCAAGGACGGCAAGGACCGTGGCCAGGAAGGCCGCGACCGTGGCGAGTGGGGCCCGGACAAGGGCGAGTGGGGCAAGGACGGCAAGGACGACCACGGCAAGACCCGCGAGGTCCCCTGCAAGGACGACGCCCTGATCGACGCCCTCGAACTGGCCAACCGCGACCACGGCGGCACCATCAAGCTCGCCGAGAACTGCACCTACGAACTCGGCGTCAAGGACCGCAAGTTCGGCTCCGCCCTGCCCGAGATCAAGCAGGACGTCACCATCAAGGGCAACAACTCCACCATCAAGCGCGACGCCGAAGACACCTTCCGCATCTTCCGCGTCGTCGACGGCGGCGACCTCACCCTCAAGGACCTCACCGTCAAGGGCGGAAACGCCAACGAGTTCAAGTACCCCGGTGGCGGGGCTCCCGGTGGCGGCCAGCCGCCGGCCGCCGCTCCGGCTGCTGCTCCGGCCGCTCCGGCGGTCGCGGCTCCGGCCGCCGCCCCGGCTGTCGCGGCCCCGGCTGCGGCGACCACCGCCGCCGCTGTCGCGCCCGTCGCGGACGGCATGAACGGCGGCAAGGACGACGACAAGCGGGTCGAGGGCGACGGTGGCGCGCTGCTCGTCGAGCGTGGCGGCAGCGCCTACCTGGACAACGTCAAGCTGGTCGACAACAACGCCGAGGGCGACGGCGGCGCCATCGCCAACTACGGCCGCACCTGGCTCAAGGAGAGCAAGGTCGTCGACAACCACGCCCAGGGCGACGGCGGCGGCATCTTCAACGAGGGCATCCTCAAGGTCGAGGAAACCCACGTCGACGACAACACCGCAGGCGGCAACGGCGGCGGCATCGCCAACGGCAGCGGCCTGTCCGGCGGACACGGCCCGACGGCCTCCGCCGCGCCGAAGGGCTACGACAAGAAGGAGAAGCACCACGAGGCCGGCACGGTCGAGATCTTCGGTTCCGACCACGGCAAGGACGGCGTGAAGTCGAGCCTGTCGGACAACCGCGCCGGCAAGAACGGTGGCGGCCTGTTCAGCAGCGGCGGCACCGTCACGGTGTCCTTCACCGCGATCACGGGCAACACCGCCTGCGAGAACGGTGGCGGCGTCTACGCCGAGAACACGGACCTGCTCCTGGAGAAGGTCCACGTCGCCAAGAACCACGCCGACGGCGACGGCGGCGGTGTGGTGGTCACCGGCGGCAAGCACTGGGGCTACCCGGAGAACAAGGAGCACGCCAGCGCCACGATCGCCGACAGCAAGATCGTCGACAACACCGCCAACCGCTTCGGCGGCGGCATCTTCAACGGTGAGTGGCTCATCAAGATCGAGGACGGCTTCCTCGCCCGCGACCACGACAAGGACGACAACGCCACCCTCACCATCCGCGACACCGACATCAAGGGCAACACCGCCCTCAACGGCGGCGGCATCTTCAACAACAAGGCGAAGATCACCCTGACCAAGACCCACGTCACCAAGAACACCGCCACCGACTCCAGCAAGCTCCACCGGGTCGCCGGCGGCGTCCTCAACAACGAAGGACGCGTCAAGCTCGACGACAAGTCCCTCATCAGCAACAACGACCCCACCAACTGCGCCAACACCGTCGAGGACTGCTTCAACTGACCTGACGGTCCGCCGGTACGCGACCGGCCCCCTGCCACGTGACGTGGCAGGGGGCCGGTCGGCCGTACCGGTCAGCTCTGGACGAACACCGCCACGCTGCGCGCGGGCACGGTGAACGTGCCGGCGGCCCGGTCGAACGAAGCGGTACGCAGCGCCGGGTCGGCCGAGTTCCGCAGCACCGGGTGCAGTGCCACGTTCGCGCCGCGCAGCCCGGTGACCGTCTGCTTCGCCGTCTCGGGCGTGGCGTTGAGGACGACTGTCACCGACTTCCACTTCCCGTCCAGCCCTCGCGCGTCGAGGGTCATGGTGAGCACGCCCGGGGTCTCCGTCGTTCCGGACAGCGGGAACGCCACCCGCTTCTGCACCTGCTCGGCGGTGTCGAGCCCGAACACCGGCGAGGATCGGCGCACGCGCAGCAGCTCCGCGTACCGGGCGTCGGCCAGGTCGATCGCCGCGCAGTCCGGCACCAGCGACGGATCGGCGAGCAGCGGCTTCGCGTACGACCACTTGTCCTTGTTGTCGGCCTCCGGCGGCAGGCCGGCACCGAATCCGTTGCCCTGGGCGCAGTCCCATCGGATCTGGTTGAACCAGTCACCGGAGTTGTACGAGTTGCGGTCCAGCGACTTCGAGCGCAGCCGCTCCGAGCCGGTGGTCACGAACCCGGCGCCCTGCCCGAGCGCGGTGGTCGCCAGTGCCAGCACCTGCATCCGGGCCCGGTCCTGCGCCGAGGTCCCCTGCGGCAGCTTGTACGCCAGCGCGTCGTACAGGATCTCGTTGTCGTGCGCGTCGACGTAGGTGACCGCCTCGCCCGGCGCGGCGGTGTACCCGGCCGGGGCGCCGTTGTAGTCGACCTGCGCCCCGGTGACCCGCTTGCCGGTGGAGTCGGTGAACCGGTAGCCGCGCAGGTTCCCGGTCAGCCCCACCTTGATCAGGTCGTGCTGGTGCAGCAGCCGGGCCCGCTGCTCGGCGGCCGAGCCGTTCACGTCGTCGCCGTTGGGGTCGGTGTAGAGGCCGGAGGCGAAGCCCTGCACGCGCGGGTTGGCGTCGAACGGGCCGCCGCCGCGCACCGCGTCGCGGAGCCGGTCGTTGAACGTGCCGACGCCGGTGCCGGCCATGTTGGCCTGGGTGGCCTGCGTGAACCGGGCGTCGTCGGCGACCTCGCCGAAGTTCCAGCCCTCGCCGTACAGCAGGATCTTGCGACCGTCCACGCCGTCGCGGGCGAGCGTGAGCTTGTCCAGCGCGGCCCGTACGGCCAGGATGTTCGCCTTCGGGTGGTGGCCCATCAGGTCGAACCGGAAACCGTCGACCTTGTACGCCTTGGCCCAGGTGACCAGCGAGTCCACCACGAGCTTGCCCATCATCGCGTGCTCCGGCGCGGTGTTGGCGCAGCAGGTGGAGTTGGCGACGGTCCCGTCCTCCAGCAGCCGGTGGTAGTAGCCCGGCACCACCTGGTCGAGCACCGACTTCGGGTCGGCGCCGGCGGCGGAGGTGTGGTTGTAGACCACGTCCATGACCACCCGCAGGCCGGCCTTGTTCACTCCGGCGACCATCTGGCGGAACTCGGTGGTGCGCTTCGCGCCGTTCGGGTCGGTGGCGTACCCGCCCTCGGGCACCGTGTAGTGCAGCGGGTCGTACCCCCAGTTGTAGCCGTCGGTGCCGGCGACCGCCGCGACGCACTTCTGCTGCTCGTCGGAGTCCGGCGGCAGCGCGGCCAGGTCGCAGTCCGGCCGGGCCTGGTCGGCCCGCTTCTCCGGGATGGTGGCGAAGTCGAAGGCCGGCAGCAGGTGCAGGTGGTTGACCCCGGCGTCGCCGAGCTTGCGCAGGTGCTTCATGCCGGCGCTGTCCGGGTCGGTGAACGCCAGGTACGTGCCCCGCCGGTCGGCGGGAACGGTGGTGTCGGCGATGGAGAAGTCCCGTACCGACAGCTCGGAGATCTGGACCTTCGACGCCGGCACCGGGGCCGGCTTGCGCAGGCTCGCCCAGCCGGCCGGCGCGAGCGCCGGGTCGGTCAGGTCGACGATCTGGCTGTGCGTGGAGTTCGGGGCGAGCGCCACCGAGTACGGGTCGGTCACCGACGCGGTGACCATCTTCTGCGTGGCCGGCTGCCACGCCTGCACCCGGTAGCGGTAGTAGCGGCCGTTCCACGCCTTCGTGCCGCGGACCGACCAGACGCCGGTGCGGTCGTCGCGGCGCATCGCCACTGTGGACGGCTGGGCCGTGGGTGAGTCGAACAGCTCCAGCGACACGGTCCGCGCGGTCGGCGCCCACACCGCCAGGGTGGGGACCCGGCCGGCGAACGTCGGGCCGAGCTTCGCGCCGGTCGCCGCCGCGTAGACGTCGTCGAGCACGCCGGGGATCTGCACGCTGGTGGCGGCGAGCAGCGCGCCCTCCGCGTCCCGCTCGGTCACCACGATCTGGCCGCGCAGCGCCGCCGGCACCCGGGCCAGGTCGGCGCGGTCCAGCGAGAAGGCGCGCGAGGCCCAGAGATGGGGGTACGCCTGCCGTTGCGCCTCGGTCAGCCCGTTGCGCTGGGCTCGCAGGCCGATGGTGGTGTACGTGCCGGTCAGCTCGCCGTCGACGAGGCCGATCCCACCGGCCGGGGCGACGGCGAGCGCATACCGCCTGCCGTCGGTCGGCCCGGTCGCCCAGGCGACTGTGGACCTGTCGATCCACTGCGCCTTCTGCTTGGTCAGGTCGAGGTCCTTGGCGGCGCCGGACGTCGTGGTGGGCAGCAGCCGTCCCTTGACGCCGGCCAGGAGCCACACCTCGCGTCCGGCGCCGGCGAAGTCGAGCCGCTGGTCCTCGGGCTGATCCTTCTCGTCGCCTCGGTGGATGATGTAGCTCAGCCCGGTCGCCCCGGCGGCGAGGGGCACCCGGAACACCGCGCCGTACGCGTCGATCTTCTCCGGCTTGAGCGGGGCGGCCCAGTCGGTCGGGGTGGCCGCGCCGTCCCACAGGTGCAGGCCCCAGCCGTCGTAGTTCCCGTCGGCCTTGCGCCAGTGGATCAGCGCGGTGTCCTGCGCGACGGGCGGGTCGGGTTCGCCGGTGGCGGCCTGCCGCGTCGGGTAGACCGCCGGGTCGCCCTGCTTGACCCAGACCTCGCCGGTCGCAGCCACGTCGATGGTGCGGTCGTTGGCCACGTCCTTGTTGCCGTCGCCGTCGATCACGAGGAAGCCGACGGTCTTCGCGCCGGGCTTCAGCTTGACCCAGGCGAACCGGCCGTACGAGTCCTCACCGGCGAACGGCTGCCCGGCGGGCCACTGCGTCACGTACGCCGGGTCGATGTCGCCCCAGGCGTAGAGCCGCCAGTCGTCGTACCCGCCGGCCGGGCGCTGGTAGTGCACGATCGCCCAGTCCCGCGACGCGCCCTGGGCGGGGGTGCCGACGGTGCCGGTGGCACGGGCGGTGGCGGTGCGGCCCTTGCCGTCGCGGACCACCGCCTTGTACTCCACGCGGGTGCCGCCGGGCAGGCCCGTCAGGTCGTGGTGCACGGTGTACGGCGCGCGGTTCGCGGTGCCGAGCAGCGTCCACTTGCCGCCCGCGACCCGGGCGGCGAACGTGACGGTGGCGAGCGGGTCTCCGGTCACCTGGGCGGTGACGGCGGCCTTGCCCGGGACCGGGTCGTCGCCCGGCTCGGTGATCGTGATCGTCGGGGCCCCGGCCTGCGGGATCGCCCGGTCGGCCTTCAGTACCAGCGCCGACATCGCAGGCACGGTGACGCTCAGCTTGCCGTCCGCGCCGGCCGTCGCGCCCGCGGCGCCGCCGTACACGCCGGTGAAGCGGGCGCCGGCCGACCAGGTGTCCACCGTGACAGTCTGCGGCGTCGCGGCGTTGTTCACCGCCGCCACGTACTCGATCCGGTCGGCGGGCAGGACGCGGGAGAACGCGAAGACGCCCGGCCCGTCGGCCGCGTACCGGGTCACCTGCACGCCGTCGCGCAGTGCCGGGTGCGCCGTCCGCAGGTCGCCCAGCTCGGCGATGGTCCGGTAGAGCGGGTGGCGGGTGTCGTACTGGTCGGCGGCGTGGGTGCGGGTGGTGCCGATCAGGTCGTCGTCGAGGTAGTCGGCGGTCCGCGAGGCGAACATGTCCTGCCGGGCGTCCTTGTCGCCGCCCGGTCCGGTGAAGCCCTGCTCGTCGCCGGAGTAGACGACCGGCTGGCCGCGGGTGAGGAACATGAGCTGGTGGGCGAGCCGGCTGCGGTTCAGCTGGGTGGCGTCGTCACCGCCGGCGGCGGCGACGAACGAGCCGATGCGGCCCATGTCGTGGTTGCCCAGGAACGTGGTGAGCCGGTTGGCGTTCGTGTCCCGCGCGGAGTACAGGTCGTCCTTGGCGTACACGTCGGCGAGCGACTTGGCCGAGCCGTCGGCGGCGGCGTACCCGCGTGCCGCCTCCTGGAACGAGAAGTCGAGCGTGGCGGGCAGTCCGCCCTGCCGCACGTAGGTGGACTGGATCTCCTGCTCGGCGCTGTAGACCTCGCCGAACATGAAGAAGTCCTTCTTGCCGGCCTTCGCGGCGGCGGCGTCGATGCCGCGCGCGAACTGCGGCCAGAAGTCGAGGTTGGCGTGCTTGACCGTGTCGAGGCGGAACCCGTCCACGCCGGCCTTGCCGATCCACTGGGCGTAGATGTCGGTCATGCCGCGGACCACCTCGGGACGCTCGGTCCACAGGTCGTCGAGGCCGAAGAAGTCGCCGTACTCGCTGTTCTCCCCGGCGAAGGTGGAGTCACCGCGGTTGTGGTACATGGTCGGGTCGTTCAGCCACGCCGGTACCTTGACCTTCGCGTCGGCGGGGGTGGCGAACACCGGGGTGTACGGGAACGACGTCGAGTTCACCGCCGGGAACTTCCGGGTGCCGTCGGCGTAGTTGCGGTCCTCGAAGGGGCGCCCCTGCGCGTCGCGGTAGGGCGCGGTCTTCTTGTCCACGTAGCCGTACTTGTCCTCGGCGTACCTGATGACGTCGGCGGTGTGGTTGACGATGATGTCGAGGTAGACCTTGATGCCCCGGCGATGGGCCAGGTCGACCAGCTTCTTCAGCTCGGCGTTGGTGCCGAAGTGCGGGTCGACCTGGGTGAAGTCGGTGATCCAGTAGCCGTGGTAGCCGGCCGAGACGTCCGCGCCGGTGCCCTGCACGGGCCGGTTCTTGAAGATCGGCGCGAGCCAGATGGCGGTGGTGCCGAGCCCCTGGATGTAGTCCATCCGGTCGATCAGGCCCTTGAGGTCGCCGCCGTGGTAGAAGCCCTTGTCGGCCGGGTCGAGGCCGGTGGTGAGCCGGCCGCCGGTGAGGCCGCCGGTGTCGTTGCGCTTGTCGCCGTTGGCGAACCGGTCCGGCAGGACGAAGTAGAACTGCTCCGCCTTCGCGGTGCCGGTGCCGGCCTTGAGCAGCGCGTCGGCGGACGGCTCGCGGTTCCATTGCGGAGCGTTGCCGGCGGCCAGGACGTCGGGGGTGGCGGCCGGGCCGGTGGCGTCGGCGCCGAGCTGGTGGAGCGCCACCGGCACGCCGACGAGAGTGAGTACGAGGGAGGTGACCAGGGCGAGCAGCGCCTTGGGGGATATCGGCGGGGGGTTCATCGACGGCCTTTCTCTGGTCGCTGATTCGCCCGCACGCTAGCCCTTGCCGAAACATTCTGCAATACCTTGCAAACACTGCCGCAACAAAGCAGACAGCTTGCAAGAAGAGACGTGGACGCCGGCCCCGGTCCGGGGCGCCGGAACTACCGCTCGGTGCAGGGCGAGCGGTCGACGGTGCAGCTCACCGGCCGGGTACCGGCCCGCTCGATGTGGAACCGCACCGGCAGGGACTGCCCGGGGGCCAGGTCGAACCCGCTGCGGTAGGTGAAGACGCCGTCGTCGAAGCGGAACACGCCCTGCTCGGCACCCTCGACCCAGGCGGTGACCAGCCGGCCACCCGGGAACACCGCGCGCACCGTCCAGCCCTGCGGCGTACGCGCGGTGTTGACCAGCAGCACCTCACCGATGAAGCCGCCGTCGAAGACGCTCGGCACGCTGTACCGGCCGGTCACCGCCGACGGCGGCGCAGGAGGCGCAGGAGGCGTCGGAGGCAGCACCGGCCGGGCCACGCCCCGAGGGCTGGGAGTCGGCGCGGCCGGAGTCGGACGGGCGGGCACCACGGTGGACCGCGGCGACAGGCCCGGCACCACCGCAGCGGTGGCGGAGACCGGCGACGGGCCGGTGGCACCGGCCGCCGTGGGGGTCAGCGGCATGCCCGGCAGCGACATCGGCGGATCCGGCGGACCGGCCGCCGGGAACGTGCTGCGGCCCCGCACCGAACCGAGCGCCACCACCAGCAGGACCAGCATGACGACCACGCCGGCGGCGACGAGGATCCAGGGGGACGAGGTCATGGCGGCCCCGGGCTGCGGGCCGGGACGGCGCGTGCGGGACATGGTCCTCCTGTCGGGGTCCGGGCCAGCGTAGCCACCCGGGACGGGTCGCGGCGAGCGCCGGAGATCGGGGTCTGCCGCACGGCGTTCGCACCTGATACCTTGCACGCCGATCAATGACCACAATGGCTCGTCGAGCCGGTAGGACGGTTGGCCAGTGACTGAGTGGCAGGACAGTATCCGGCGGGCGTCCGCGGCGGACGCCGCCGTCGTGACCGCGATCCTCGCCGAGGCGTTCATGCGGGATCCGGTGAGCGGCTGGGTCTTCCCCGACGACGACCACCGCGCGCGGGTCCATCGCGCCTTCTTCGGACCGTTCGTCGCGCTGGCGCTGCGCACCGGTGAGGTGTACGTCGCCGGTGACGGGCTGGGCGCGACGCTCTGGCTACACACCGGCGAGGGCCACGACGCCGAGGACGGCGGCGAGTTCGACGGGCTGGAGAACGCGATCGGGGCGGAGGCCATGAAGCGGTTCGGCACGCTCGACGAGATGATGAGCGCCCGGCACCCCGCAGAGCCGCACTGGTACCTGCCCTTCATCGGGGTACACCCGGACCATCACGGCAAGGGCGTCGGCTCGGCGCTGCTGCGTCACAGACTGGCCGAGCTGGATCAGGCCGGCACGGCGGCGTACCTGGAAGCCAGTTCGCCGCGCAACGCCGCGCTCTACGAGCGGCTCGGATTCCGGCGCCGTCCGGTCACGCTGGACCTGCCGGAGGGCCCCAGCCTCTACCCGATGTGGCGCGACCCGGCCTGACCGGTACCGTCCCGCCCCGGCTCGACCCGGGGCGGGACGTCATCGCCGTACCGTCGTGGTGGTGACGTCGAGCGCGCCCACGACGGCGGCGAGCAACCCCTCGAGCTGAGCCGGCAGGAACCGGCGGCAGTCGCGCATCCGCGTGGCCACCTGCGGGTCGAAGATGTGCGCGGCCAGACCGACCGCCTCGGCGAGCGTCGCCAGCAGCAACGTGCCCGGGTCCAGCTCGGCCGGGGACGAGTGCATCAGCATCGCGGTCAGCCGCACCCGCGGCGAGGCCGCCTGGTTCGGGTCGATGGCCGGCCAGCGCACCGTCCGGCCGATCAGTTTGCCCTGCTCACGACGGAGCACGCCGGCGGTGACCAGCCGGGTGCCCACCCGCTCGTTGATGTTGAGCTGGGTCCGCAGGTAGCGGATCCACAACCGGGCCGGATGCGCCCCCTCGCGGCGCAGGATCTCGGTGATCAGCAGGTCGGTGAGCGGCTCCTGCCACAGCCGCGGATCGACGGCGGCGATCCCCCCTCCGTCGAGGGCGATCCGGCCCTCGAACATCAGCTCGGCGAGCGCGGCGCCGGCCAGCCCGCACTCCAGCCGGTCGACAGCGACGTGTGGCTTGCCGGTGAACTCGTCGTGTCCGATAAGGAACAGCGCATCCGCAAGCCGGTAAGTGGCCTGTGCCCCGGGGTAGGTCATGGTCCATCCTCGAACGGTGGCCGTGATCGTCGACACGGGACGGTACGGCATGACCACGCACAGCTCAATTCCGGCCGTTCAGGCGCACCCCAATCGATATCGAAGCGGGGTTGTCACGATACGTGATCACCAATACCCTGCTTCAGGTTGTTCCGAAGTAGACACATCAATCCCTTCACCCCCTCCCCTGGAGAAGCCTTGTCCTCCGATCCGTTCTTCTCCGACGGTGGGCTGCGCCGCGGTCGTCTCGGCACCGCTCACCTCGTCTTCTTCACCGTCGCCGCGTCCGCCCCGCTGACCGTTCTCGGCGGCGGTGTCACCACCATGTACGCGGTCAGCGGCAACATCGGCGCCGCGCTCGGATACGTGCTCCTGGCCGCCGTACTGGCCGTCTTCGCCACCGGCTACGCCGCGATGAGCCGGTACGTCGCCAACGCGGGCGCGTTCTACGCGTACATAGCCAACGGCCTCGGCCGGGCCGGCGGGGTGGCCGGCTCGGCGGTCGCACTCGCGGCGTACAACGCGATCCAGATCGGTCTGTACGGCCTGCTCGGCGCGATCCTGGGCGACTTCATGGACGCCAAGACCGGCATCAGCCTCGACTGGTGGGTCTGGGCGCTGCTGGCCTGGGTGTTCATCGGCGCGCTCGGCGTGTTGCGCATCGACCTCAACGCCACGGTCCTCGCCGTGCTGCTCGTCCTCGAGTGCGTGGTCGTGCTGATCTTCGACCTGGTCGCCTTCGCCAACCCGGACGGGGGCACCGTCACCGCCGCCGGCATCAGCCCCGGGCACCTGTTCGGCGCCGGCTTCGGGGCGGTGCTCGCGTTCACCATCGCCTCCTTCACCGGCTTCGAGAGCGGCGCCATCTACAGCGAGGAGGTCAAGGACCCGCGTCGCACGGTGGCCCGGGCCACCTACATCGCGGTGGCGTTCACCGGCCTGTTCTACGCCTTCTCGGCCTGGGCGCTCACCGTGCTCACCGGCCCGGAGAACGCTCCGGCGGCGAGTGCCGAGGCGGGGCCGGGCATCATCTTCGGCGCGCTCGAGCAGTACACCGGTGTCGTCGTCGCCGACATCGCCAACGTCCTGTTCATCACCAGCGTCCTGGCCGCCCTGCTGTCGTTCCACAACGGCGTGGCGCGTTACCTGTTCGCGCTGGGCCGGGAGCGGGTCCTGCCGGGCTTCCTCGGCGTCACCTCCAGCCGCAGCGGCGCGCCGGTCGCGGGCTCGCTGGTGCAGAGCGTCCTCGCCGTGGTGGTGTTCCTGGCGTTCGCGATGACCGGCCGTGACCCGGTCATCGACCTGTTCACCTGGCTGTCCGGCGCCGCCGCTGTCGGCGTCGTGCTGCTGATGACGCTCACCTCGGCCTCCGTGGTGGGCTTCTTCCGCGGCCGTCCCGGCCCGGAGAGCGCGTGGCAGCGGGCGATCGCCCCGGCGCTCGGCACGATCCTGCTCACCGCCGTGCTGCTGGTGCTGCTGTTCAACTTCGACGCGCTGCTCGCCCCCGACACGGCGAGCTACCTGAAGTGGCTGCTCCCGGCGATCCCGGTGGCGGCGGGCGTGGTCGGCCTGATCTGGGGCGCGATCCTGCGCACCAGCCGCCCGGAGACGTACCGCCGGATCGGCCAGGTCACCGAGGAGGGCCTGCACGAGCCCGGCCTGCACCCGGCCCCCGAGGCCGACCGCTGGGCCGGCGCCCACCACCGCTGACGTCGGTCGGTGCGGCGGCCGGCCGCGTGGCCGGCCGCCGCACCACCACGATCAGGCGGTACGGATGACGGTGCAGATCACCGGCCCGTCCTCGGTGGTGCGCAGCAGATAGCGGTAGCGCTCGCCGGGGACCGCGCCTCCCTGACTGTCCAGGAACTCCCAGCGCACCGCCACCTCGGTGAGCAGCGCCGAGATCTGCTGCACGTCCTCGATCTGCGCGTTCGCCGCGACGAGTTCCCGCTCCTGGTAGTCAGGCGCGGCGCCGACGAAACTGAGCGCCACGGCCGCCGGCGAGGTGAACGAGAAGCTGTAGGTGTCGGCGACCACCAGCCCGGGCAGGGCGTAGCAGCCGGCGATGGCCGGCACGTCGGCGGTGGTCAGCGCCACGCCGTACCGGTCGAAGAAGTCGGTGAGCGTGTCGAGGTCGGTGGAAGCCGTCACGACGCTCCTCATTACCGGCGCGCCCTCGCGGCAAACCTTCCTCAGCGCGGCGGGATCCGCACCTCGATCTCGGCGCCGAGGTGCGCGCCGCCGCTGAGGGCCAGGTCGTCGCCGCTCCAGAACCGCCCCGGGTCGTACCAGTTGGGCCGCCGCCCGGCGGGCAGCAGACCCATCGCCTCGTAGGTCACCGCGACCACCTCGGCGCAGTACGCCGTCTCCAGCGCCGCCGCGTTCTCCCTGGTGGTGTCGCCGGTCTCGCCCTGGTCACCGGTCTCGCCTCGGCCGCCGGTCTCACCTCGGCCGCCGGTCTCGCCGGCCCTGCCCTGGCTGCCGGTCTCGCCCCGGTCGATGATCCTGCTCAGGATGCCGAGCTGGTTCCGGTCGCCGGCCCCGCCCCGGAGGCCGCCGAGGCTCAGGCGGCGCGGGTGCGGCAGCCGGCCCCGCGCCCACCGCCAGGCGAGCTGCGCGGTGGACGGGAACGGCGTCCCGTCCAGGCGCGCCACGGTACGCAGCACCGCCTCCTCCATCGCGGTGTCCGCCGGCGGTTCGAGCTGGCGCAGCCAACCCCGCTGGCCGTACCGGTTGGCCCAGACGCAGACCGCGTCCCGCAGGTCGTGCAGCTGCACGCCACGCTGATGCGTGCCGGTCCACATGTCCGGCAGCGAACGGCCCAGCTCGGCGTGCCACATCAGCGGCGGCATGTCGTCGAGCACCACCGCCATGCCCACGTGGTTCACCGGGCTGTTCGTGGTGAGCTGGATGGCCCGGTCGGGCACGCTGCGTCCGCGGAACACCCACAGATCGCCGGTACGGGTCAGCTCCACGGCCTCGTCCAGGCTGATGCTCATGGAGGACTACCCTATGCGGATGCGGCAACGGATGCGGTGGTGGAAGGTACTCGGTCTCGCGGGTCTCGCCGGCGTCGCGGCGACCGGCGTGGTGGTGGCGCGGGCCGAACGGCGGCGCCGGGCGTACACCCCGGAGGAGATCCGGGACCGGCTACGCGAACGGCACGCCAAGGCCTCGTCGTCGTCCTGACCGGACAGTCGAGGGCGGCGGATTCTCCTACCATCGCCATGATGGGAACCGTTTTCTGGGAGAGCCCGTTCGTCCTCGATCCCCCACCCGCCGCCGTGGAACGGCACGGTGACGTCGACCTGCACGTACCCGCCGGCGACGGCCGGCATCCCGCGGTCGTCGTCGTGCACGGCGTACCGGGACCGCCCGAGGCCCCCGACGCGCGGGACTGGCCGCTCTACCGGGGCTACGGCGCACTGCTCGCCGAGGCGGGCGTCCTGGCCGCGATCCCCCGGCTCACCGTGGCGAGCCCGGACGACCTGTACACGGTCGCCGCCCGGGTGGCCGCCGCCGCCGAACTGCTCCGCGCCGACCCACGCGTCGACGCCGACCGGCTCGGCCTCTGGTTCTTCTCCGGCGCCGGCCTGCTGATCGGCGACTGGCTCCGCGACCCGCCCGCCTGGCTGCGCGGCGTGGCGGCGACGTATCCGCTGCTGGCGCCGCTGCCCGGATGGCCGCCGGTGGACCCGCGCTTCCGCCCGATCGACGCCCTCGACCTGCCCACAGACCCGGACGCCGCCACTCCGTCCGGCACCGCCTCCCCCGACGCCGCGAGCGTCGACGCCGCGAGCGTCGACGCCGCGCATGCGGAGGGCGCGGCGCGGCCGACGCTCGTACTGACCCGGGCGGGGCGGGAACGGCCCGAGGTCGCCCCCACCATCGAGGCGTTCACTGTGGTCGCGCGGCGGCGTGGCATCCCGCTGTGCGTGGTGGACGTGCCGAACGGGCAGCACGGATTCGACGCGCTGGACCACACCGACGAGTCCCGGGCCGCAGTCCGTACCGCCCGCGACACCTTGATCGCCCTGATCACCGCCCCCTGACGCCGGCGCCGGTCCGCACCAGGATCCAGCACCCCGTCAACACCCGCCCGCCGCCCACTTCCCAGGATCGCCGTCCTACAAGCCGGAACGCACAAAGATCTTGGTAGGAAACGGCCCCCATGAGGGCCGTTTCCTACCAAGATCTCGACCAACCCAAGGGGTGACCGCGAGCAGCGCACCCAGAAGCACCACAGCACCAACCCCACCGCGCCCAGCGCGCCCACCGCGCCCACCGCGCCCACCGCGCCCAGCGCGCCCAGCGCGCCCAGCGAGTCGATCATGAAGTTGGCGGCGACAAATCGGGCATCAACCACCGCCAACTTCATGATCGACGGGGCAGGGTGGGCACGCGGCATCGCGCGCATCCCGTTTCACCCCAGTCACCCGGCCCAGCGGTCCACCGCGCCCTGTCCCTGCCCCGCCGCCGGTCGCCCGCCCGCCGCCGGTCGCGCGCCCACCGCCGGTCGCCCGCCCGCCGCCGGTCGCCCGCCCATCGCTGTCCGACTCGAACTGCCCCGCCCGCCCCGGCCCACTTCGGTCCGCCGCGCCCCGCCGACCGGCCCTCTCCCGTCCGACCCGTCCCACCCCACCCGCCCGCCTCAATCCGCGTCGGCGATCAAGGAGTTTGTGTCACTGCGGGAGCCCTCACAGGACACAAACTCCTTGATCGCCGGACGAGGGCGGGGCGGCGCGAGGGCGGGGCGGGGCGGGGCGGGGCGGGGCGGGGCGGGGCGGGGCGGGGCGGCGCTAGGGAGAGCGCGGTGCGGCGGTGCGGCCCTGTCCGGTGATGTCCTGGAAGCGCTGGACTGGGTCGTCCGCCTCGGGTGAGGTGGGGAGTAAGGGGTCAGCGGTCGGCGGCGGGGACCGGAGTGGGCTGGTCGGAAGGCTCGGGCACGTGCAGGCGCTTGGCGCGGCGGCGCAGCCACGCGGTGCTCACCACGCCGGCCAGCACGGCCAGCACCAGCCCGGCCCAGGAGATGTCCTTGAGCCAGTGCTCCGCGGCCTGCCCCACGTAGAACAACAGGTAGGTGGTGCCGAACGCCCACACCAGCCCGCCCGCGGCGTTCGCGACCAGGAACCGGCGGTACGGCACGCGCAGCGCCCCGGCCAGCGGGCCGGCGAGGATGCGCAGCAGCGCGACGAACCGCCCGAAGAACACCGCCCAGACGCCGTGCCGGGCGAAGCTCAGCTCGGCGCGGGCCAGGTGTGCCGGACCGAGGTGTTTCGGGAAGCGCCGGCCGAGCCGTTCCAGCAGTGGGCGACCTCCGCGCCGGCCCACGGCGTACCCGATGGAGTCGCCGAGGATGGCGCCGGTGGCCGCGGCGGCGGCCACCCATTCGGGCCCGACGGCGCCGGTGGCGGCGAGCAGGGCGGCACTGACCAGCACGATCTCGCCGGGCAACGGGATGCCCATGCTCTCCACGCCGATCACCACGCCCACGAGCAGGCAGATGAGGCCCGGTGGGAGGGCGGCGAGCCAGTGCTGTACGTCGACCACCTGCCGACCCTACCCGTGCCCGGTCACCCCGCGGGGGCCAGGAACTCCAGCCGGTTGCCGTGCGGGTCGTACGTGTGGAACCGCCGCATGCCGGGAATCTCGTCGTCGCCCCAGGTCACGGTGTGTCCGGCGGCGTCCAGGCGGGCGGCCAGCTCGTCGAGGTCGGGGCGCAGCAACGCGGGGTGCGCCTTGCGGGCGGGGCGGAAGTCGTCCTCGACGCCCAGGTGCAGCTCGGTGTCGTACCCGGTGAACCAGCAACCACCGCGGGCGGCGAGGGCCGGGGGTTTGGGCTTCTCGGTGAGGCCGAGCAGGCCGGTGTAGAAGGAGCGGGACGCGTCCTCGGAGCCGCGGGGGCAGGCGAGCAGGACGTGATGGATCATGGGGCACCTCCTCGTCCCGCAGCGTGGCACGAGGTTGCACGAATAGCAAGACGGACGTACGGTTTTGTTGAGACCGACGCAGGTAAGTGTTGCCTAAGCACGGCAGCGCCCCGGTCGGTGCGACAAACTGCTCAGGACTACTCACGGTCGCTGGTGTGAAGGAGTACGACGTGGCGAGCCTCGACACCTTCGGTGCGAAGACCCAGCTACGCGTCGGAGACGCGAGCTACGAGATTTTCAGGATCGACAAGGTGGAGGGCCACGAGCGACTGCCCTACAGCTTGAAGATCCTGCTGGAGAACCTGCTGCGGACCGAGGACGGCGCGAACATCACCGCCGACCACATCCAGCAGCTCGGCGCGTGGGACGCCACCGCCGACCCGAGCGTGGAGATCCAGTTCACCCCGGCCCGGGTGCTGATGCAGGACTTCACCGGCGTGCCCTGCGTGGTCGACCTGGCCACCATGCGCGAGGCGGTCCGAGACCTGGGCGGCGACGCCAGCAAGGTCAACCCGCTGGCCCCGGCCGAGCTGGTCATCGACCACTCGGTCATCGCCGACCTGTTCGGCCGCGCGGACGCCTTCGAGCGCAACGTCGAGCTGGAGTACGAGCGCAACAAGGAGCGCTACCAGTTCCTGCGCTGGGGCCAGACCGCGTTCAACGAGTTCAAGGTCGTCCCGCCGGGCACCGGCATCGTGCACCAGGTCAACATCGAGTACCTGGCCCGCACGATCATGGAGCGCAACGGCCAGGCGTACCCGGACACGGTCGTCGGCACCGACTCGCACACCACCATGGTCAACGGCCTGGGCGTGCTGGGCTGGGGCGTCGGCGGCATCGAGGCCGAGGCCGCGATGCTCGGCCAGCCGGTCAGCATGCTGATCCCCCGCGTGGTCGGCTTCAAGCTCTCCGGTGAGATGCCGGCCGGCACCACCGCCACCGACCTGGTGCTGACCATCACCGAGATGCTGCGCAAGCACGGCGTGGTCGGCAAGTTCGTCGAGTTCTACGGCCCGGGCGTGAGCGCGGTGCCGCTTGCCAACCGCGCCACCATCGGCAACATGTCGCCGGAGTACGGCTCGACCGTGGCGATCTTCCCGATCGACGCCGAGACCGTCCGCTACCTGGAGCTGACCGGCCGCGACGCGGCTCAGGTCGCGCTGGTCGAGGCGTACGCCAAGGAGCAGGGCCTCTGGCACGACCCGGAGCGCGAGCCGGAGTACTCCGAGCGCCTGGAGCTGGACCTCAGCACCATCGAGCCGTCGCTGGCCGGCCCGAAGCGCCCGCAGGACCGGGTGCCGCTCGGTAGCGCCAAGACGCTGTTCCGCGCCGCGCTCAGCGACTACGTGGCCGCCGACGAGACCGGTGGCGACCCGGGCCGCAAGCCGGGCGTGCCGCAGCAGGAGAAGCCGTTCGGCACCGACGGCCCGGCCGACGAGGCGTCGGCCGAGTCGTTCCCGGCCAGCGACTCCCCCGCCAACGGCGTGAACGACCCGGCGGACGCGCCGCGCGACCTGGAGACCGCCGCGGTGGGCGCGGGCGGCCGGGCCAGCAATCCGGTACGCGTGACCGGCGCCGACGGCGTCGAGTACGAACTGGACCACGGCGCCGTGGTGATCGCCGCGATCACCTCCTGCACCAACACCTCGAACCCGCAGGTCATGATCGGTGCCGCGCTGCTGGCCCGCAACGCGGTGGACAAGGGCCTGGCCCGCAAGCCGTGGGTGAAGACCACCCTGGCGCCGGGCTCGAAGGTCGTCATGGACTACTACGACCGCGCCGGCCTCACCCCGTACCTGGAGAAGCTCGGCTTCAACCTGGTCGGCTACGGCTGCACCACCTGCATCGGCAACTCCGGCCCGCTGCCGGAGGAGGTCTCCGCCGCCGTCAACGAGGGTGACCTCGCAGTCGTGTCGGTGCTGTCCGGCAACCGCAACTTCGAGGGCCGGATCAACCCGGACGTCAAGATGAACTACCTGGCGTCCCCGCCGCTGGTGGTCGCGTACGCGCTCGCCGGCACTATGGACATCGACCTGGCGAACGAGCCGATCGGTGAGGACGCCCAGGGCAACCCGGTGTTCCTGCGGGAGATCTGGCCGAACAGCGCCGAGATCCAGGACGTCATCGCCTCCGCGATCGGCGCGACCGGCTTCAGCGCCGCGTACGCCGACGTGTTCGCCGGTGACGAGCGCTGGCAGTCGCTGCCGACCCCGACCGGTGACACGTTCTCCTGGGACGGCGAGTCGACCTACGTGCGCAAGCCCCCGTACTTCGAGGGCATGCAGCAGGAGCCGGCCCCGGTGCAGGACATCGCCGACGCGCGGGTGCTGGCCAAGCTGGGCGACTCGGTGACCACCGACCACATCTCCCCGGCCGGTTCGATCAAGGCGGACTCCCCCGCCGGCAAGTACCTGGCCGAGCACGGCGTGGCCCGGCACGAGTTCAACTCGTACGGCTCCCGCCGGGGCAACCACGAGGTGATGATCCGGGGCACGTTCGCCAACATCCGGCTGCGCAACCAGCTCGTCCCGGGTGTCGAGGGCGGCTTCACGGTCAACCACCTGACCGGCGAGCAGACCTCGATCTACGACGCCTCGATGGCGTACCAGGAGGCGGGCGTCCCGCTGGTCATCCTGGCCGGCAAGGAGTACGGCTCCGGCTCGTCGCGTGACTGGGCGGCGAAGGGCACGATGCTGCTGGGCGTGAAGGCGGTCATCGCCGAGTCGTACGAGCGGATCCACCGCTCGAACCTGATCGGCATGGGCGTGCTGCCGCTGCAGTTCCCGGGCGGCGAGACCGCCGAGTCGCTGGGCCTGACCGGCACGGAGACGTTCTCGATCAGCGGCGTCACCGCGCTCAACGACGGCGACACCCCGCGCACGGTGAAGGTCACCACCGACACCGGCGTGGAGTTCGACGCCGTGGTCCGCATCGACACCCCGGGTGAGGCGGACTACTACCGCCACGGCGGCATCCTGCAGTACGTGCTGCGCCGCATGATCGCCAGCTGATCCCGTACGGCTGACACAGGGCCGCTTCCCGCTCCGGCGGGGAGCGGCCCTATTCGTGCACCTCATCCACCCTGCAAATTGCGACTCGATGGAATTCCCGCGGGCCGATCGCACATCCGACACTGCACAGAATCGACGTCCATGATTCGTTGACACGCCCCGAAGCCCGTCGATACGTTTCCGCTATCGCGATGAACCACGGGGGCGCTCCAGTTTTCGATACGGAAATCGAAAGACTGGGAAGGAATTCATGAAAACGTCGATGAGACTTCTGGCGTTGCCGATCCTGATCCTGCCGACGATCCTCGCCGGCGCTCCGGCTCAGGCCGCCACCGGCACCACGTCCGGCACCGCCGCTCCGGCCGCGGTCACCTCGATCGAGCGCAAGGCGGGGTCGTCGGCCGGGCAGGCCCGGGCGTACTGGACGGCCGAGCGCATGGCGGCGGCCACTCCCGCCGACGAGGTGGAGAAGGGCGCGGGCCCGGTCACCCGGAGCCCTGCGGCGGAGCGGGTGCGGCGCTTCGCGGAGGCGGTGGCGCCGAAGGACGGCAGCGGCTTCGGCACCCAGCTCAACGAATCGATCACGGTGGGGAAGATCTTCTACACCAGCTCGACCGACGGCCTGGGCCACTACTGCTCGGCGAGCGTGGTGAACAGCCCGGCGCGCAACATGGTGTTCACCGCCGCGCACTGCGTGCACGACGGGCCGGGCCGGGACTGGCACACCGCGAACTGGATGTTCGTGCCGTCGTACCGCAACGGCGCGCAGCCGTACGGCACCTGGGACTGGTCCACGCTGGCGGTGCCGAGCGGCTGGATCAGCACCCGTGAGCGGCAGTACGACGTGGCGGTCGCGCTCGTCTACGGCAGCCGGTCGATCGTGGACGCGGTCGGGGCCAACGGGCTGCTCACCGGCGGTGGCCGCGAGTACCACTACGACATCTTCGGCTACCCGAGCAACAAGGACAGCGGCGAGATCCAGTGGGTCTGCTCGGGCACGTCGAGGGACGCGGGCAGCAATCGGATCGAGATGAACTGCGGCTTCGGGGGCGGTTCGAGCGGCGGCCCGTGGTACTACAGCTACGACAACACCACCAGACGTGGTGACGTGCACGGGGTGATGAGCTACTCGAGCGGCTCGAACACGAACGGCTCGCCGTACTTCTCCGCCGCGGTGGTGGGGACGCTCTACAACACGTACGCGAACGACACCTGGTGAACGACGGTCCGCCTGGTGTGCCGCCCGGCGCACCAGGCGGACCGGCGCCAGTCAGACCGGCACCCGGCCCCGGAGGAGGCGACATGTCACATCGTGTGCTGCTCGGCGCGGCCGCCGTCGCGGCGCTCGCCGTCACCGCGGCCGTCGTGGTCCTCGCGGCGCGCGACGGCGGCGGGGCGCGACCGGCGCCGCCCGGCCCGGTGGTCGCGACGCACAATCCGAGCCCGGGCGCCACCGACCCGTCCGAATACTGGACGAGGGAACGAATGCGGGACGCGATCGGCGACTGAATCACCGAATTGCGTGCGCCGGATTGCGTGAGCCGGATTGCGCCTGCCGGATTCGAACGCCGGCGCACAGGTGCGCCGAATTCCCTCCCGCTCACGATCTCCGGCCGAGCCCGGCCGCAATTCCCATTTCAGCGAACATGCGCGCCGGAGTGACCACGCGCGCCGGTCAGCCGGCGGCGCTCTCCAGTACGGCCTTGAGCCGGGCCAGGTCCGCCTCCACGAGCGCGGTGTCCCGGTCGAAGTCCGTGTCGCTCATGCCGGGCATCCGCCGCAGGCTGAACACCACCTCGGTGGCGTCGCCGTCGGCGATGGCGCGCAACGGCACGTACACCGTCTCGCCCGACGGCGTCCGCACCTCGTGGTCGAGCACGCCGTACTCGTTGGCCGGTGCGAAGGTCAGCCGCGCCCGCCCTTCGGGTGTGTCCACGAACCAGTGGCCGTCGAGGGACACGACCGAGCCGCCGAGGCCCGGTGCCCAGCGGGTCAGGTTCGCCGGGTCGGCGGCGAAGGCGTAGACATCCGCGACCGTGCGGTCGATGTGGACGCTGAGGTGCCGGGTGTCAGTGGCCATGCGCCGATGGTGCCATGGCTGTCACACGCGCACGCTACGCTGCCGCCGATTCCCACCGGCACCCCCGAGAGGCAACCCCATGGGCATGATCTTCAACGCACGCCGGCTGCCCGCCGAGGAGCTGGCGGCGGTCCTCGCCGACCCGGAGAAGGTCGGCACCGTGTTCCAGGGTGGCCCGGACGAGCTCGACCTCGACAAGGCGTGGCACGGCCTGCACTACCTGCTGAACGGCACCACGTACGAGATCCGGGGCGACGCCGGACCGGCGATCGTCGGCGGCGACCCGATCGGGCCGGATCTCGGCATGGGCCCGGCCCGGCTGCTCATGCCGGACGCCGTGCGCGCCGTGGCCGCCGGGCTCGACGCGGTGGACGACGCGACGCTGCGGGCCCGCTTCGACCCGGAGGCCATGTCGGAGGCCGAGATCTACCCGCACATCTGGGACGACGGCGACGACGAGTTCGACAGCTACCTGCTGCCGAACTTCGCCGCACTGCGCGACTTCTACCGCGACGCGGCGGCGCGCGGAGACGCAGTGCTGCTCGCCGTCACCTGAGCCGCAGATCAGCGCGCGCCACCTGAGCGGCCGGAAACCGGCACGCGGCGCCGGGCGGGCGCCGGTAGCGTGCCGGCGTGGGACTCGACGCGTTCGTGTACTGCCGGTGCTGGCAGGACGGCCTCGCCACGCCGTGCCCGGTCGGGCCGGTCGGCTACGACGAGGACGGCTGGCTCGCGCTGGTGCAGGCCGGCGGGTACGACGGGGCCGCCGACAACGCCTTCTACGCGTGGATGACCGGAGACGCCTGCCCGCACCGGCACATGGAGATGGTCAGCGAGTGCGTGTCCAACTGGACCGGCGTACGCCTGTTCCAGCAGGCGTTGCGCGCGGCCGGCGAGCACCGTTTCCCGACGCTCGCCGCCGCGTTGCCGGACCTCAACGGCGGCTCGCTGCCCGCCGACCGGGCAGCGGTCGCGCTCGCCGAACTGGACGCGTTCGCACGCGCCGACCGGGTCACCGACGAGGTGGAGCTGATCGACGAGGCGACCGGCGCGGTCGTGATGCAGTACGTCGAGGCCTACCGCGGGTTGTTCATGTTCGGCCCGGCCTTTCAGGCGGGCGTCGATCCGGACGGTTTCTTCGTCCTCGACCGCGCCGACCCGCCGGTGACGCTGTTCCGGGCCGTGCGGTTCGGCCAGCGGCCGCTGCCCGGCGACCGGGTGGAGTTGACCGCCGGCGGGACGCGGACGGTGGTGGCGATGCGGCCGGTGGGCGAGCACGGCGAGCCGCCGCCCGAACGGCTCGCGGTACGGACCCGGAGCCGGTCGGGCGGCGACTTCGCCTACATCGTGGAGCCGCTGCGCCGGCTGTGCGCGGCGTCGGTGGCGACCGGCAATCCGGTCATGTGGTGCTGACGGGCCACCCTCGCCAGCCGGCCCGCGCGAGTCCGCACCGCGCTCTGACGGACCACCGCATGTCCGGGCGTGTCGTCCGGGGAAGTGACGTCACCTGAGACGGTATACCTCAGAGTCATAGTTATGACTCTGAGGTATACCGCTCGACAGCAATATGTCCCGCCGTGAGCGTCACGCTCAGTCACGTCTAGAAGAGCACAGGTCCGGCCGAGCGCCGTCGCCGCTCACTGACCGGAGTCACCACGGGATCACGCCCGCGTCCTCGAAGTAGCCGCCGGTCGGCCCGTCGTCCGGCAGCGTCGCCAGCCGGATTCCGATCGCCGCGCCCTGTTGCGGAGTCCGCACGCCCCGGAAGCCGTTGAGGTCGGTCGCGGTGAAACCCGGGCAGGCGGCGTTGATCAGAATGCCCGTGCCGGCGAGCGCCCGCGCGTACTGGATCGTCACCGCGTTGAGCATGCTCTTCGACGGCGAGTACGCCACCGACAGCGGCCCGGTCTGATGTTCGCCCTCCGAGGCGCTCTGCCGAGTCAGCGAGCCGACGCCACTGGACATGTTGACGATCCGGGGCGAGGCCGAGCGGCGCAGCAACGGCAGCATCGCCTCGGTCACCCGGACCACGCCGATCACGTTCACCTCGACCGCGGTCCGGATGGTCGCGAGGTCCACGTCCCCCGGGTGCTGGGGCACGCCGCCTGTCACGCCCGCGTTGTTGACGAGCACGTCCAGCCCGCCGGCCTCCGTCTCCAGCAGCCGGGCGGCGGCGGTCACGCTCGCGTCGTCGGTGACGTCCAGCGGTACGCCGAACGCGTCCACGCCGCCCGCCCGCAGCTTCGCCACCGCCTCGGCGAGCCGCTGCTCGTCCCGGGCGCCGACGCCCACCCGCCAGCCCAGCGCGCCCAGGCCGGCCGCGATCTCGTACCCGATTCCCTTGTTCGCGCCGGTCACCAGCGCGGTCGTCCGTTCGCTCATGGTCTCGATCCTGTCCGCGCGGCGTTCGGGCCTCCAACACCACCTCGGTAGCGAGCGATACCCGACGGGTATCGATCCGGCGGTACGGTGGCGGGATGGAGACGCGGGAGCTTCGCTACTTCGTCGCGGTCGCCGAGGAACTGCACTTCGGCCGCGCCGCGCGCCGCCTCGGCATCGCGCAGCCGCCGCTGTCGCGGGCGATCCGCCAGCTCGAACGGCGCCTCGGCGTGACGCTGCTGGAACGGGACAGCCGCCGCGTCGCGCTCACCGCCGCAGGTGCGGTGCTGCTACGGGAGGGCCGGGCCGCCCTGGACGCCGTGGACGCCGCCGGCCGCCGTACCCGCCGCGCCGGTGAGGCCGCGAACGGCGGCCCCGGGCTGGTGCTGGCGACGAAGGCGGGTGCATCGAGCGAGCTGCTGCCGAAACTGCTCGACGCGTACGCGGCCGAGCCGGACGCGGTCCCCGTCGAGGTGCTGCTGTGCGGCATCGGCGAGCAGGAACGGCTGCTGCGCGACGGGCGGGCCGACGTGGCGCTGCTGCACCTGCCGTTCGACTCGACCACGGGGCTGGACACCGAGGAACTGGTCACCGAGCAGCAGGTGGCGGTCCTGCCGGCCGGACATCCGCTGGCTCGGCGGCCGCACCTGCTGATGGCCGAGGTGGAGACGCTGCCCGGCCTGCCGATGCCGCGCTGGCCCCGGGCCGACGGGTCGTACCCGGACGGTCCGGGCCCCGAGGTCCGGGACCACGCCCAGTTGTTCCAGCTCATCGCGCTCGGCCGCACCGCGGTGGTGCTGCCGGAGTCGGTCCGGTCGCTGCTGCTCGCCGACCTGGCCGCCGTGCCGGTGCCGGACGCCCCGGCGGTGACCACTGTGATCGCGTGGCCGCCGCACAGCCGGTCCCGGCCACTCGCCGCCCTGATCCGGACCGCCACCCGCCTCTGACCGCTCCTAGGCGGGCAGATCCTTGCGCATCTGCTGGGTGACGACCCGGTAGCCGGACCTCTCGTACAGCTTGCGTGCCGTCTCGTTGGCGCCGAAGACGTTCAGCTCCAGCGCCCGGGCGCCGTGCTCCCGGGCCGCCCGCTCCCCGGCCGCGAGCAGCGCCCGCCCGAGGCCCCGGCCCCGGTGCCCGGCGGCCACCTCGATGTCGTAGAGGAATGCGCAGTCGGCGAGACCGCGCGGGTGGCTCAGGCCGATCCACAGCCAGCCGACCGGTGAGCCGTCGGCCAGTTCGCCGACCAGGAACAGCATGCCGGGCGTGGCCATGCCCTGCGGCAGGAAGCCGGCGGTGGCCTCCCGGGCCCGGTCGAGCGCCTCCTCGGGCGTCCAGTTGCCGGCCGTGACGTGCTCCCGCGCGTACCCGGCGGCCAGCTCGTCCTGCCATCTGTCGAACTCGTCCGGGTTCATCGCCCGGACCGTCACCTCGGTCATCGCCACTCCCCCGTCGATGTGTGACAGTTCAGTCCTCGGCGGCGCGGCGGCGCGCCTCCCGCAGCTTCATGGCGTGCTCCAGCAGCGTGATCAGCACCTCCTTGGCCGACTCCCGCTTGCGTGCGTCGCACAGCACCACCGGTACGCCCGGGTCCAGGTCGAGCGCGGCCTGCACCTCGTCGAGACGGAACGTCTTGGCGCCCTCGAAGCAGTTCACCGCCACCACGAAGGGCGTACCGCGCCCCTCGAAGTAGTCGATCGACGGGAAGCAGTCGGCCAGCCGGCGGGTGTCGGCGAGCACCACCGCACCGAGCGCGCCGAGCGCCAGCTCGTCCCAGACGAACCAGAACCGGTCCTGCCCGGGCGTGCCGAACAGGTAGAGCACCAGGTCGTCGCTGATGGTGATGCGGCCGAAGTCCATCGCCACCGTGGTGGTCGACTTCTCCTCGATGCCGGACAGGTCGTCGATGCCGATCCCGGTCTCGGTCAGCACCTCCTCGGTGCGCAGCGGCCGGGTCTCGCTGACCGCGCCGACCATTGTGGTCTTGCCGACGCCGAACCCGCCCGCGATCAGGATCTTGATCGCGGTGGGCAGCGGCGCGGCGCCCGCCGGCCGCTCAGAGCGCCCGTAGTCCATTGATTACCGCCTCGAAAACGTGCTCGTCGGGAAGGCCGGCGGTGGTCGCGCGCGGCTCGCGTACCTGTACCAGGCTGCGGGCGGCCAGGTCTCCGAGGAGGACCCGGACCGTGCCCACCGGCAGGTCGAGATGGGCGGCGATCTCGGCCACGGAGAGGATCCGCTGGCAGAGGCCGACGATCGCCACGTGCTCCGGGCCCAGCCCGGACTCCGACCCGACATCGGTGCGGGTCGAGGTGACCAGCGAGATCAGGTCGAACGTGCCGGTGACCGGGCGGGCCCGGCCTCCGGTCACCGCGTACGGGCGCACCACCGGGCCGGCGTGGTCGTCCACCCACTCCTGCTCCGCGGAGTCCCCCCGGCCGGTCATAGTGCCGCGTTCTCGCCGAGGGGCTGTTCCCGGGTCGGTGACGCGACGAACCGGCCGACCCGGGTGACGAGCATGGCCATCTCGTACGCGATCAGGCCGACGTCCGCGTCCTCCGAGGCCAGCACCGCCAGGCAGGCGTTGCGCCCGGCCGCGGTGACGAACAGGAAGGAGGACTGCATCTCGATGATGGTCTGCTGTACCTGTCCGCCACCGAATCGCTTGCCCGCGCCGCGTGCCAGGCTCTGGATGCCCGCCGCCATGGCCGCCAGGTGCTCGCCGTCGTCCCGGCTCAATCCGCGAGACGAGGCCATCAACAGTCCGTCGGTGGAGAGCGCCACGGCGTGCTCCGCCTGCTTGACCCGGCCGACCAGGTCATCCAGCAGCCACGTCAGATCCGCGCTCGAAGCCGTCTTCTGCGCCACTCGTCGTCCTCATCTTCCCGGCTGGTGTGCCGTCAGCTTCCGGTTTCCGTCGCGTCGACGTCCCGGTCAGGTAACCTGCTCGTCCGCGTCGGCCGGCCCACCGCCGGCCCCCTGCGCTCCGCCGAGCAGGCGCGCGGCATCGGTACGGCCGCGGCGGGTGCCGCTCTGGTAGGAGCTCATCATCCGGCGCACCTGCTCCGGTGCACGCGCCGTGTCGTCGTCGGCGGCGTCGTCGTCCGCCGCGTTCTGGTCGTGCCGCAGCTCCGGCACGAGGCTGGCCTGGCGTACCCGGACCGGCAGTCCCGCGTCGGTGACCGGCGCCGTCTCCGCCTCGGTCTCCGGCTCCGTCGCCGGCGACGCCTCTGCCGCGTCCGTCGTGGCGGCCGGCCGCCGCTCCACCACTGCCAGCTCCGTGGTGGGCCCCGCCACCGCGGGCTGCCGCTTGCGGGTGCGCGCGGGCAGCCCGGACGGGGTCAGCCGGGGCGCCCGCGTCACCGGCTCCGGCACCTGCGGGGCGGGCTCGGCCGGCTGGTCCGGTTCGGCGGCGCCGTCCGGGCCGGACGGGGTCGCCGGTCCGTCGCCGGCCGGCGTGCTCCGCACCGGGTCCGGCGCGGGTGCCGCGGGCAGGGCCGTCCCGGGTGCGGGAAGGGCGTCGGCCCCGTCGGCGGTGATCAGTTCACGCGGGATGAGCACCACCGCCGTGGTCCCGCCGTACGCGGACTCCTTGAGCTGCACCTTGACGCCGTGCCGCTCGGTGAGCCGGCTGACCACGAACAGGCCGAGCCGGGCGGCATCGGCGAGGTTCAGCTCGGACCGGTCCACGATGCGCGCGTTGGCGGCGGCCAGCTCGTCGGCGCTCATGCCGAGACCGCGGTCCTCGATCTCGATGGCGAAGCCGTTCGCCACCAGCTGACCGCGTACCTCCACTGTGGTCTGCGGCGGGGAGAACGAGAGTCCGTTCTCGATCAGCTCGGCCAGCAGGTGGATCACGTCACCGACGGCACGGCCGGTGAGCGACACCTCGCCGAGCGGACGCACGGTGACCCGGGTGTAGTCCTCGACCTCGGCGACCGCGCCGCGCACCACGTCGACCATGGGGACGTTACGCCGCCAGGCCCGGCCCGGCGTCGAGCCGGAGAGCACGATCAGGTTCTCCGCGTTACGCCGCATCCGGGTGGCCAGGTGGTCGACCCGGAACAGGTCCTCCAGCTCCTCGGCGTCGTGCTCGCGCCGTTCCATCGCGTCCAGCAGCGTCAGCTGCCGGTGCACGAGCGCCTGGGTGCGCCGGGCCAGGCTCAGGAACACGTCGCGGACGCTGCGGCGCAGCTCGGCCTGCTCGACGGCGGTGCGGACGGCGGTCTCCTGCACGACGTTGAACGCCTTGCCCACCTGGCCGATCTCGTCGTCGCCGAACTGCAGGGGTGGCGCCTCGCGGGCGACGTCCACCTCCTCGCCGCGGCCCAGCCGGTCCACCACGCTCGGCAGGCGTTCGTGGGCCAGCTTGAAGGCGGCCTCGCGGAGCCGTTCGAGCTGGCGGACGAGCGCCCGGGCCGTGGTGATCGAGACGACCACGGAGGCGATGACGGCGATCAGGCCGAGGCCGGCGGCGAGCACCAGCCGTACGATGACGCCGATCGCGACCGGCATCGCCCGGGACACGATGTCCTCACCGCCGGCGAGGATCACCTCGCGCAGGTCGGCCATCGCCTTCTCGGCGGCGGCCTGCCACGCCGCGGCGGTCACCGGCGGGCGCACCTCGGCGCCCTTGGCCGCGAGCACCTGGTCCTGGAGCGTGCGGAGCTGCTGGAACGCCTCGCCCTCGACCATCCGCTCGAAGCGGGCACGGTCGCCGGGGGCGAGTTCGCGGGCGGTGCGGTCGGCGAGGAACCACTGCGCGCCGACCAGGCGGGCGAACGCGGTCTGCTCGCCGACGGTGATCCGGTTGGCCGCGATCGCGCCGGTGAGCAGCGCGTCCTGTTGGGACAGCAGTTCCCGGGACCGGTTGAGGTCGATCAGCGCGGCGGTGTCCTTGGCGATCTCGTCGTCGTCGAGGCCGCCGAGGGCGTCGAAGACCGCGAAGATCCCGTCGACCGCCTCGTCGTACGCGATGAGCGTGGTGGTCCGGTCGATGGTCTTGCGGCTGACGTCGGCGCGGATCTGGCCGAGCTGGTCCAGTTCGGTCTTCAGCTCGTCGAGCCGCTGCATCAGCTCCTCGCTGGCCGGGATCTCGGTGCGCCAGTCCCGCACCGAGCGCCACAGCGCGCCGGCGGTCTCGTCGGTACGCGCGCGCTGGGCCTCCAGCTCCTGCAGCCGGCTCGGGTCGGACTCACCGAGGTAGCGCAGCGACAGCCGGCGTTCGGCCTGCAACTCCTGCAGCAGCGGGTCGCTCGGCTCGAAGACGCGCGCGTTGAGCGTCTGCACGCCGAGCAGGTTGAATCCGTCCCGTACGGTCACCCACGCGGCGAACGCCCAGAGCGCGGTCAGCGACGCCAGCAGCGCGATGATCTTCGTACGGAGATTCGTACTGCGGGAACCCATCACACCGTCCTGGCCCGGTCTTCGGTCGGTCCGAAATCCGATCGACTCCGGCGCACGCTAGCAGCCGTCGTGAACCTCATTCAAGCGATCCTGATCATGGTAGGTGCGGCCCCGGTCCGGGTCGCCCCGGCACGGCCGGAGGCCGCCAGCACCGCGGCGCGCACGATCCGCGTCGGGCGGTAGAGGTCCTTGTCGTGCCATAGTGCCGGTTCACCGTCGCATCCGTCCAGCTCGGACAGTCGACGACGCCCCCGCGCCAGCGCCGACGTGATCCGGGGGTCACCGGGCCGGCCCGCGTCGGCCAGGGCGAGCACCCCGTACGCGGTCTCCTCGGCGGTGCCGTCCCACCGTCCCCAGGAGCCGTCCGGGCGCTGCGTGTCCAGCAGCCAGGCCACCCCGCGCTCGACGGCGGTACGCGCCGCGCCGTCCGGCGCGTGGTCGGCCAGCGCCAGCAGCACCGCGTACGTGGCGTAGTACGGCGAGGCGTGCCAGCGGTCCTCCCACCGCCCGTCCGGCTCCTGCCGTTCCAGCAGCCACTCGGTGACCCGGCGCCGGGCTCCGGTGACGCCGGGTGCGCTCGGATGCTCGCCGAGCGCGTCGAGCACGTGCGCGTTGGTGGTCAGGGACGCACCGTCCTCCCCCGGCCAGGTGCAGAAGTGCGCTCCGGTGTCGAACCCGTCCAGCGCCGCGACGCCGGGTGCGCGGCCGAGCCGGGCCAGCGCGTAGAGCGTGACCGCCGTGGTGTCGGCGTCGGCGGGCAGGCCGGGCGCGGTGGCCGCGCCGGACGCTCCGACCGCGGCGCGCAGCTCGGTCAGCACCGGCTCGGGCGTGCCGACCGGCACGCCGGCGCGGACCAGGATGCCGAGCACCCAGGCTCGCTCGAACACGGTGATCGGGCTCGCGCAGGGCACCGGGCCGGGCCGGGACACAGCGTTCAGGTAGTCCAGCGCGGGGCCGGGTTCCGGGCCGCCCAGCCAGGCGGCGGTGGCGGCCGGTGAGGCGCCGACCGCGCCGCTGGCCGAGGGGCGCACGCCGGGCGCCCGGTACGCCAGCTCGCCCGCCACCTCCAGCGCGTGCGCCAGCTTCTCCGGCACCGGCCGTCCGGTGGCGAGCAGTCCGCGTACCCGGGTCAGGCGGGCCGGGTCGAGACCGGCCGGCAGCGGCAGGCGGGGCCGGCCGGCCCACTCGGCCAGCCCGGGTGGCGGCCCGGCCGGGCCGTCGAGGTGCCGGTCCACGGCGGTGAGCAGCGCCGGCACGATCAGGTCGGTGGCCGGCAGGTCCGGCGGGGTGCCGTCGCGCAGCGCGCCGGTCAGGTACGTCAGTCCCCGGCGCGCGGCGTCGGCGGGCGCGGCGGACGGCCCGTCGCGGTGCAGCACTGCGAGCAGGGCCTCGACCGCGCTGAGCGTCGGCACCAGCGCGTACCCGCCGGGGCCGCCCCAGCCGCCGTCCGGGCGCTGCCGGTCCAGCAGCCAGGCCACGCGCCGGTCGTGGCCGTCGAGCCAGGGCGCGAGCGCGACCAGCCGTCCGGTCTCGTAGACCGACGGTGACGTCTGCCCCTCCGGTTCACCGCCGAGCGCGGTGATCAGGTCGTGCGTGGTCCCGGACCGGGTGGCGGGCACCGGCCCGGCGGTGAGCGTCACCGCACGCCCCAGAAGTCGGTGTTCCGGTAGAAGCCGGTGGTGAAGCCGAGCTGCCGGGACAGGAAGCCGGCCTCCCGCGGCACCTCGCCGGCCAGCTTCGCCAGCAGGACGCGGCAGTGGTCGACCTGCTCGGCGAAGAGCCGCTCGACCTCGGCCGGATCGTCCACGAGCAGCAGCGCGTTGAGGTCGCCGGACTCGGCGTCGCGGCGGTGGGTGCCGAGGTCGTTGACCAGGCGCAGGGCCCGCTGGACCTCGTCGCCGACCTCGATCAGCCGGGCCAGCGTGGCGGCGTCGGACACCGATCCGGTGTGGATCCAGTGCGCCACGTTCACCACGGTGGCGGCGAGGTTGTCGGCGTTGGCGAGGTATTCGGCGAGCGTGGGACGGCCGGTGTGCCGCCAGTCCCACTCGCGGGCCATCGCGTCGAGCGTGCGGGCCATCGTGTCGCGCCAGAGGCCGCGCAGCGCCGGATAGGCGGGTGCGGCGGCGACGTCGTCGCGCAGCTCGGCAAGGAACCGGCCCAGCGGGTCGGCGGACTCGCCGCCGTCGAGCACGTCCAGGCAGACGGTGGTGATCCGGTCGACCTCGGCCCGGCTGGTGGCCTGGTGGTCGACCAGCCAGTCGACGGCGAAGCCCCACAGCACCGCGCGGTTGGTCACCGCGAGTTCGGCGGCGGTGTGCCAGGGGGCGCTGAACGCCATCGCCTGCGCGATGCTGCTGAACAGTGTCGCGTCGAACGGGTCGCCGGGGAACAGCTCGGGGTGCGCGGCGGCGGCCCTGCGCAGGCCGCGCTGGCCCTGCGCGGCGAGCGCGCAGACCCGGCCCTGCTCGGCGGCGACCGCCAGCGGATCGGGTGTCGGCCCGTCGGTCATGCCGGCTCCGTCCGCCCGGCGGCGACGAGCGTCAGCTCGACGCGTTCGCGTGGCCGCAGCGCCGCGGCCAGCCGCAGTCCGGGTACGCCGGGGCGGTGCAGCCGGAAGCGGTAGCGGCTGAGCATGGTGGCGAGGATGAGCTGGGCCTCCAGGTAGAACAGGTACATCCCGAGGCACTGGTGCGGCCCGCCGCCGAACGGGAAGTGGGCGTACCGGTGGCGGGCGCGGACGCGCTCGGGGCGGAACCGTTCCGGGTCGAACTCGTCCGGGCGGTCCCAGAACTGCCGCATCCGCTGGGTGATCAGCGGGCTGACCGCCATCGTGGCGCCGGGCTCGATCGGCACGCCGTCGATGACGTCCCCGGCGACCGCGCGGCGCGGGATGATCCACCCGATCGGATAGAGCCGCAGCAGCTCGTCCAGCACCATCCGGGTGTACGTGAGCCGGCTCAGGTGCTCGCGGCGTACCGGCTCGCCGCCGACCACCTCGTCGATCTCGGCGTAGAGCCGCTCGGCCACCTCGGGGTGCTGGTCCAGGTGCGGCCAGGCCCAGGTCAGCACGTTGATGGTGGTCTCCGTGGTGGCGGCGAACATCGCCACTGTGTCGTTGCGGACCTGCCGCTCGTCGAGCTGCCGCCCGTCGTCGGTGCGGGCCTGCCAGAGCGTCGAGATGACGTCGTCGCCCTGGTCGGCGGACTCCCGCGTCTCGCGGACGATCGGCACCAGCACGTCGTCGACGATGCGGACGGCACGGGCGAACGTGCGGTCGCCGGGCATCGGCAGGGACAGCGGCGCGAACGGCACGATGATCCGGGGGATGACGGCGGTGGCGATCCGGTCCTGCGCCTCGATCACGCGCATCGCGTCCGGCACCGAGATCCGGTCGGCGAACAGCACCTTCATGATCGCCCGGCTGACGATGCGCGCCTGCTCCACGCCGATGTCGACCGGCTGCCCGGCGCGGGCCGGCTCGTCCAGCTCGTCGACCGCGTCGCGGATGGCGTCGGCCATCCCGTCGACCAGCGCCTCGACCCGCTTGGCGGTGAACATCGGCTGGAGCATCCGGCGGCTGGCCGACCAGATCTGCCCCTCGCCGAGGATCCCCTCGCCGAACAGGCGCTTGACCGGGCGCCAGAACAGCCCGTCACCGGCCCGTTCGTAGTTGTCCGCCCGGTCACGCAGGACGTGCTGCACGTGCTTGGGGTGGGTGACCAGGTAGGGGCGGAACGAGCCGAGGTTGAGCCGGACCAGTTCACCTTCGGTACGGTTGCCGATGTCGATGAGTGCCCGGGCGGGGTCGCGGAGCACCGCCGGCAGGATCTGCCGCAGCGGCACGGTTCGGGGTCGGCCGGTGGGCCTCGGTGTGTCCGTCGGTTCGGGCACCTGAACGCTCCCTCGGTTGACTCAGGGTCGCGACTCCGTATCGACCCGTGACGTTGCTCGCGAGCATGCCATCCTGAGCCGCAGATCAAAAGGCAGGTCGGAGGATATTTCACGTAACAACAATCTCTTTGTCGAGAATGGAGCCCGTGGGATATGCGTCACTCGCGTACACAGTGGTCGTTGCGGAGAGCGAGCAACGCTCACCTCTGACGGACGGCGGCAGAACGCGGGCGCGGGCCCGTCCGCTGTGCCAAGCTTCGGGCATGGACGACAAGACCATCCTGAGCCGGATCTCGGAACTCGTCGACGAGGAGCACCGGCTGCGTGCCGACGCGCAGCAGCACGAGGCCGGCACCGACGACGAGGCGCGGGAGCGGCTGCGCGCGCTGGAGGAGTCCCTGGACCAGTGCTGGGACCTGCTGCGCCGTCGCCGGGCCGCCCGCCAGGCACACGGCGACCCGGACGCCCAGGGCGAACGCCCGGTGCCGGAGGTCGAGCGCTACCTCCAGTGACCCGGACCGGCGTCCCGGGCGGTCTCCCGCCCGGGACGCCGGCCGGTCAGCGGACGCCCGCCTCCCGCAGCAGCGCCTCGGTCAGCGCCGCCGGGTCGGTCACCGTCGCGGGCATCCCGCGGGCGGTGAACCAGGCGGCCACCACCCGCACGTCGCGGGCCAGGAAGTCGGCCCCCTGCGGGTTCGCCACCACGTCGACCACCTGGGGCAGGTCGATCATCACCAGCCGGCCCGCGTGCACCAGCAGGTTGTACGGGGACAGGTCGCCGTGTGCGTACCCGGCCCGGGCGAGCACCGTCAGCGCCTCCACGAGCTGGTCCCACAGGTCGCGCAGCTCGTCGTCGTCGGGCCGGACCTGGGCCAGCCGCGGCGCGGCCTCCCCCGCCTCGGCGTCGCCGACGAACTCCAGCATCAGCTCGGTGCCGAGCAGCTGCACCGGGTAGGGCACGGCGATCCGCCCGGAGGCGGCCCCGATCTCCCAGAGCTGGGACAACGCGGCGAACTCGGCCGCCGCCCACTGGCCGGCGATCATCTGCCGGCCGAACGCGGTACGGCCGGTCATCGCCCGCATCTCACGGGACCGGCGTACCCGGCGGCCCTCCAGGTAACCGGCGTCGCGGTGGAACAGCCGGTGCTGGGCGTCGCGGTAGCGCTTGACCGCGAGCAGGCAGGCGCGGTCGGTACCCGGCACGGCACGGCGGACCAGGTGGACGTCCGCCTCCTTGCCGGTCTTGAGCACCCCGAGCTCGGTGTCCCGGGCGGCCAGTTCGGTGACCAGCCACTCCGGATGCGGCTCGGGGCCGTGGACGGCCTGGTCCCAGGAGGACCAGGCGTCCTCCGCCTCGGGCTCGGCGTCCGGGTCGGTGAGGGCCGGCGGGGTACGCCGCCCCCGCTTCAGGAAGTCGGGTTCGTCGTCGTCGAAGCGGCTCTTGCCGCGGCCACGGCGCTGCGGCGCCGGGATGTCGTGATCGCGCACGGGTGGATCTGTCCTTCGATCGAGGCTGGTGGAGGCAGGTGGTACGACCCTGCGAAAACGGCCATGACCGACCCCCTCTCCTCGACCGGGCACACCCGGCTGCGCACTCGCGCGGCACCATGCTCGTGTCCCGCCCGCGGCGGGTCAACGGATTTTCCGCGCGGTGCGCCACCGTGCCGCCGCGGCCGCCGGCCGGCCCGCGCCGCTGTGCCGCCGCCGGCCCGCGCCGCCGAGCGCCGTCAGCCGGCCAGGACGGCCGCGACGGCCGCGATCAGACCGTCCTCGATCCGGGTGGGCGCGAACCTCGGATCGGACCAGCGGCGTCCCCGGTGCAGCCAGACGCTGGGCAGGCCCACAGCCGTCGCGCCGCCGATGTCCGCCTCCGGGCTGTCGCCCACCACCCACGCGCCGCGCAGCGGCATCCGGGCCCGCTGGGCGGCGAGCGCGAAGATCCTCGGGTTCGGTTTGCTGACGCCCGCCTCCTCGGAGATCACCCAGTCGGCGACGTACCGGTCCAGGCCGGTCTTGCGGATCTTGGCGTCCTGTTGACGAGACGCGCCGTTGGTGACCACCACCGGCACCCAGCCCGCGTCGGCGGCGATCCGCAGCGCGCAGGCCACCAGCGGGTCCAGCCGCATGTGGGCCACCACGCCGTCGTGCAGCTCGTCGACCAGGTCGATCGAGGGGATGCGCAGCGCGTACCGGTCGCGGATCGCATCCGCCACGTCCCACCTGTTGGTCAGCCCGTCCGCGTCCACGGACACCAACCAGTCGAGGTCGGCCGGCGGCGCGCCGATGCCGTCCAGGAAGCGTTCTCCCCAGGCGCGGAACGGCCCGTCGCGGTCCAGCAGGGTGTTGTCCAGATCGAGCAGGAGCAACGGCACCTGGGCACCCTACGGGACGGGCCGGAGCACCGACAGGGCCGAGGGCCCCGCCACGGCGATCAGACCACGAGGACGGCGCGAGCCGCCCCGGCGTCGAGCGGGCGGTCCAGCAGCATCGTGTGCGCCGCGCGGGTGGCGGCCAGCGCGTCCGGGTCCAGCGTGGCCACCAGCACGTCCTCGCCGGTGTCGGCACCCCGGGCCAGCGGCCGGCCCTCCGGGTCGTACACCGCCGCGCCGCCGTTGAAGCGCCACGGATCGGCGCCGCCGACCGCGTTGGCGAACACCACGTACATGGTGTTGTCCAGCGCGCGGGCCGCGTAGTAGAGGTCGCGGCGGTGTGCCGAGCCGGCCAGGTAGCCGCTCGGGCAGAGGTAGCCGTGCGCGCCGTCGCGGGCGGCGGCCCGCGCGTGCTCCGGGAAGCAGCCGTCGTAGCAGACGCCCAGTCCCAGCCGCCACGTGTCGACCTCGAGCGTCGCGCCCCGGCGGCCGGCGTCGAACAGCTCCCGCTCGCCGCTCCAGAGCTGTTGCTTGTCGTACGCGGCGGTGACCGTGCCGGCCGGGTCCACGACGAGCGAGGAGATGGTGCGCCGCCGGTCGGGGTGGCGGACGGCGGCGCCGATCACCACTGCGGCGCCCGCGTCGGCGGCGGCGGAGCGCAGCGGGTCCAGCCGGACGTCGCTCACCCGGCCGTCGGCGTCGGCTGCCACGTCCGTGCCCTCCGGGTCGGCGCCGAGCGTCGGCGGGTGGTACGCCGGCAGGAACAGCTCGGGCAGCACCACGACGCGGGCGCCCTCGGCCCGGCCGACGAGGCGGGCGGCGGTGCGGGCGTTGCCGGGGACGTCGCCGGGGACGGGCTGGGCCTGGACGGCGGCGACGGTGAGCGGGCGCGCGGGAAGGGCGGTCACCCGCCGATCGTAACCATCGGGCGGTGCCAGATGATCAAGTGTCGGCGCTTCTCAAGCCGTACGTACGGTTTGCATCGGCCGGTTCCACCTGCGACGATCCGTTCGTGCCCAGAGTAAGTCAGGACCAGCTCGACGCGCGCCGACAGGAGATCCTCGCGGCGGCGCGGGCGTGTTTCGCCCGGCACGGCTACGAGGGCGCCACCGTACGGCGACTGGAGGAGGCCACCGGCCTGTCCCGGGGCGCGATCTTCCACCACTTCCGGGACAAGGACTCCCTCTTCCTCGCCGTGGCCGAGGACGACGCCGCCGCGATGGTGGAGACGGTGGCCCGCAACGGCCTCGTGCAGGTCATGCGCGACCTGCTGGCCCGGGCCGTCTCGCCGGACACCACCGGCTGGCTCGGCAGCCAGCTGGAGGTCTCCCGCCGGCTGCGCACCGACCCCGCATTCGCCAAGCGCTGGGCGGAACGGTCCGAGGCCATCGCCGCGGCCACCCGGGAGCGCCTGCTGCGCCAGCGCGAAGCCGGCGTCCTCCGCGACGACGTGCCGATCGACGTGCTCGCCCAGTTCCTGGAGCTGGCCTACGACGGGCTGGTGCTGCACCTGGCGATGGGCCGTCCGGCCGGCGACCTGGCCCGGGTGCTCGACCTGGTCGAGGAGGCCGTCCGCCGGCACTGAACCGGCGCCGGTCTCGGTCCGGTAACTACGCCCCTCCAGGAGATCGACTCTGGCGCGCCTGCTCCACAATGAGCCGCGACCCCTCCTCGCGACAGGAGCAGACGATGACCCCCTCCGACACCTGGGGCATCCCCGGCCCCGTATTCCTGCGCTGGTACCTCCTGCTCGCCGTCGTCCTGGTCATCGGTGCGATCGTGTACCGGCGGCGCATGCTGGCGGGCACGCCGGTGACCGCGTACGGGGACCTGGGTCCGCAGCAGGTCGCCTACCTCAACGGTGGTGACCAGCTCGCCGTCTGGGCCGCGCTCGGCGGGCTGCGCCACGCCGGCGCGGTCGGCGTCCGGCCGGACCGGCGGCTCACCACCGGCGGTCCGCTGCCGGCCGGTGCCACTCCGCTGGACCAGGCGGTCCACCACGCGGCGAGCCGCGGCCTGCGGACCCGGGACCTGGCCGCCGACGAGTGGGTGCGGCGTGCGCTCGACGAGCTGCGCGACGGCCTGGTACGCCGAGGTCTCGCCCTGGACCAGGAGCGGCGCCGGACGCTGCGGCGCGGCGCCCTGCTGGTCGGAGCCCTGCTGGTCATCGGCATCGTGCGCGTGGTCTCCGGGCTGCTGAACGACCGGCCCACCGGCTGGCTGCTGCTCAGCCTGTTCCCGCTCGGCCTCGCGTTCGTGCTGCTCAACCGCGTGCCCTGGCGCACCCGGGCGGCCACCGCCGCGCTGAACGACATGCGCCGCCGGCACGCCTGGCTGCGACCGGCCGCCGGGCCGGCGTACTCCACGTACGGTGCGACGGACGTGGCGCTGGGCGTGGCGCTGTTCGGCACCGCCACGCTCTGGACCATGGATCCGGGCTTCGCGGAGCAGGCCGAGATCCAGCGGCAGGCCATGGGCAACGCGGGCGGCGCCAGCTCCGGCACCTCGTGCGGCGGCGGGGCGACCGCCGGCGGCAGCTCCTGCGGGGGCGGCAGCTCGTGCGGCGGGGGCGGTGGCTGCGGCGGAGGCGGGTGCGGCGGATGAGCGGCCCGTCCGGCGTCGGCATCGGCTGGCGCCCCGAGATCGCCGGTTTCGTCGCCGGGCTGCCGGGGCTGCGCTTCGTCGAGGTGGTCGCGGAGGCGGTCGCCCCGGCCGGGCCGCTCCCGGACGGGCTCGCCGAGCTGCGCGGACGCGGCGTCGACGTCGTACCCCACGGGGTGCGGCTGTCCCTCGGCGGCGCGGAGCCTGTCGACCGGGCCCGGGTGGCGCACCTGGCCGGGGTGGCCACGGCCCTGGACGCGCCGCTGGTGAGCGAGCACATCGCGTTCGTGCGGGCCGGCGGCCTGGAGGCCGGTCACCTGCTGCCGCTGCCGCGCAGCCGCGAGGCGGTCGCCGCGGTGGTGGCGAACGTGCGGCGGACGCAGGCGGAGCTGCCGGTGCCGCTGGCCCTGGAACCGATCGCGGCGCTGTTCGACTGGCCGGACGACGAGCTGGACGAGGCGGACTTCCTCACCGAGATCCTCGACGCCACCGACGCGCTGCTGCTGCTCGACGTGGCGAACGTGCACGCCAACGCCCGCAACCGGGGCGGCGACCCGGCCGCGCTGCTGGACCGGCTGCCGTTGGAACGCATCGCCTACGTGCACGTCGCGGGCGGCGCCGAGCACGGCGGCTTCTACCACGACACGCACACCGATCCGGTGCCCGAGGCCGTGCTGGACCTGGTCCGCGAGCTGTGCACCAGGCGCCCGCCGCCCGCGCTGCTGCTGGAACGCGACGGGCACTACCCGCCCGCCGCCGAGCTGCGCGGCGAGCTGGACGCGCTGGCCGCCGCGTCCGGCCACCCGGTGGTCACGTGAGCGGCGACCTGGCCGCCCGGCAGGCCGAACTGGTCGCCGCGCTCGTCGCCGGTGGACCGCTGCCGCGCGGCTTCGCCCCGGCCCCGGTCGAGGCGGCCCGCCGGGCGCTGCTGCGCAAGCGGGCCGGGGACGTGGCCCGGCACTGGCCGCTGCTCGCCGCCGGCCTCGGGCCGGACTGGCCGGCCGCGTTCACCACGTGGGCCGACGGCCGCCCCACGAACGGGTCGCTGCGCGACGGCTGGGACCTCGCCCGCGACCTGCGCGGCCGGAACGCGCTGCCGCCGCTGGGCGCGGAGGAGCTGGCCGCGCGCGAGGCCGCGAGCCGCTACGACGGCCGCCGCCCGCCCCGGCCACGCCGGCTGCCGGCCCTCGCCCGGGCCGGCGGCGCCGTCGCGGTTCAGGTCGCCGGCCGGGTACGCCTGGTGCGGCCCGCCCCGCGCTGACAGGCACCCGCCGGTACGGCAGGATCGGTGCATGGATCTCGGACTCGCCGACCGGGTGTACGTGCTCACCGGCGCCTCCGGCGGCCTCGGCTTCGCCACCGCCGAACAACTCGTCGCCGACGGCGCCCGGGTGGTCATCTCCGCGCGTACCCCGGACCGGGTGGCCGCCGCGATCGAGGCGCTCGGTGACCCGCAGCGGGCGATCGGGCTGACCGCCGACCTCGCCGACCCCGCCACCCCGGAGCGGCTCGTCGCCGCCGCCCGCGAACACTTCGGCCGCCTCGACGGCGCGCTGATCTCGGTCGGTGGCCCACCGCCCGGCACCGCCGCCACCGTCACCGACGAGCAGTGGCGGGAGTCGTTCGAGACGGTCTTCCTGGGCAGCGTCCGGCTCGCCCGCACGGTTGCCGGGGCGCTCACCGACGGCGGCGCGATCGGGCTGGTGCTGTCCACCTCGGTACGCGGACCGCTGCCCGGCCTCGGCATCTCCAACGGGCTGCGGCCGGGGCTGGCCGGCGTCGCGAAGGACATGGCGGACGAGTTCGGCCCGCGCGGCGTACGCGTGGTCAGCCTGTTGCCTGGACGGATCATGACCGACCGCAACCGGGAGCTGCTTGCCGGTTCCGGCGACCCCGAGCGGGCCCGCGCGCAGGCCGAGGCGGCGATCCCGCTCGGACGCATCGGCGACCCGGCGGAGTTCGGCAGGGTGGCCGCGTTCCTGCTCTCCCCCGCCGCCGGGTACGTCACCGGGATCACCGTTCCGGTCGACGGCGGCGCGCTGCGCGGGCTGTGACGGTGGCCGGGCTTCCCGCGCCGGCACCGGTGCTTCCCGCGGCGGCGGCTCCGCTGAGCCGGGTGCGGGTTGCCGCGCCCGCGGCGGGCCGGTCACTCGGGACGGTGGGCCGGTGAGCGATCGACGGCGGCCGGGCGGTGGGCGGCCCGAGGCCGCGCCAGGACCGGGCACGCCCGCCCGCCGCCATCCCCGGCCCAGCCGCGAGCAGCTCGCCGCGGCGGCCGACCGGCTGCTGCCCGACGTGATCGCGCCCGGCCTGGACGTGCTGTTCGTCGGCATCAACCCGGGCCTGTGGTCGGCGGCCACCGGCTGGCACTTCGCCCGGCCGGGCAACCGGTTCTGGCCCGCCCTGCACCGGGGCGGCTTCACGCCGCGTTTGCTGCACCCCAGCGAACAGGACACGCTTCCGGCGCTGGGCCTCGGCATCACAAACATGGTGGCCCGGGCCAGCGCCCGTGCCGACGAGCTGACCGCCGGCGAACTGGTCGACGGCGCGGCCACGCTCACCGCGAAGGTCGAGCACTACCGGCCGCGCTGGGTGGCGGTGGTCGGAGTGACCGCGTACCGGATCGGGTTCGCCCGGCCGAAGGCCGGTTTCGGGCCGCAGCCGGAGCCGCTCGCGGCGGCCCGGCTCTGGGTGCTGCCCAACCCGAGCGGCCTGAACGCCCACTTCACGCCGGAGACGCTCGGTGCCGCGTTCGCCGAGCTGCGCGCCGCGGTCGCCGCAGGTTAGGCCTCGGTCGTCCGGTGCCGGCGGGCCGTCGGTGGCCCGGCCGGTCAGTCGGCCCGTCGGTCAGTCGGCTGGCCGGTCGGTCGTGTGGCCTCGTCGGGTCGCTAGTTGGCGGCGGCCGGGGGCATGGCCTCGTGGGCGACGTAGGTGCCCATCGGCACCGTGGTCACCACCGGCTCGGGCTGCTCGGCCTCGGCGTGGGGCGCGGGCGAGTCGGTGACCGCGAACTGGGTGCGGTACAGCTCGGCGTACAGGCCACCGACCGCCACCAGCTCGTCGTGCCGGCCGCGCTCCACGATCCGGCCCTCGTCGAGCACCAGGATCTGGTCGGCGTCGCGCACCGTGGAGAGCCGGTGCGCGATGACCAGCGCGGTACGCCCGGTCAGCGCCACCGACAGCGCCCGCTGCACCGCCGCCTCGCTCTCCGAGTCCAGGTGGGCGGTGGCCTCGTCGAGGATCACGATCGACGGGGCCTTGAGCAGGAGCCGGGCGATGGCGATGCGCTGCTTCTCGCCGCCGGAGAAGCGGTAGCCCCGCTCGCCGACAGTCGTGTCGAGCCCGTCCGGGAGCGCCCGGACCAGGTCGGCGACCTGCGCGCCGGCCAGCGCCGCCCAGATCTCGTCGTCGGTGGCGTCCGGCTTGGCGTAGCGCAGGTTCTCCCGGATCGTCTCGTGGAACAGGTGCGAGTCCTGGGTGACCACGCCGATCTCGTCGCGCAGGGAGGCGAGCGTCGCGTCCCGTACGTCGACGCCACCGACCAGCACCTGGCCGTCGCTGACGTCGTAGATCCGGGAGATCAGCATGGACAGCGTCGACTTGCCGGCGCCGGACGGACCGACCAGGGCCACCATCTGACCCGGCTCGACGGCGAACGAGACGCCCCTGAGCACCGGCTCGTTCACCGTCCGGTCGAGGGTCGAGACCTCCTCCAGGGAGGCGAGGGACACCTCGGCGGCGCTCGGGTAGCGGAAGCGCACGTCGCGGAACTCGACCCGGCCGTTGCCGCGCGGCACCGCCACCGCGTCGGGCTTCTCGGCGATGGTCGGGCGCAGGTCGAGCACCTCGAAGACCCGGTCGAAGGAGACGAGCGCGCTCATCACGTCGACCCGCACGTTGGACAGCGCGGTCAGCGGACCGTAGAGACGGGTCAGCAGCAGCGCCAGCTTGACCACGGTGCCGGCGCTGACCGCACCGGTGACCGCCAGCCAGCCACCGACGCCGTACGTCAGCGCCTGGGCCAGCGACGCGACGAGCAGCATCGCCACGAAGAACGTCCGCGAGTACATGGCGGACTGGATGCCGATGTCACGCACCCGCTCGGCCCGGCGGGCGAACCGGTCGGCCTCCACCTCCGGCGCGCCGAACAGCTTGACCAGCAGCGCGCCGGCGACGCCGAACCGCTCGGTCATCGTCGCGTTCATCTTGGCGTCGAGGTTGTACGACTCGCGGGTGATCTCGGCCAGGCGCCGGCCCACCCGGCGGGCCGGGATGATGAAGATCGGCAGCAGCACCAGCGCCAGCACGGTGATCTGCCAGGACAGCACAAGCATCGCAGCCGCGGTGAGCACGAGCTGGATGACGTTGCTGACCACCCCGGACAGCGTCGAGGTGAACGCCCGCTGGGCGCCGAGCACGTCGTTGTTGAGCCGGCTGACCAGGGCGCCGGTCTGGGTGCGGGTGAAGAACTGCAGCGGCATCCGCTGGACGTGGTCGTAGACCCGGGTGCGCAGGTCGAGGATGATGCCCTCGCCGATGCGGGCCGAATACCAGCGCTGGATCAGGGAGAAGACCGCGTCGGCCACGGCGAGCGCGGCGATGATCAGGGCGAGCCGGACGACAGTCGAGCGGGCGTCCGCTCCGCCGCCGGCGATCGCGTCGATGACGTCGCCGGCGAGCAGCGGCGTGGCCACGCCGATCACCGCGGCGACGATCACGGTGATCAGGAAGACGACGATGTCGCGCCGGTAGGGCCGGGCGAACGCGACGATCCGCCGGGCGGTGCCGCGCTTGAGCTCGTGGGCGGAGACCTCGTCGCGGTTACGCAGCGACCGGAGCATGCTCCAGCCGCCCATGCCGCCGCCGGCCATCGGGTGGGACACTCGTCACCTCCGGGTCGTCGGGGCAGCATGAACCGTCGGAGTCCATTCTCCCGACGCCTGTGACAACCTCGCGAGTAACCCAGATCTTCCCGAACGGTCCTTACGAAATCGCCGTACCGGCTATTCGCCCCGCCCGGCCAGGTCCCGGATCCGCCGGGTCTGCGCCTCCCGCTCGGCGCGCTGCTGCTCGGCGTGCGAACGGTCGACCGCGCCCGCGAGCAGCGCCTTGATCTCGATGATCGCGTCCCGGTTGTTGGCGAGCAGCCCGGCGGAGAGATCACGCACGGCGCCGTCCAGCTCGTCGTTCGGCACCACGAGCGTGGCCAGGCCGATCCGGTCCGCCTCGGCGGCGTCCATCCGCCGGCCGGTGGCGCAGATCTCCAGCGCCCGGGAGTAGCCGACCAGCTCGACGAGGCGGCGCGTGCCGGCCAGGTCGGGAACCAGGCCGAGGGTCACCTCGGCCATCGAGAGCTTCGCGTCGGCGGCGAGCACCCGCATGTCACAGGCCAGCGCGAGCTGGAAGCCGGCGCCGATGGCGTGGCCCTGCACCGCGGCGATGGACACCACGTCCGGCCGGTGCAGCCAGGTGAAGCCGCCCTGGTACTCGGCGATCCGGTCGGCGCACTCCGCCTCCGGCATCGCGGCCAGCTCGGCGAAGGAGCCCGGCCCGGTCGCACCGGCGACCGCCAGGTCCAGGCCCGCGGAGAAGGCGCGCCCCTCCCCGCGTACGACGACGACGCGCACGTCGCCGGGCAGGTCCCGGGAGAAGTCGCTCATGGCGCGCCACATCGCCGGGGTCTGGGCGTTGAGTACGTCGGGCCGGCACAACGTCACCGTCGCGACCGGCCCGTCGCAGTCGAAGCGCACTCCGGTCGTCTCGGCGGTCACCGGACGCCCCGGAACGCGCTGATGGACGACGCTGGGGGGCGGGTCACGCCTTCTTCCGGCGCCGGGCGCCGCCGCGCTGCCGCAGCTGCACCCCGGACTCGGTGAGCACCCGGTGGATGAACCCGTAGGAACGGCCGGTCGAGGCCGCCAGAGCACGGATGCTCTCTCCGCCGGTGTACCGCTTTACCAGGTCTTTGGCGAGCGTCTGACGCTCGGCCCCGACGATCCGGCGACCCTTCTCAGTGCTGGTGGCTGTGCCGGTGGCTGCCATGCTGATTCCTCACGTCCCAGACTGTGCGGTTCGGATACGGTCCCACCTATTAGACCGCCTCGGACGATCATGCGCCAGATATCAACTATTCGCCAACCGACACGCTACGCAATGTCAGCTTCCCGATAGAGTGATCCTTCCGGCCGGCTGATCCGTACCGCCCCGCCGGACGAGCCCGTCGACCCCACAGACCCCACAGACCCCACCCCGTCGATCATGAAGTTGACGGCGATGTGGATCTCCAAAAGTGCCGCCAACTTCATGATCGACCAGCAGAGTGCCCTGGGGGAGGAGAGCGGGGTCAGGCGAGTTCTACCAGCTCCAGGAGGTCGTCGGACCAGGCGTCCTCGTCGCCGTCGGGCAGCAGGATGGCGCGGTCCGGCTTGAGCGCGGTGACCGCGCCCGGGTCGTGCGTCACCAGCACGATCGCGCCCGGGTAGCGGGCGATCGCGTCGAGCACCTGCTCGCGGCTGACCGGGTCGAGGTTGTTCGTCGGCTCGTCCAGCAGCAGCACGTTGGCGCCGGAGCAGACCAGCGTGGCCAGCGCCAGCCGGGTCTTCTCGCCGCCGGAGAGCACCCCGGCCGGCTTGTCCACGTCCTCGCCGGAGAACAGGAACGCGCCGAGGATCTTGCGCAGGTCGGTGTCGGTCTGGTCGGACGCGGCGCTGCGCATGTGCTCCAGGATCGTCCGGTCCACGTCGAGCGTCTCGTGCTCCTGGGCGTAGTAGCCGAGCCGCAGCCCGTGCCCGGGGCGTACCTCGCCGGTGTCCGGCTCCAGCAGCCCGCCGAGCATCCGCAGCAGCGTGGTCTTGCCGGCGCCGTTGAGACCGAGGATGGCCACCCGGGAACCCCGGTCCACCGCGACGTTCACGTCGGTGAAGATCTCCAGCGACCCGTACGACTTGGACAGGCCGGTCGCGGTCAGCGGCGTCTTGCCGCACGGCGCGGGGCTCGGGAAGCGCACCTTCGCGACCTTGTCCGCGACGCGGACCTCGTCCAGGCCGGAGAGCAGGCGCTCGGCGCGCCGGGCCATGTTCTGCGCGGCGACGGTCTTGGTGGCCTTGGCCCGCATCTTGTCCGCCTGCGCCATCAGGGCGCCGGCCTTCTTCTCGGCGTTTGCGCGCTCCCGGCGGCGGCGCCGCTCGTCGGTCTCGCGCGCCTCCAGGTACGCCTTCCAGCCCAGGTTGTACGTGTCGACCACGGACCGGGTGGCGTCCAGGAACCAGACCTTGTTGACGACGGCCTCCAGCAGCGAGGCGTCGTGGGAGATCACGATCAGGCCGCCCTTGTGGTTGGCGAGGAAGCCGCGCAGCCAGGTGATCGAATCGGCGTCGAGGTGGTTCGTGGGCTCGTCGAGCAGCAGGATGCCGCCGCCGTTCTCGCCCGCGTCGCGGAACAGGATCCGGGCCAGCTCGATGCGGCGGCGCTGACCGCCGGACAGCGTGCCGATGGTCTGCGCCAGGGCCCGGTCGGGCAGGCCGAGATTGGCGCAGATGCGGGCCGCCTCGGCCTCGGCCGCGTAGCCGCCGAGCGAGGCGAACTGGTCCTCCAGCGCGCCGTAGCGGCGGACCAGCCGCTCGTCGTCGGCGCCCTCGGCGAGCTTGTTCTCCAGCTCCTTCATCTGCGCCATGAGCACGTCCAGGCCGCGGGCGGAGAGCACCCGGTCCCGGCCCGTGACGTCCAGGTCACCGGTACGCGGATCCTGCGGCAGATAGCCGATGGCGCTGCGCCGATCGATCTGCCCGCCGTACGGCTGCCCCTCCCCGGCGAGCACCTTGAGCGTGGTGGTCTTGCCGGCGCCGTTACGGCCGACCAGGCCGATCCGGTCGCCCGGCTGCACCCGCAGGGTGGTGTCGGACAGCAGGATCCGGGAACCGGCACGCAGTTCCAGGCCGGTGGCAGTGATCATCTCGGAGTACTCGCTCTCGGGTCCGGAAGGGCTGATTCAGGGCACGCGAAAGCGCCGGCGGGTGGTATTTCCCGTCGGCGCGGGGCGGTTCAGCCTTCGCAGCGCAGCACGGGGCCAAGTGTACCGGTCCCCGCGGGCCCTCTCCCCCGGATTACCGTGCAAGATCATCGGGTACGGAGACCGCCGTCCGGACCCGGTCCGGTACCGCAACCATCACATACGGACACATCGGTGATCGGGGTCAACATGGAGCTGAACGAGAACGCGCGGGTCGACACCAGCCAGGTGGACGACCGGCGAGGGTCCGGCGGAGGCGGCGGGATGGGCATTCCGATCCCGATCGGCGGCGGCCGGGGCGGGATCGTGGGCATCATCATCGCCGTACTGGTCGCCCTGGTGGGCGGCGGCTTCGGCCTCAACGCCGCCACCAACGGCGGCGGTGACGAGCAGGGCGACAACACCTCGCTGGAGCAGAAGTGCTCGGCGCAGGACGCGCTGAAGCAGCTCGACTGCCGCAACGCGCTCTACGTCAACTCGATCCAGGCGTACTGGCGTACCGCGATGCCGGAGGCGTTCGGCGAGCAGTACCGGCCGTCGAAGACGGTGTTCTTCAGCCAGAACGTGAGCACCGCCTGCGGCGCTGCCGACTCGGGCGTGGGCCCGTTCTACTGCCCGGCCGACGACCTGGTCTACATCGACCTCACCTTCTACAAGCTGCTCGCCGACCAGCTCGGCGCCGAGGGCGAGTTCGCCCAGCCGTACGTGCTGGCCCACGAGTACGGCCACCACGTGCAGGACCTGCTCGGCACCGAGGCGCAGATGCGCCGCCAGCAGCAGCGCGACCCGCAGAGCGCGAACGCGCTCTCGGTGAAGCTGGAGCTGCAGGCCGACTGCTACGCCGGGGCGTGGGCGAAGAACGCCACCGGCACGGCCGACGACAAGGGCCAGAAGATCTTCACCAGCATCACCGAGCAGGACATCTCGCAGGCCATCGACACCGCCGAGAAGATCGGCGACGACGCGATCCAGCAGCGGTCCGGCCGGCCGGTGAACCCGGACGAGTTCACCCACGGCAGCTCGGAGCAGCGCAAGCAGTGGTTCACCAAGGGCTTCACCACCGGTGACCCGAAGTCCTGCGACACCTTCGGTTCGGGCCAGTAGCAGCCCGGCGTATCGGCCCCGCACCGCCGCCAGACCGACGGTGCGGGGCCGATGTCGTGTCCGGGGGGCCGGTCAGGCCGGCAGGGTCACCTGACCCGCCGTGGACCGGTTGACTGTGGTGCCGTCGCCCAGCTGACCACCGCTGTTGTCACCCCAGCACCACAGACCGCCGTCGGTACGGATGCCGCAGCCGTGGTCGGTGACCGCGAGGCCGCCGGTCCAGGTGGTGGCCGTACCGGCCTGGACGGGCGCGGACCGGTGGGTGGTGCTGCCGTCGCCCACCTGCCCGGCCGAGTTCTTGCCCCAGCACCACAGGCTGCCGTCGGTACGCGACGCGCAGGACGTGTCGCTGCTGGCGGCGATCCGGTTCCACGTGGTGGCCGTGCCGATCTGCACCGGCGCGGTCCGGTACGTGCCGCTCACGCCGAGCTGCCCGTACCCGTTCTCACCCCAGCACCACAGCGCGCCGGAGCGGACCCCACAGGTGTGCGCGTACCCGGCCGCGACGCCGGTCCACCCGGTCGCGGTGCCGACCTGCGCGGGCGCGGTCTGGGGCGCCAGGTTGCCGAGCCCGAGCTGGCCGTCCGAGCTGGACCCCCAGCACCAGAGCGTGCCGCCGGTCCGGATCCCGCAGGTGTGCCCGTAGCCGGTCGAGACGCTCACCCAGTCGGTGGCCGTGCCGACCTGCAGCGGGGCGTTCGCGACGTACGGCGAGGCGCCGACGCCGAGCTGCGTGGTCCGGTTGAAGCCCCAGCACCAGAGCGTGCCGTCGGTGCGGATCGCGCAGGTGTGCTGGGGGCCGGCGTCGACCCGGGCCCAGGTGGTCGCGGTGCCGACCTGCACCGGGGTGCTGCGGCTGGTGGTGCTCCCGTCGCCGAGTTGACCCCGGAAGTTCGAGCCCCAGCACCACAGCGTCCCGTCGGTGCGGACCGCGCAGGTGTGCCCGGAGCCGGCGTCGACGTTCGTCCAGGTGGCGGTGCCGACCCGCGTCGGGGCGCTGCGGTTCGTGGTGGTCCCGTCGCCGAGCTGGCCGCCGTAGTTCGAGCCCCAGCACCACAGTCCCCCGTCGGTGCTGATCGCGCATGTGTGCGCGCCGCCCGCGGTGACGCTGCTGACGGTGGGCGCGGCGAGCGCGGCGCGCTGCACCGGGCCCGCGTTCGCCGTACCGGCCGTGAGCGCGGCGGTGAGCACGAGGCTTCCGGCGCTCATCGCCGCCGCCGCGACGAGGAGCCTCGTCGCACGGCGCCACCGGGCCCGCAGCCGGCCGTCCTGATATCCGCTCATGAAGTTGTTCTCTCCCAACGATGTCGGCGCGTGATGGCGGAGGCGAAGCTGCCCTGCGGGTCGCCCGGAGACCCGGCTTCGTGACACCGACGATAGGCATCGAGTCGATTCGATGCACCATGGAGGAGCGGGATTGCGACGTCTTGAGGTGATCTTTCCTGTTCAGCGGACCAGGATGTGGACCGCCCGGGCGGCGGCGACTGCGGCCACCAGCACCGCGTGCCGGGGTTCCGGCACGTCGAGCAGGCGCGGCGCGCGCAGCGCCGCGAGCGGGGCCAGCCGGCGGTCGGCCAGCACGGTGTCCACCGCGCGCCGGTCGCCGCCGCACACCAGCGCCGCCAGCGTGCCCGCCTCCGGCAACAGCAGGCGTACGGCCAGCTCGGCCGCGTCGCCCAGGGCGGCCTTCGCCTGGTTGTCGCGCCGCCTGGCGAACCGCTGCTGGGACCAGCCGCCCGCCGCGGTACGCCCCTGCACGTACCGGGTGTCCACCTTGGAGACCACCAGGTCGGTGCCGTCGGCGATACCGACCGCCACGGCGCCCTTGCGGGCCAGCAGCAGACCGAGCCGTCGGGCCGCCGCGGCGGAGGCGACGAATCCGGGTACGTCCGCCGACGCGCTCGCGCCGGGCGGAGTGTGCAACTCGGCGGTGGCGCCGTCCGGGGCGGCGAGCAGCAGCCCGTACTCCTGGACGGTCGTCGCCGGCGGGCCGTGCCGGTCGGTGAAACCCTCGACCCAGCGGGCGACGCGGCCGGGATCGACCTCGACCCACCGGCCGCCCCCGGCGGCGGGTCGGCTGCTCATGGCCCGACGGTACGCCATCGACGGGCCGGGGAACGCAACGCGGGAGGACACCGTGACCGGTGCCCTCCCGCGCCTATCCGTGGATCAGTGGACGGTGAGGTTGCCGCCCTTCAGCTTGACCTCGGCGGTCGCGCCGCCCGTCCAGTCGGACGAGAACAGCAGGGCGCCGCCCTTCCACAGCGTGACCCCGACGGTGTCGTTCCTTCCGGGGGCGCCCCGGTCGGTCACCGTCACGGCCAGGGTCAGGCCGGAGGCCACCAGCTTGCCCTTGTTGTCGTACAGGGCGGCCTGGTAGCGCACCAGGGCGGCCTTGCCCGCCGAGGTGACGCCGAGCGCGTCGACGGTGTCGGCCCTGATCGTGTACGACTTCCCGCCGGAGCGGAACTCGACCTCGGCCTTACCCGTGGCGGGCTTGTTCGCCTTGCCCGGCTTCGCGTTCAGCTCCACCTCGACCGTGGAGTTCACGTCGGCCGGGTAGGTCCCCGCCGAGAGGGTGGCGGTGAACTCGCCGCCGCCGGTGAGGAACCCGCCGTCGGAGACGGCGACAGTCACCTGGGCGGTGGTGCTGCCCGTGTAGTTGCCGCCGACGGTCGCGGTGACGGTGTGCGTGCCCTTCGGCAGGGTGGCCGTGCACGCCGCGGACGCGGTGGTGGTGGCCGTGCCGAGCAGGCCGAGCACACCGGTGCACAGCGTCACGCCGTCCTTGGTGAAGGTGACGGTGGCGGTACGGATGTCACCGGCTGTGGTGTCCGTGGCGCCGGGCAGCACCGAGCCGTCCCGGACCACGGCCCGCAGCAGGGCCTGGCCGGACGCGCCGCCTGTCGCGGTGTTGACGAGCGTGTCACCGGCCCAGCTGACCGCCGCGTCCTCGGCGGCGACGGTGACGGTGAACGAGGTGCTGCCGGTCAGCCCGGAGCCGTCGGACACGGTCACGGTGACCGGGTACTCACCCGGGGCCGCCGTGGTGGTGCCGGCGACCGTCCAGGTACGCGTACCCGGGCGGGCGTCCGTCGCCGAGGTGCTCGTGACGGCCAGGGACAGGCCGGCGGGCAGCCCGGTGGCGGCAGCGGTCAGGTCCGCGCCCGCGGTGTCGCCGTCGGTGGCGGTCACCGTGACAGCGGGCGAGAGCGCGTCGCTGTACTGGACGCGCACGCCGCCGTCCGGGGCGGTGCTGGTGACGACCGGGGCGGAGCGGATGGTGAAGTCGGCGTCGTTGACGTCGAAGAAGACGTTACCGAGCGCCTCGATCTTGATCCGGGCCTTCCCGGTCGCCACGTTCGGCAGCGTCACCGTCGCGGTGCCGATGTTCGCGGTCTGCTCGGCCAGCACGTACGGGAAGGTCAGCCCGCCGTCGGCGGACAGCGAGATCTTCACCTGGGCGGCGTTCACCGGCGCCACGTCGGTGCCCGCGACGTCCCACGTCACGGTCTGGGTCGAGCCGCCGTCCAGAACCGCGGCGGTGTCCTGCGAGGTCACCAGGAACGGACCCGCGTCCGGCGCGAGCACCACGGCGACGTCGGCGCTGCCGATGCCGCCGCCACCCAGCCGCCCGTCCCGGGCGGTGAGCTTGAAGTGCAGGGTCCGGTCACCCGCGATGCCGACCCAGTCGCGGGTGGGCAGGAACTCGGAGTAGCAGTCGACCAGCTCGGCCGGCACGTTCGAGGCGCCACCGGTGGCCGGTGGCGCCGGGGGCGCCGGGCAGGTGCCGGTGGCGGCGTTGGTGTTGCCGGCCAGGATCTGCCGCAGGTCCGGGAACACCCGGGTCGAGTCGGTGGTGACCGCGTTCAGACCCGGCGAGTAGTACTTCAGCGTGTCGGTCGGCGACACGATCGCCGCCTCGCCGAACACCCGGAACAGCGGGCCGTTGACCTTCGTGTTGTTCGTCAGCGCGGTGCCGGTCGTGGCACCCCTGTCGTTCTGCTCCCACAGGTACGTGACCGTGTCGCCGTCGGCGTCGGTGGCGTTGCCGGTCAGCGCGAACGGCGTACGCACCGGGATGGTGACGGTGTCCGGCACGGTGACCACCGGGGCGTGGTTGGTGGTCTCCTCGACCAGCCAGCCGCCGTTGTCGATGGCGCCGCCCTTCGCCGTCTCACCGACGAACCCGGAGGCACCGGCGGCGTTCGTCAGCTCCAGCGACGCCACGTTCGTGGTCGCCAGCGTGCCACCGAAGGTCACCTGGAAGCCGTTGTCGTTGAGCGTGCCGCTGCCACCGAACGCGGCCACGGTGACGGTCGCGCCGGCCGGCCAGCCGGCGATGCCCTCGATCGCGGCCTTGATGCCGGCGGTGGTGTAGTTGACGCCTCGCACGATCGGCGCCGAGTCGGCGCCCGCGTAGCTGACGGTGAACGAGTCACCGTCGGCGTCGAACCCGTACAGCGAGACGTTCTGCACCTCGTTGATCGCCGGGCGGTTCGAGGTGACGTAGTTGGTGATCTCGGTGTAGCTGCGGTGCGACCAGTACGGGTCGCTGTGCGGCTGGAGGTTGTCCTGCTGGCAGATGCCCGCGTACGCCATGATCGACGAACCGCTGCCCGGCTCGTACGAGTTGGCCGCGCTGCGGTTGCCGCCCGAGCAGTTGTACTGCGTGCCGTTGAAGGTGTGGTTGCCGGCGAACTGGTGACCCATCTCGTGCGAGACGTAGTCGACCGCGTAGAAGTCGCCGACCGGCGTCGGCAGGCCGGTGCAGCCCTGCGCCTTGCCGTTGCCGCCGATCACACCGAGGCTGGCCACGCCGCCGCCGTTGACGCCCAGGCCGATGTGGCCCACGTCGTAGTTGCTCGCGCCGACCAGCTGGCCGAGCACGATCCGGTTCCGGCTGAGCGTGCCGCCGCCGCAGGAGGTGAGCTGAGCCGGCGTGAAGCAGGCCGCCGCGCCGCACGGGCCGTTCGGCTCGGCGGCCAGGGCCGGCGTGTTCAGGTTGGTCTTGTCGGTGTCGTCGATCAGGACGAGCCGGATCGCGGTCTCGTCCTCGTAGATCTGGGTGACCCGGTTCATCAGCGTCACCTTCGCGGCGGTGACGTTCTCCGCGCCGAAGTAGGTGGCGTACGACGGGTCGGTCACCAGCGCCACCCGGTAGGTGCGCAGCTTCACCAGCGGCCCGGCCGGGACGTCTGCCTCGGCGATCTCCTCGGCCAGCGCGTGCGCCTCCTGCGTGACGTCCGCACGCTCGACGAACTCGCCCTCCGGGTGCTCCAGGTCGCGGGCGAAGTAGCTCGCGTACAGGCTCTGGTCGCGCTGGTAGTACGGGTCGATGTACCAGTTGCCCTTGGCCGACCGGACCGAGGCGTGGAACCCGAGCGGGGTGAGGTCCGCGCGGATGGTCGCCGCCGGGTCGTCAAGGCCCTTGCCGGCGTACGTGGTGATCTCCGGGTGCTTCGCGGCCAGGCCGGCCTCCATGACCGGCGAGTCGACCAGTTCGAAGCGCTGGAACGTGCCGTCCGGAGCGGGCAGCGACACCACCTGCTTCGCCACCCGGGCCACCGCCACGCGCTTCTCGGCCGGCGCCTTGTCCAGCAGGCCCTGCATGGTGCCGCGGTCCAGCTTGTACGCGGCCAGCCGCTTGGCCTTGATCGCGGCCTTGCGGCCCGCCTTCGTAGCGGCCGGCGTGCCGTCCACCTTCTGCCACGGTCCGTGGACGCCGGGAGCGGCGGAGGCGGGCGCGGGCGCCGCGAGAACGGGAAGCGTCGCCGCGGCCAGCGCGGCGACGAGGAGGGCAGCGGTCCGTCCACGCCGAGGCGGTCCGGCGGGTTGCCGGTCGCGCGGCAGGCGCCCGAGGGTGATCCTCAAGTCTTCTCCCTGGTCGGTCGGGTGTGGACTGGCGCACGACCGGCGGGGATGACCGGACGTACGTGAACGGTCCACGGATTGTTCCGTGACCCTAGGACCACTCGCGAGCTCGAACATCACCCGCAAAGACGATGTGGTTCTACCTGGACGGTGATCCGGGTCGTCCCGGCCTACGGGATCCGCGCTTCGCACAGCGGAGACGGCCGACCTGACGGCCGAGCACACCTGTGGTCGGACACCGGACCGGGATTGGATCTTTCCGCCGCCCCGGGCTGCCGGTTCGGCCGATCCCCCGGTAACGGATCATGAACGGCCCGACAAACGGCCCGACATGCCGGGCCGTCCCCTTCGGTCAGACGCCGAACAGAGTAGCGACCGCGAGGGCCGCGATGATGACGCTGGACAGCAGCGCGGTGACCCGCCGCCCCCGAGGGCCGGTGAGGGCCCGGCCGATCAGCGAGCCGCCCCCGGCGATCAGCACCTGCCAGCTCGCCGAGGCGAGGAACACCCCGAGGGTGAAGGCGGCAGCGGCCGGCGGGCCGGAGCCGAGCACGTCGCCACGGCCGAGGACGAGCGCCACGAAGTAGACCACAGTGGCCGGGTTGAGCAGGGTCAGCGCGAGAACCGCGGCGAACGCCCGAACCGGCGTGTCCATGCCTCCCCGCGCACTCGGCTCCTGCGTCGTGCCCGACGGGCTCGGCGGGTGCGTTGTGGCCGGTGGGCGCAGCGCGCGTCGGGCGGTGAGGCAGGCGAGAGCCAGCAGCACCCCCGCGGCGACCAGCCGCAACGGACCCGCGACCGGCGCGAGCCGGCTCGCCACCGCGGCCCCGCCGAGCGCCGCCACGGCAGCGTAGAGCCCGTCGGCGGTGGCCACGCCGAGCGCCGCAGCCGCACCGACCCGGAACGAGGTACGTGCGCTGAGTCCGAGAATGAGGATCGCGATCGCGCCGACCGGAATGGCGACGCCGTAGCCGGCGACCAGGCCGGCCAGGAACGCCCCGGTCACGACGACGGGTGATGGGTCGAGGCGGCCGAGGGCAGGGTGCGCTGTCGACGCGCGGCAGTGGCCGCACGGACAGATACCTGCTTCGGGTACGCCTCGATCACCCGCTCATCCTGCGCCCCACTCCCCCACCCCGCGACCGCTTTTCCCGCGCGCCCGCACGCGCACCCCGCGGCTGGGCTGGGCTGGGCTGGAGATCTTGGTACGAATCTGCCTCCTCGGGGGCGATCTCGTACCAAGATCTCGCCGTTCCCGGCCCCGCCGCCGATGGCAGTGCCGACAGCCCACCTTGATCGGCACCACTACGCCGATGTAGCGGCATCAAAGCGACTCCGACCACACCACTTCGGCGAAGTGGTGTCGATCAAGCCGAACAGGCGGACAGTTTCCCACAACGAGGGAGCCGGCTCCCGGCATGAGGGAAGCGAGGAGGTCACGGAAGGAAACGGCCGCCCAAGGGGCGATCTCGTACCAAGATCTCGCCGGTCCCGATCCCGCCGCCGATGGCAGTGCCGACAGCCCACCTTGATCGACACCACTACGCCGATGTAGCGGCATCAAAGCGACTCCGACCCCACCACTTCGGCGTAACGGTGTCGATCAAGCCCGCAGACACGACGGGCGCGGCATCCCCTTGGCAGGGGTGCCGCGCCCGTGGCGGTGACCGGGAGAACGGTCAGACGTTGAAGCCGAGCGAGCGGAGCTGGTCGCGCCCCTCGTCGGTGATCTTGTCGGGGCCCCACGGCGGCAGCCACACCCAGTTGATCCGGATGTCGTTCACCAGGCCGCCGCCGGGCCCGGTGGTCAGCGCCTGCCGCGCCTGGTCCTCGATCACGTCGGTCAGCGGGCAGGCCGCCGAGGTCAGCGTCATGTCCAGGGTGGCGACGTTCTCGTCGTCGACGTGGACGCCGTACACCAGGCCGAGGTCGACCACGTTGATGCCCAGCTCGGGGTCGACGACGTCCTTCATCGCCTCCTCGATGTCACCGATCGCGGCCTTGCCGCCGGCCGGCGCCGCCGCACCCGCGGCAGTGCCGCCGGCGACAGCCCCATTGACGGCCGCGCCACCGGCGACGGTGCCGTCGGTCGCCACCGCGCCGGTCTCCGAGGTCATGTTCTCGTCGCTCATGCCGCCCCCTCGCTTCGCTCGGCGCCGGCATGAGACACCTTCGCGCTGCTTCGATGATTCGCTCGCTGCCGCTCGCTCATGCCTTCACCTCCGGGCTCACGCCCACCCCGGCGCGTGCCGCGGCGTCCTTGAACGCCATCCACGACAACAGCGCGCACTTCACCCGGGCCGGGTAGCGCGCGACACCCGCGAACGCCACCCCGTCTCCGAGCACGTCCTCGTCCGGCGTGACCTGGCCCCGCCCGGACATCAACTCCACGAACGCCTCGTGCACCACAGCGGCGTCGCTCGCGGCCTTGCCGCGCAGCAGCTCGTGCAGGATGCTCGCCGACGCCTGGCTGATCGAGCAGCCCATCCCGTCGTACGAGATGTCGGTGAACACGCTGCCGTCGGTCGCCACCCGCACGGTGATCTCGTCGCCGCAGGTCGGGTTGACGTGGTGCGCCTCGCCGACCCGGACAGCCGGGTCCGTCGCGTCCCGCAGGCCACGGCCGTGCGGGTGCTTGTAGTGGTCCAAAATGATCTCTTGGTAGAGAGATTCAAGTTGCATCAGTCGAACACCTTCCGCACCCGCTCCAGACCCGCCACCAGGGCGTCGATCTCCGCAGTGGTGGTGTAGAGGTAGAACGACGCCCGCGTCATGGCCGGCACCCCGAAGCGGGTGCACACCGGCTTGGCGCAGTGGTGGCCCACCCGCACCTGCACGCCGAGCGAGTCGAGCACCTGCCCGACGTCGTGCGGGTGCACGTCACCGAGCGCGAACGAGATCGTCCCGCCCCGGCCCACCGGCACGGTCGGCCCGAAGATCCGCAGGCCGGGCACGGTGGCGAGGGCGTCGAGCGCGTACGCCGTCAGCTCCTTCTCGTGCCACTGGACGGCCGGCATGCCGATCGCGGTGAGGTAGTCCACCGCCGCGCCGAGCGCCACCGCCTCGGCGATCGGCGGGGTGCCCGCCTCGAACCGGGCCGGCGGCGCGGCGAACGTCGAGCCCGCCATCGTCACCGTCTCGATCATCGAGCCGCCACCCATCACCGGGGGCATCGCGGCGAGCAGCTCGCCCCGGCCCCAGAGCACGCCGATGCCGGTCGGACCGCACATCTTGTGCCCGGTGAAGACGATGAAGTCGGCGTCGTAGTCGACCACGTCCATCGGCAGGTGCGGCACCGACTGCGAGCAGTCGAGCAGCAGCAGCGCGCCGACCTCGCGGACCCGCGCGGTGATCCGCGCGGTGGCGTTGACGGTGCCGAGGATGTTCGACATGTGCACCAGCGAGACGATCTTCGTCCGCTCGGTGACCAGGTCGTCCAGGCCGGACTCGTCGAGCCGGCCCTGGTCGGTGACCGGGAACCAGCGCAGCGTCGCGCCGGTGCGCTCCGCCAGCAGCTGCCACGGGACGATGTTCGAGTGGTGCTCCATCTCGGAGATCACGATCTCGTCGCCGGGGCCCAACCGGAACCGCGGGTCGCCGTCCGCGCGCAGCGACGCGTTGGAGAACGCGTACGCCACGAGGTTGATCGCCTCGGTGGAGTTCTTGGTGAACACCACCTCGTCCACGCTCGGCGCGTTGATGAACGCGGCGATCTTCGCCCGCGCGCCCTCGTACGCCTCGGTCGCCTCGGTTCCCAGCGTGTGCACCGAGCGCGACACGTTGGCGTTGTGCAGCGCATAGTGCTCGGCGAGCACGTCGAGCACCTGCCGCGGCTTGTGGGAGGTGTTAGCGCTGTCCAGGTAGACGAGCGGGTGACCGTTGACCTCCCGGTCGAGGATCGGGAAGTCGGCCCGCACCTTCGCCACGTCGAAGCGGGGCACGTCGTCGTACTGCGGCATGCCCGCCGGGATGGCCATCGAGGTCATGTCGAGTCTCAGGCCCGCGCCGCGCCGGCCCCGGCGACGTACCGCTCGTAGCCCTCTTCCTCGAGCTTGTCGGCCAGCTCCCGGCCGCCCTGCTCGACGATCCGTCCGGCCACGAAGACGTGCACGAAGTCGGGCTTGATGTAGCGCAGGATGCGGGTGTAGTGGGTGATCAGCAGCAGACCGGTGTCACCGGTGTCGCGCACCCGGTTCACGCCCTCGCTGACCACGCGCAGCGCGTCCACGTCCAGGCCGGAGTCGGTCTCGTCGAGGATCGCGATCTTCGGCTTGATCAGCTCCAGCTGCACGATCTCGTGCCGCTTCTTCTCGCCGCCGGAGAAGCCCTCGTTGACGTTGCGCTGGGCGAACGCCGGGTCCATCTGGAGCTTCTCCATGGCGCCGCGCAGCTCGCCGGCCCAGGTGCGCAGCTTCGGCGCCTCGCCGTCGATGGCGGTCTTGGCGGTACGCAGGAAGTTGGCCACGGACACGCCGGGGACCTCGACCGGGTACTGCATGGCCAGGAAGAGACCGGCGCGGGCCCGCTCGTCGACGGACATGGACAGCACGTCCTCGCCGTCGAGGGTCACCTCGCCGCCGGTGATCTCGTACTTCGGGTGACCGGCGATCGAGTACGCCAGCGTGGACTTGCCGGAGCCGTTCGGGCCCATGATGGCGTGCGTCTCGCCGGAGCGCACGGTCAGGTCGACACCGTGCAGGATCGGCTTGAGCTCACCCTCGGGCAGCTTGACCGACACCTTCAGGTCGCGGATCTCCAGGGTGCTCATCAGCGGGTCACTCCATTGCTCGGCAGCGGACGGCCGTCGCCGTCCACGGAAAGGTAGATGTCGCCGTCGCGGACTTCGACGGGATAGACGGGTACGGGTTCGGTCGCGGGCAGCCCGGTGGGCTCACCGGTACGCAGGTCGAAACGGGATCCGTGCAGCCAGCATTCCAGCGTGCAACCCTCGACCTCGCCCTCGGACAGCGCCACGGCGGCGTGTGAGCACTCGTCGTGCACCGCGTAGAACACGTCGTCCTCGCCGTGCACGATCGCGACCTGCACGCCGTCCACGTCGGCGCTGATCGCGGTGCCCTTCGGCACGTCCTCGGTGGAGCAGATCTTGAGCATCAGGCGCCGGCCTTCGCCAGCCGGGCCTCGATGGCGTCGCCCAGGCGCTCGCGCAGGTCCTCGACCGGGATCTTGTTGATCAGCTCGGCGAAGAAGCCGCGCACCACCAGGCGCCGCGCCTCGGCCTCCGGGATGCCCCGGGCCATCAGGTAGAACAGCTGCTCGTCGTCGAACCGGCCGGTCGCGCTGGCGTGCCCGGCGCCGGCGATCTCGCCGGTCTCGATCTCCAGGTTGGGTACGGAGTCGGCCCGCGCGCCGTCGGTGAGCAGCAGGTTCCGGTTGATCTCGTACGTGTCGGTACCGGTCGCCTCGGCGCGGATCAGCACGTCGCCGACCCAGACCGTGTGCGCGTCGTCGCCCTGCAGCGCGCCCCGGTAGCCGACGTTGCTGCGGCAGTCCGGCACGGTGTGGTCGACCAGCTGCCGGTGCTCCAGATGCTGGCCGGAGTCGGCGAAGTAGACGCCGTACAGCTCGGCCTCGCCGCCGCGCTGGGCGTACTCCACCGACGTGTACTGCCGGACCAGGTCGCCGCCGAGGCTGACCTGCACGTGCACGATCCGGGCGTCGCGGCCCAGCCGCACCTTGAGGTGCTGCGCCTGCACCGCGTCGTCGGCCCAGTCGGCGACGGTGACCAGGGTCAGCTTCGCCCCGTCGCCCACAGTCACCTCGACGTTGTCGGCAAGCGTGGCCGAGCCGACGTGCTCGATCACCACTGTCGCCTCGGCGAACCGGTCCACCTCGACGAACGTGTGACCGAAGGCGAGCGCCTCGGCGTTCTCGCCGACCACCCGCAGGCGCACCGGCCGCTCCACCACCGCGTCGCGGTCGACGCGCACTAGCAGCGCGCCGTCGGCCCCGCCGTACGCGAGCGCGCTGACCCGGTCGAACGGGGTGAGCACGCTGCCCACCCGCGGGTCGTCCCGGCCGATCCGGTCGACGGTGACGCCCGCGGGCAGGTCACCGTACTCGTGCCGGACCGTGCCGGTCGCACCCTGCGCCGACCCGGTCAGGCCGCGCAGGCGCTTGAGCGGGGTGAAGCGCCACTCCTCCTCCAGGCCGGTCAGGGCCGGGAAGTCGGCGACGTCGTACGAGCGGAGCGCCTGCGACTTGGTCGTGGGCGGCGCGGAAGCCTGGGTAGTCATCTCTTCCTTGGTCTGTTCAGCGACGACGGTGTCAGTGAGGCGAGGGTGGCCGGCGTCAGCCGACCGCGCCCTCCATCTGGAGTTCGATCAGGCGGTTGAGCTCCAGCGCGTACTCCATCGGGAGCTCCTTGGCGATCGGCTCGATGAAGCCGCGCACGATCATCGCCATCGCCTCGTCCTCGCTCAGGCCCCGGCTCATCAGGTAGAAGAGCTGGTCCTCGCTGACCTTGGAGACGGTCGCCTCGTGCCCCATCGACACGTCGTCCTCGCGGATGTCGACGTACGGGTAGGTGTCGGAGCGGGAGATCGTGTCGACCAGGAGCGCGTCGCACTTGACCGTGCTCCTGCTGCTGGTCGAGCCCTCCAGCACCTGCACCAGACCGCGGTACGAGGTGCGGCCGCCGCCCCGGGCGATCGACTTCGACACGATGGTCGAGGAGGTGTGCGGCGCGGCGTGCACCATCTTGGCGCCGGCGTCCTGGTGCTGGCCCTCGCCGGCCATGGCCACCGAGAGCACCTCGCCCTTGGCGTGCTCGCCGGTCATGTAGACCGCCGGGTACTTCATGGTGACCTTGGAGCCGATGTTGCCGTCGACCCACTCCATGGTCGCGCCCTCGTGGCACACGGCGCGCTTGGTGACCAGGTTGTAGACGTTGTTCGACCAGTTCTGGATGGTCGTGTACCGGCACCGGGCGTTCTTCTTGACGATGATCTCCACGACGGCGCTGTGCAGCGAGTCGGAGGAGTAGATGGGCGCGGTGCAACCCTCGACGTAGTGCACGTACGCGCCCTCGTCGACGATGATCAGCGTCCGCTCGAACTGGCCCATGTTCTCCGTGTTGATCCGGAAGTAGGCCTGCAGCGGGATGTCCACGTGCACGCCCTTCGGCACGTAGATGAACGAGCCACCGGACCAGACGGAGGTGTTCAGCGCGGCGAACTTGTTGTCGCCGACCGGGATGACCGTGCCGAAGTACTCCTTGAACAGGTCCTCGTGCTCCTTGAGCGCGGTGTCCGTGTCCAGGAAGACGACACCCTGCTCCTCCAGGTCCTCACGGATCTGGTGGTAGACCACCTCGGACTCGTACTGCGCCGCGACACCGGCGACCAGGCGCTGCTTCTCCGCCTCCGGGATGCCGAGCTTGTCGTAGGTGTTCTTGATGTCCTCGGGCAGGTCCTCCCAGGAGGTGGCCTGCTTCTCGGTGGACCGCACGAAGTACTTGATGTTGTCGAAGTCGATCCCGGTGAGGTCGGCGCCCCAGTTCGGCATCGGCTTGCGGCCGAACAGCCGCAGGCCCTTGAGCCGCAGGTCGAGCATCCAGGCCGGCTCGTTCTTCTTGGCCGAGATGTCCCGCCCCACCGCCTCGCTGAGGCCGCGCTGGGCGGACGCCCCGGCGACGTCGGGGTCGGCCCAGCCGTACTCGTACCGGCCGAGGGCCGCGAGCTGCTCCTCCTGGGTCAGGGGCTGGACGATCTGCTCGGTCATCTATCTGTCCTCACAGTGGTGACGGTGGAACCGGACTGGGCGGGAATGTGCGTGGTGCACACGCCGTCGCCGTGCGCGATGGTGGCCAGGCGCTGTACGTGAGTGCCGACCAGACGGGAGATCACTTCGGTCTCGGCCTCGCACAGCTGAGGGAACTCGGCGGCCACGTGCGCCACCGGGCAGTGGTGCTGGCAGAGCTGGCCGCCGGAGGCGATCGTGGACGCGTTGGCAGCGTAACCCTCGGCGGTCAGCGCGCCGGCGAGCGCCTCCGCCCGCGCGAGCGGGGCGTCTCCGGCGTCCTCCATGGCCGACCGGCAGCGGGCCTCGAGCGCGGAGACCTGCTCGGCCGCGAACGCCGCGACCGCCTCGGTGCCGCCGGTGCGGGCGATCCACCGCAGCGCGGCGGTGGCCATGTTGTCGTAGTGGTGGGTGCCGCAGCGGCCGCGGCCCGCCTCGGTGAGCGCGAAGACCTTGGCCGGTCGCCCGCGCCCGCGGCTGCCGTGGACGGTCTGTTCGCGGGCGATCACGTCACCGTCGGCGAGCATCGCGTCGAGGTGCCGGCGGATCGCGGCCGGGCTCAGGCCGAGCGCCGAGCCGAGCTGCGCGGCGGTGGTCGGACCGCGCTCCAGCAGCAGCTGGGTGACCCGGTCGCGGGTCGACAGGTCGGCCGGTGCGGCCTCCCGCTCGCCGGGCGGTACGCCGCGACGTGCGCGCGAACCACCGGCGACCGGACCGGTCACCGGCGTTCGGGAGAGCGCCGCCGCGTTTTTCACAACGCCAACGTTACGTAATTCGCTGGGGGCCCGCAAACCCGGGGTCCGGTGATTCCGACCACCGGGGTGCCGGAGTCACCCGATCGGGATCAACTACGGTGCGTAGGATTCGCTTCGTGAAGCGATCCGTCCGGTTTCCGGTCTCCGCCACGCTGCTGCGCCGCCTCGCGCTCGCCTCGATCATCGCGAACGTCGCGATCGTGGTCACCGGCGGGGCCGTCCGGCTCACCGCCTCCGGCCTCGGCTGCCCCACCTGGCCCAGGTGCACCGACGACTCCTACACCACCACCGCCGAGATGGGCGTGCACGGGGTGATCGAGTTCGGCAACCGGCTGCTCACCTTCGCGGTCGGGATCATCGGGCTCGCCGTGGTGCTGGCCGTGCTGGCGCATCGTCCGCGCCGCCGCGGGACACTGCCGCTGGCCGTGGGCGTGCTGTTCGGCATCCCCGCCCAGGCGGTCCTCGGTGGCATCACGGTGCTCACCGACCTCAACCCGTGGGTGGTCGGGCTGCACTTCCTCGCCTCGATGGTGGTGATCGCGGCCGCGTACGCGCTCTGGCGGCGCATCAAGGACCCGGACGGGCCGGTGTCCCCGACCGTGCCGGCGCCGCTGCGTACCCTCGCCTGGATCACCACGGCGGTGAGCGCGTCGGTGCTGGTGGTCGGCACCTGGGTGACAGGCAGCGGACCGCACGCCGGCGACCACGGCGCGGCCCGCAACGGCCTGGACCCGGCGGCGATCTCCCAGGTGCACGCCGACGGCGTCTTCCTGCTGATCGGCCTGTCGGTGGCGCTGTACTTCGCGTTCCGGGCGGTCGGCGCGGCGCGGGCGGCCCGGGCCGCCGCGGTACTGATCGCGGTCGAGCTGGGCCAGGGCGTGATCGGCTTCGTCCAGTACTTCACCCACCTGCCCGCCGTGCTGGTCGGCGCACACATGCTCGGCTCCTGCCTGGTGCTGCTGGCCACGCTGGGCGTGCTCTTCGCGACCCGGGAACGGCTCCCGGCCACCCCGGAGGCCCCGGCCGCGCCCGCCGCGCAACGGGTGGGCGCCGCCGCCTGAGCGCGCGTTACCGCGCGGCGGGAGCGGGAAAGCGGCACGGGCCACCGCCCGTCCGCCCGAGGGGAGCTCCCGTGTCGCGCAAGAGCCTCGCCACCACCACCCCGCAACGGCTGACCCCGGTCGCCGGCGCGCCGCTGTGGTGCGACGCCCGCGAGTACGGCCTCACCGGCGACGGGGTCACCAACGACCAGCCCGCCCTGGCGGCGCTGGTGGACCGCCTCGGCGCCGGGTACGACGCCGACGGCCGGGCCCGGGTGATCTACTGCCCGCCCGGCCTCTACTCGATCCGCGACGCCGGCACCGTCTGGCGCAGCGGCGTCTCGCTGATCGGCGCCGGACCGGCGGCGACCCGCTTCCTGCTCAGCAACGAGGGCAACCGCAGCGAACCGGTCCCGCTCGCCTTCTGGACCACCGTGCAGCACGGCGCGGACCGGGACCGGCACATCGCCGACTGCTCGTTCGCCGACTTCGAGATCGACGGCTCCGGCGTGGCCCAGACGTCCTACGACTACCTGGCCAAGGGGCTGGGCCTGCAGTACGTGGTGCGCGGCGTGTTCCGCAACCTCTACATCCACCACACCGGGGCGACCGGTCTGGGCTGTGACTTCCTCCAGGACAGCCTGATCGACGGCGTGGTCGTGGTGGGATGCGGCCGGCTGGACAACGGCGACCAGATGGGCGGCGCGGGGATCGGCGTCGGCATCGGCGGCTGGGGCGACGTGGAGCGCCTCACCATCGCCAACTGCACCACCGTCGGCAACGGCACCAACGGCATCTTCCTGGAGTTGCAGAAGGACTACTGGACCCCGCCGCGCGGCATCCGGATCGTCAGCTGCCACAGCCAGGCCAACCGGTTCGGCATCTCCGACTGGGGCGCGGACGGGCTGATCGTCTCCGCCTGCACCATGACCAACAACCTGGAGGCCGGCTTCGACGTGTCGGGCAACGGCACCGCCGGCGTGGCCGGGCGCGGCGGCCTGGTCACCGGCTGCGTGATCGACTACAACGTCGGCGACGGCATCAGCATGGGCAACACCCCTGGCCCGTACGCGGTCCAGGCCAACCGGATCAGCCGCAACGGCGGTTTCGGCTACCACGAGCACGACCTGGGCCACGGCTACCGGGGCGCGGCGGCCGACGTGGTGATCCAGGACAACGACATCCGGGAGAACGCGCTGGACGGCATCCGGATCGACCGGCCGATGCTGGACACGTCGATCGTCGGGAACCGGATCCGGGACAACGGCCGCCGCTCCGCCCCGGCCTGCTCCGGCTCCGGCGAGGCGGTGCGGTACGGCCCGCGCGAGGTCACCGACGGCAACGCCGGCTGGCCGGCCGGCGGACACCGGGGCAAGGTGGTGCGGGTCGGCTCCCGCGACGCGGTGGTGTCCGACAACAGCGCCGACCGGCTCTCCCTGGCCGAGGTGCGCCCGGACGGCTCCACCGGCTGGAGCGCCGCCACGCCGGGGCCCGGCACGGCGTACGAGCTGCCGGACTCGCCACCGGCGTGCGGCGGCATCACGATCGCCGCGCCGTTCGACTCGGCCACCGTGCGCGGCAACCGGATCTGGCACCGGGACGCCGACACCCAGGCGTACGGCATCTGGGTCACCGAGGCGGGCAGCTGTGTCTCGTGCGCGTTCGAGGACAACGACCTGGCCGGCACCGAGGCCGCGCTGCGGCTGGACACGCCGCCGATCGGCGGCCGCTGGGCACGTAACCACAGCGACCGCGACTGAGCGCCCTGTCGCCGTCTCCGGCGGTCAGGCGGACGCCTCGGCGGCGAACGCCAGCGCGACGAGCGTCCCGTTGCTGACGGCGTGGGCGAGGATCGGCACCCAGAGGTTGCGGTGCCGGTGCAGCAGCCAGGCGAACAGCAGCCCGGCGAAGAGCGCGCTGACGGTGTTGAACACCCGGGGCAGGTGCACGACGGCGAAGAAGGCCGCCGACAGCACCACGGCGGCCACCGCGGGCAGCCGCGCGGCCAGCCCCTGGTAGAAGACACCCCGGTAGAGGATCTCCTCGTAGAGCGGGGAGACGACGGCGCCGAAGGCGAACGCGAAGGCGAACTGCGCGAGCAGGCTTCCGGCGGGGTAGCCGCCCTCACCGCCGCCACCCTCGACGAGCGCCGCGGGCAGCGCCACCACGAGCGCGAGGGTGAGTGCGGCCTTGGCCAGGCCCCAGCCGACCGCGGCACCCACCTGGCGGCGCGCGGGACGGACGAGTCGCAGCGGCCTGGCGATCTCGCCGAAGCGGTGGCGCACCACCGCGAGGCCGACGGCGAGCTGGGTGCCGTTGATCAGGGCCCAGGCGATGGTGGACGCCGCCGTCTCCGGCATGCCCAGCCGCTCCGGTCCCCGGGCCAGCAGGTCCGCGACCGCCGAGTTGGCCAGGCCGACACCGACGGCGAGCACGAGCGCCATGTCGAGGTAGCTGAACCGGCGGGTGTCGCGTGCGGGGTCGGTGAGGGGTGCGGTCATGCCGGGCAACGTTAGGCGGCCGACCTATATCGGTCAAATGACCGACCATCTATGATCACCTCGTGCCCAAGGTTGTGGACCACGAGGAGCGGCGGCGTCATCTCGGCGCGGCGGCGTGCGTCGTACTGGCGCGCGCGGGGTCGGCCGGGATGACGGTGCGCGCCGTCGCCGCCGAGGCCGGCATGCCGCTGGCGACCGCGCAGCACTACCTGCCGACCCGGGAACTGATGGTCCGGGCGGCCATGGACCACCTGGCCGGGCGCGTGGTGGCGCGGGCCCGGACGATCCCTGCCGACCCGGTCACTCCGGAGGTGATCCGGCAGGCGGTACGGCAACTCGTCCCGCTGGACGCCGAACGCGCCTTCGAGGCCCGCGTCTGGCTGGTCCTCACCGCCGAGGCGCTCGTCGACGAGCAGGTCGCGGCGATCCTGGCGGAGAGCGAGGCGCAGATGCGGGCCAACGTCGAGCGGCTGCTCACGCTCGGCCGGGCCACCGGCGGCATCGCCGGGCACGTGGACGCGCGGGCCGAGGCCGCCGCGCTGGCGACGCTGCTGGACGGCGTCACAGTACGGATCCTGACCACCGGACTGGACCCGGCGGACGCCCGCACGGAGATCGACGCGCACCTGGCCCGGCTCGCACCGGCCGGCGCTTAGCCAGCCGGGCTCCCCCGGCCCATCCGGGTCAGTGGCGGGCCAGGTGGGTGAGCACCGCGTCGGCGAGCCGGTCCGGCGCACCGTCGGCGTACCCGACGAACAGGCTCGGCTCGGTCAGCTCCAGCTCGACCAGCACGGGCGCGCCGTCCGGGCCGGGGATCAGGTCGACGCGGGCGTAGAGCAGGCGGTCCGGGCCGCCGGGCACTACCGCGAGCACCTTCTCGGCCACCGCGCGCTGCTCCGCCGTGGCGACGCGGGCGTCGATCCGCTCCTCCTTGTAGAGCGCGGCCTCGCCCAGGTCCGGCCCGGTCAGCATCGGACCCTTGCGGATCGCATGGCTGAACGCCAGGCCGCCGGGCCCGGCCAGGAACAGCAGCGCGGTCTCCCCGGCGGTGTCCACCGCGTCGAGGTACGGCTGGACCATGGTGACCCGCCCGGCGTCGGAGAGCCGCCGCACGTGGGCCGGCGCCAGCTCGCGATGCTCCGGGTCGGTCAGGTCGTAGCGGCCGGTGTCCTGGCTGCCGGCGCTGACCGCCGGCTTGATCACGTACTCACCGCCCGCCGGTGGCGTCCACTCCCGCCCGGGCTCGACCCACTCGGTCGGCACGGTGGGCACTCCGGCTGCGGCCAGCTCGGACAGGTAGCGCTTGTCGGTGTTCCAGGCGACCACGTCGGCCGGGTTGACCAGGGCCGGCACGGTACGCGCCCAGGCCACGAACTCGTCCCGCCGCAGGGCGTAGTCCCACGGGGAGCGGAGCACGACCAGGTCGTACCCGGACCAGTCGACTGCCGGGTCGTCCCAGACGGCGATCTCGGCGGTGACGCCGCGGGCGGCGAGCGGGCCGAGCGCGAGCCGGTCGTCCGGGTCGAGGTCGGGCAGTTCGGCGCAGGTGACGAAAGCGACCCGGGGTCTCCCCCGGGCCGACTGGTGGTGGTTGGTCATTCGGTATATGTCAACGGGCCATCGTGCGCCGGGCCATCGACCGCCACAGGTCGTTGCTCGGACGCATCTGGTCCATCAGTTCACGCTCCCAGGCGTTCTCGACGTCGACCCCGGCCTTGGCGCAGGCCTGCCGCGCGACGTCCGTGCCGTCGGCGAACTGGTCCGCCCATACCCCGTCGGAACCCACGAGGACGATCCGTGCGCCGCGCTTGCCGACGTACTCGATGACCGCCTTCGCGCCGCCGTGTCCGGCGGCGAACGACTTGATGCCCGCGACCAGGCCGTTGGGGGCCTGCTCGGCGGTCTTGTCAGCCGTCAGCGTCGTATCGGAACCATCTGCCATGACGCGAAGCCTAAGCAGAGTTCCACCCGGATGTGCGAGAACCATGAACTGAATGTGATGCCAATTACCCATCGGTTTAAGAAGAACCACAGGTAATTCGCCCGCACATGTCGCTTATATCTGGGCGAAGCGGACGGGCGGGATCGTCACAATCTGTCCGGGTTGAACACGTCCGGGGAAGAGCGAAAAAAGTTTCTGATGAACCGCCGGACGGGCGGGTCAGAGCAGCGCGTCGAGTGCGACCGCCGCGAAGAGGATCGTGAGGTACGTGGTGGACCAGTGGAACAGACGCATCGGCTTGACCGCCTCGCCGCGCGTCGCGCGCCGGCACAGCTTGTGCGCCTCGACGAGGAAGATCCCGCCGACCACGAGCGCGGTCACCCCGTAGATCGGGCTCATCCCGAGCGGCCACACCGCCAGCGAGGAGAGCACAGTCAGCCAGGAGAAGCCGATGATCTCCGCGTTCACCCGCCGGACCGAGGCCACCACCGGCAGCATCGGCACCCCGGCGCGGGCGTAGTCGGCCTTGTACTTGATGGCCAGCGCGTAGAAGTGCGGCATCTGCCAGAAGAAGACCACAGCGAACAGGCCCCACGCGGCCGGCGCCAGCGTGCCGGTGACAGCGGCCCAGCCGATCAGCACCGGCGCGGCGCCGCAGATGCCGCCCCAGAACGTGTTGGCGGCCGTGGTCCGCTTCAGCCACAGCGTGTAGACCAGGTCGTAGTAGGCGATCGCGGCCAGCGTCAGCACCGTCGCCAGCCAGTTCGTCGCCGCCGCCATCAGCGCCACCGACACGGCCGCCAGCACCAGGCCGAAGATCAGCGCGTTGCGCGGCGACACCGTGTGCGCGGGCAGCGGGCGGCGCTTGGTACGCCGCATGAGCTGGTCGATGTCGCGGTCGATGTAGCAGTTGATGACGCTCGCGGCGCCGGCCGCGAGCGACCCGCCGACCAGCACCACGGCGACCAGCCACAGCGACGGCATCCCGCCGTGGGCCAGCATCATCGCCGGCACGGTGGTGACCAGCAGCAGCTCGACGATCCGCGGCTTGGTCAGCGTCACGTACGCCGCCACCACGGCGCGTACGTCCCGCCGGCCGCTCGCCGGCGCCTCCGCCACCGCGCCCACCGGCGACTGCCCGGCAGGGTTGCTGACGGGGCGCTCGGTGATCATGCTCACGGATTGCCACCTTCCGGCATCGGCGGGGGAGGTCGTTCGGCCCGGACCGCTGCGGGTCCACACACCGCCCCACACACTACGCGGCGTCGTTTTCGCTGCCCCGTGGACCCGGCAACGGTGCGAGCCGTCACACCTGGGGTTGAACGACCGGACGGCCGCGATCCGTACAGAACAGCATGCTGAGATCCCCGGGCGGACGTTTAGCACCGCTCGATAGGGTCATCAGTGAGGGTTCCGCCCATCTGCCGAGGAGCACAACCATCGTGGCTGCCAACCGACCCGAGCTTCCCGCTCTCAACTGGTCCGACCTCGACCGCAGGGCCGTCGACACGGTCCGCGTGCTGGCCATGGACGCCGTGGAGAAATCCGGCAACGGCCACCCGGGGACGGCGATGAGCCTCGCCCCGGTGGCGTACCTGCTCTTCAACCGGGTCATGCGGCACAACCCCGCCGACCCGAACTGGGCCGGACGCGACCGGTTCGTGCTGTCGGCCGGGCACTCCAGCCTGACGCTCTACATCCAGCTCTTCCTCTCCGGCTACCCGCTGGCGCTGGACGACCTCAAGGCGCTGCGCCAGTGGGGCTCACTCACCCCGGGCCACCCGGAGCACGGCCACACCCCGGGCGTGGAGACCACCACCGGGCCGCTCGGCCAGGGCCTCGGCAACGCGGTCGGCATGGCGATGGCGGCCCGCCGCGAGCGCGGCCTGTTCGACCCCGAGCCGGACCGCGCCGACTCGCCGTTCCGGCACGACATCTGGTGCATCGCCTCCGACGGTGACATCGAGGAGGGCATCACCCACGAGGCCAGCGCGCTCGCCGGTCACCAGCAGCTCGGCAACCTCTGCGTGATCTACGACGACAACGAGATCTCGATCGAGGACGACACCCGCATCGCCAAGAGCGAGGACGTGGCGGCCCGCTACGAGGCGTACGGCTGGCACGTGCAGACCGTCGACTGGCGCCGCGGCGACGCCGACCAGGGCGACTACCACGAGGACGTGGAGGCGCTGTACCAGGCGCTGCTGGCCGCCAAGGCGGAGACCGGCCGGCCGTCGTTCATCGCGCTGCGCACGATCATCGGCTGGCCCGCGCCGAACAAGAAGAACACCGGCAAGATCCACGGCTCGGCGCTCGGCGCGGACGAGGTCAAGGCCACCAAGGAGATCCTCGGCTTCGACCCGCAGCGCACCTTCGAGGTCGACGAGGAGGTGCTCAAGCACGCCCGTCAGGTGCTGGAGCGCGGCGCGCAGGAGCAGGCCGAGTGGACCACCGGGTTCGACGCCTGGGCGCAGGCCAACCCGGAGCGCAAGGCGCTGTGGGACCGGATGGCCACCCGTACGCTGCCGACCGGCTGGACCGACGCGCTGCCGACCTTCCCGGCGGACGCCAAGGGCGTCGCCACCCGGGCCGCCTCCGGCAAGATCCTGGAGGCCCTGGCGCCGGTGCTGCCCGAGCTGTGGGGCGGCTCGGCCGACCTGGCCGAGAGCAACAACACCACGATGAAGGGCGAGCCGTCGTTCGTCCCGGCCGCGCACGCCACCAAGGACTTCCCGGGCGACGAGTACGGCCGCACGCTGCACTTCGGCATCCGCGAGCACGCCATGGGCTCGATCCTCAACGGCATCGCCCTGCACGGCGGCACCCGCCCGTACGGCGGCACGTTCCTGGTGTTCAGCGACTACATGCGCCCGGCGGTACGGCTGGCCGCGCTGATGAAGCTGCCGGTGACGTACGTCTGGACGCACGACTCGATCGGCCTCGGCGAGGACGGCCCGACGCACCAGCCGATCGAGCACCTGACCGCGCTGCGGGCCATCCCCGGCCTGGACGTGGTCCGCCCGGCCGACGCCAACGAGACGGTCTGGGCGTGGCGGCAGGCGCTGGAGCACACCGACCGGCCGACCGCGCTGGCGCTCAGCCGCCAGGCGCTGCCGACGTTCGACCGCACCGACCTGGCCGGCGCCGAGGGCGTCGCCAAGGGCGGGTACGTGCTGGCCGAGGCGTCGAACGGCAAGCCGCAGGTGATCCTCGTCGGCACCGGCTCGGAGGTGCAGCTCTGCCTCACCGCGCGGGAGCGGCTGGAGGCCGACGGCACCCCCACCCGGGTCGTCTCCATGCCCTGCCAGGAGTGGTTCTTCGCCCAGGACGAGGCGTACCGGGAGTCGGTGCTGCCTCGCGGGGTAAAGGCACGGGTGAGCGTGGAGGCGGGCATCGCGATGTCGTGGCGCGCGATCGTCGGCGACAGCGGCGAATGCGTGAGCATCGAGCACTACGGCGCCAGCGCGCCGCACACCGTGCTCTTCGAGCAGTTCGGGTTCACCCCCGACCGGATCGTGGCCGCCGCGCACGCGGCGCTGACCCGGGTGGGCGACATCACCGGTTTCACGACCGGCAACTGAGGGGAGCGTGGACGGCATGACGGACAGGCTGAAGGACCTCCAGGGCGCCGGTGTGGCGATCTGGCTCGACGATCTCTCCCGGGTACGGCTGACCTCCGGCGGGCTGGACAAGCTGCGCCGGGAGAGCCACGTGGCCGGAGTGACCACCAACCCGACGATCTTCGCCAAGGCGCTGAGCGACGCCGACGAGTACGACTGGCAGCTTCGTGACCTCGCCGTACGCGGCGTGGACGTCGAGGAGGCGGTCCGCATGCTCACCACGTACGACGTGCGGTGGGCCTGCGACGTGATGCGCCCGTCGTACGACGTCAGCGGCGGCGTGGACGGCCGGGTGTCGATCGAGGTGGACCCGCGCTCGGCGCACGACGCGGCGAAGACCGTCGCCGAGGCCAAGGCGCTGTGGTGGCTGGTCGACCGGCCGAACCTGTTCATCAAGATCCCGGCCACCGAGGAGGGCCTGCCCGCGATCACCGCGACCCTGGCCGAGGGCATCAGCGTCAACGTCACGCTGATCTTCGGCCTGGACCGGTACTCGCAGGTGATGGACGCCTTCCTGGCCGGCCTGGAGCAGGCGAAGGCCAACGGGCACGACCTGTCGAAGATCGGCTCGGTCGCCTCGTTCTTCGTCTCCCGGGTCGACACCGAGGTGGACAAGCGGCTGGAGAAGATCGGCTCGGACCAGGCCAAGGCGCTGCGCGGCAAGGCCGCGGTCGCCAACGCCCGGCTGGCGTACGAGCGCTACGGCGAGGTGTTCTCCTCGGCGCGCTGGCAGAAGCTGGCCGACGCGGGCGCCCACCCGCAGCGCCCGCTGTGGGCCTCCACCTCGACGAAGAACCCGGACTACCGGGACGTCATCTACGTCGAGGAGCTGATCGCGCCCGGCACCGTCAACACCATGCCGGAGCCGGTCATCCACGCCTACGCCGAGCACGGCGAGACGAAGGCGGACACCGTCACCGTCGCGTACGACGACGCCCGCCAGGTCTTCGACGACCTGCTGGCGGTGGGCGTGGATCTGTCCGACGTGATCGCCACGCTGGAGCGCGAGGGCGTGGAGAAGTTCGAGGCGAGCTGGGTGGAGCTGCTGGAGGGGGTCAAGAAGTCCCTCGCCGAGGCGGCCAAGGGCTCGGGCAGCCCGCACCGGGCCGCCGGGAAGAACGCGCAGGCGGCGCAGCAGGCCGGCGGCAACGCGTGACAGACGGCGTCCGACGCGTCCCGGGGCCCGGCCCCGGGACGCGTCGCGCCGTACCGTGGAAGCGGTGACACGGGTGAGGGGATGCCGTGAGCGCGAGGAGTGAGCCGGGGTTGCGAGCCCCGCAGTCGCGAACAGAGGCGGCACCGTGAGTGACCTGCTGGCCGGGCGGGCGGACATGGCCGCCGGTCTGGCCGTGCGCGGAGCCGACGCCCTCGGTGCGTCCACCCGCGCCACGCTCGTCTCCCACGACGTCCCGGCCCGGCTCGCCGCCGCCGACCCGGCCCTCTGGGGGCCCGCCGCCGAGTCGGCGGCCCTCGACCGGCTGGGCTGGCTGCACGCCCACCGGCGCAGCCGGGACCTGCTCCCCCAGCTCGCCGAACTGGCCGCCGAGCTGGGCGACCTGGACCACGTGGTGCTGGCCGGCGCCCGCGACGACACGCTCGCCGCGGAGGTGCTGGCCGAGTGCCTGGGCCGGCCGCTGACAGTGCTCGACACCGCCGACCCGGGACCGGTCCGGGCCGCGCTCGCCGACCGCCCGGCGCGTACCCTCCTGGTGCTCGCCGCCCGGCGCGGCCTCGACCGGACCACCGACGCCCACCTGCGGGTCTACCGGCGGGCGTGGGCCGACGAGGGCCCCGACGCCGCCCGGCACGTCGTGGTGGTCACCGAACCCGGCTCCGACCTCGCGGCGCGCGCCGACGAGCTGGGCGCGATGGTCATCCCGGCCGAGCCCGGCGTGGCCGGGCCGTGGGCCGCGCTCACCGCGTCCGGCCTGGTCGCGGCGGCGCTGGCCGGCGCGCCGGTGGCCGAGGTGCTGGACGAGGCGGAGGCGCTCACCGGCGCGCTGGACCGGGACCGGGACAACCCGGCCCTGGCGCTCGGCGCGGCCCTGGGCGCGGCGCCCGGCGCCGGCCGGGACACGATCGCGCTGGTCCCCGACGGCACCGGCCTCGGCGGCCTGGGCCGCTGGGCCGGCGCGCTGCTCGCCCGGGCCACCGGTGGACGGCTGCTGCCGGTGGTCGCGGAGTCCCCCGACTCCCCCGGCGCCACCGGGCCGGGCCTGCTCACAGTCGGTCTCGGCGGTGCCCTCGGCGCCGGTGTCGGGCCGGGCGTGGCCGCCGACGTCGCGGTAAACGGCCCGCTCGGCGCGCACCTGCTCACCTGGGCCTACGCCGCGGCGACCGCCGCGGTGACGCTGCGGACCGACCCGTTCGCCGCGCCGCCGGACCCGGTGGACGACGACGCGGCGCCGGAGAGCGGGCCGCCGTCGTCGGTCGAGGGCGCGATCGAGGTGTACGCCCCGAGCGGCGCACCGGCCGACCTGACCGGCGCGCTGCGCTGGCTGCTCGACGGGCTGGGCGAACGGGAGCACCTCGTGGTGACCGCGTACCTCGACCGGCTCGCCGACGCGTCGGTCGCCGGGCTGCGCCCGCTGCTGGCACGGGCCGCCGGCCGTCCGGTCACCTTCGGCTGGGGACCGCGCCGGCCGGAACACACCGACCCGCACGGCCGGCACCTCCAGATCACCGGTGCGGTCACCGATGATCTGGAAGTGCCCGGTCGTCCGTACACCTTCGCGCAGCTCCAGGCGGCCCAGGCCGCCGGCGACCGGCGGGCCCTGGCCGGCCGGGAGCGACCGGTGCTGCGCCTGCACCTGACCGAGCGGGCGGCGGGTGCCGCCCAGCTCCTGGAAACGGCCGGACGGACACGCACGTGACGATCAATGACCTGGAATCAGCGGACCGAGACGCAGGAGGAGGTGGCCCGGTGAACCCGCTGCGCGATCCGCAGGACCGGCGACTGCCCCGGATCCCCGAGCCGTGTGCCCTGGTGATCTTCGGGGTGACCGGCGACCTGGCCCGCAAGAAGCTGCTGCCGGCGGTCTACGACCTGGCCAACCGGGGGCTCCTGCCGCCCGGCTTCGTGGTCCTGGGCTTCGCCCGGCGGGACTGGGGCGACGGCGACTTCGAGTCGGTGGCGCACGACGCGGCCAAGAAGCACGCCCGCACCCCGTGGCGGGAGGAGGTGTGGGCCCGCCTCGCCGGCAACATCAAGTTCGTCGGCGGCTCGTTCGACGACGACGCGGCGTTCGACCAGCTCGCCGCCACACTCGACGAGCTGCGCGACTCGCACGGCATCGCCGGCAACGCGGCCTTCTACTTCTCCATCCCCCCGGCGGCCTTCCCGGTGGTGCTCAAGCAGCTCGCCCGCACCGGCATGGCCGACAACGCCAAGTCCGGCGGCTGGCGGCGCGTGGTGGTGGAGAAGCCGTTCGGCAACGACCTGCCGTCGGCGAAGGCCCTCAACGATCTGGTCGACGACGTCTTCACCAGCAAGGACGTGTTCCGGATCGACCACTACCTGGGCAAGGAGACGGTCCAGAACATCCTGGCGCTGCGGTTCGCGAACAACCTGTTCGAGCCGCTGTGGAACTCCAAGTACGTCGACTCGGTGCAGATCACCATGGCCGAGGACGTCGGCATCGGCACCCGCGCGGCCTTCTACGACTCCGTCGGCACCGCCCGCGACGTGCTCCAGAACCACCTGCTCCAGCTGCTCGCCCTGGTCGCGATGGAGGAGCCGACGAGCTTCGACGCCGACGAGATCCGGGCCGAGAAGCTCAAGGTACTCAAGGCGATCACCGTGCCGCGGGACGTCACCGAGGACACCGTGCGCGGCCAGTACCTGCCCGGCTGGGTGGGCGGCGAGCGCGCCAAGGGCTACCTGGAGGAGGAGGGCGTCCCGGACGGCTCCACCACCGAGACGTACGTGGCGGTGAAGCTGGGCATCCAGAACCGCCGCTGGGCCGGGGTGCCGTTCTACATCCGGGCCGGCAAGCGGCTGCCCCGGCGGGTCACCGAGGTGGCCATCATGTTCAAGAAGGCGCCGCATCTGCCGTTCGACGCCGCCGACATGGAGTCCCTCGGCCCCAACCAGCTCGTCATCCGGGTGCAGCCGGACGAGGGCGTGGTGCTGAAGTTCGGCTCCAAGGTGCCGGGCACCACGATGGAGGTCCGCGACATCGCGATGGACTTCCAGTACGGCGAGGCGTTCACCGAGTCCAGCCCCGAGGCGTACGAGCGGCTGGTGCTGGACGTGCTGATCGGCGACCGGACGCTGTTCCCGGACGCCGCCGAGGTGGAGCAGAGCTGGCAGGTCGTCGACCCGCTGGAGCACGCCTGGGCGGGCACGACCCCGGAGCCGTACCGGGCCGGTGAGTGGGGGCCCCGGGCCGCCGACGAGATGCTGGCCCGCGAGGGCCGGGCTTGGAGAAGAGCATGATCGGGCTGTGGGACACCACCGGCAACGAGGTGGTCAAGGCGCTGGCCGCGGAACGGCGCAGCGCGGGCGGGGTGGCCAGTGGCATGGCGCTCACGCTGATCGTGGTGGTGGACGAGAAGCGGGTACGCGAGGCCGAGGCGGCGGCCACCATCGCCGCCGCGGCGCACCCGTGCCGCCTGCTCGTGGTGGTCCGCTCCGACGTCGAGCGGGACCGCAACCGGCTGGACGCGGAGATCGTCGTGGGCGGCCGGCTCGGGCCGTGCGAGGCGGTGGTGACCCGGATGTACGGGCGACTCGCCCTGCACGCCGAGTCCGTGGTGATGCCGCTGCTGGTGCCGGACGTGCCGGTGGTGACGTGGTGGCACGGCGAGCCGCCGGAGGAGATCGCCACCGACTTCCTCGGTGTGGTCGCGGACCGGCGGATCACCGACTCGGCGCAGGCCGCCGACCCGATCGCCGCGCTGCGGCAGCGGGCGCACGACTACGCCCCGGGCGACACCGACCTGGCGTGGACCCGGATCACACCGTGGCGCACGCTCGTGGCGGGCGCGTTCGACACCACCCAGGCCCGGGTCACCGAGGCGAGCGTGGTCGCTCCCCCGTCGGACCCGACGGCGGCGCTGATGCGCGGCTGGCTCAACGCCCGGCTCGGCATCGACCCGATCCTGACCGCCACCGAGGAGTTCCCGCGGATGCGTCAGGTGCAGCTGCGCTGCGCCAACGGCGACGAGCTGACGCTCACCCGGGACGACAGCATCGCGGTGTTCCGGCGTACCGGGCAGGAGGACCGCACGCTGCCGCTGGTGCGCCGGCCGCTCGGCGACGAGCTGGCCGAGGAGCTGCGCCGCCTCGACGCCGACCAGGTGTACGCGGAGGCGCTCGGCGCTGCGGCCGGGATCACCGGGCTCGACCAGCGCCCCGCCCAGCGGGTGCACGTGTGGAAGGATCCGGCGACCGCCCAGCGGGCCGAGGCCGGCGTGACCGCGCACGCGGGCGCGACCGCGAACGAGTGACCGCCCGGACCGGGTGGTCGGAGGCACAGGTGACCGCCGGTGGGCGGTCGGAACACGAGGGCTCGACGGATGACTGAGGCGAGTGTCGCCGTACACGCCGACCCCGACCTGCTGGCGCAGGCGGTGGCGGCCCGGTTGGTGGTGAAGCTGCTCGACGCGCAGGCCGAGCGCGGCCAGGCGTCGGTGGTGCTGACCGGCGGGCGGATCGCCTCGGCGGTGTACCGGGCGGTCGGGCAGCTACCCGCCCGCGACGCCGTCGACTGGTCCCGGGTCGACGTGTGGTGGGGCGACGAGCGGTTCCTGCCCGCCGGCGACCCGGAGCGCAACGAGACGCAGGCGCGGGCGGCGCTGCTGGAGACGGTGCCGCTGGACCCGGCCCGGGTGCACCCGATGCCGGCGTCGGACGGCCCCGCGGGCGACGACCCGGAGGCGGCTGCCGCCGGGTACGCGCGGGAGCTGGCCGCCGCCGCCCGGCCCGGGAACGCGATCGTGCCGCACTTCGACGTGCTGATGCTCGGCGTCGGCGAGGACGGGCACGTGGCGTCGGTGTTCCCGGAGCACCCGGTGCACCACGACAACCGGCCGGTCAGCGCGGTACGGGGCAGCCCGAAGCCGCCGCCGGTGCGGACCACGCTGACCCTGCCGACGATCAACACGGCCGAGGAGGTCTGGCTGATCGCCGCCGGGGCGGACAAGGCCCGGGCGGTGGGCATGGCGCTGGCCGGGGCCGGGCCGGTGCAGCTTCCTGCCGCCGGGGTGCGGGGCGTCTCCCGTACCCTCTGGCTGCTCGACCGGGCCGCGGCGGCCAACGTGCCGCCCCGCCTGCGCAGCCTCCGCTGAGGTGTAAGGAAGGGCCCCTTCTTAACGTCTCCGGTAGAGAAGGGGCCCCTTCTTGACACCTCGGGTCAGGCGCGGCCGCGGCGCCGCCGCAGCGCGTCGAGGGCCTCGGCGAGCAGCGCCTCCCCCTCCTCCGGCGTGCGCCGCTCCTGCACGTACGCCAGGTGGGTCTTGTAGGGCTCGGCGCGCTGGCGGCCCGGCGGGTCGCCCGGGTCGGGGCCGGCCGGCTCGCCGCAGCGCGGGCACTCCCAGGTCGCGGGTGTCTCGGCCTCGGCGGCGATCAGGAACTCGACCCGGTGCCCGTGGCGGCACCAGTAGACGACCGGGCGGCGCGGCGCGGGCTCCACCCGCTGGTCGAACCGCTCGGGGGCGGACCCGATCCGGGTGCCGCGGATGACGTTGTTGCTGGGCACGGTTGCTCGCTCCCTGTCGTCGGAGGGGACCGCCGCCGGAGGGGGTGGGCGACGGGCGACGTGCGGAGAAACAAAACTGCGCGCGGTCCGTGACGGACCGCGCGCAGATTGTACGCTTCTCAGCGCCGACTCAGGTGCCGCTGGCCATCTGCAGCCGCAGCCAGAGTCCGAGCCCGACGATGCACGCGAACCAGACGATTCCCACCAGAACGGTGTAGCGGTCGAGGTTCTTCTCGGCCACCGACGAACCGGCCAGGCTGGAGCTGACGCCGCCGCCGAACATGCTCGACAACCCGCCGCCCTTACCGCGGTGCAGGAGGATCAGCAGGGTGAGCAGGACGCTCGTGATGACCAGCAACGTGATCATCGTGTAGGCGAACCAGATCGGCATGGCGGGGGTCAGTCCTCTCGTTGCGATCACTGCCCGGACCTGTCGGGCACTGCGGCACCGACCGGTGGACGGGCAGCGTCAAGGATAGCGAGCGATCAGCGGGTGATGTGCTCCGGGAACCGGCAGATCTGCGCGAACTCCTCCGCGTCCAGGCTGGCACCCCCGACCAGAGCCCCGTCCACGTCCGGCTGCGCCATGATCGCGGCGACGTTCGACGCCTTGACCGACCCGCCGTACAGGATCCGGACCTGCTCGGCGGTGCCCTCGTCGTAGGTCTCGGCGATGCGCTTACGCACCGCGCCGCAGACCTCCTGGGCGTCGTCCGGGGTCGCCGTCTTGCCGGTGCCGATCGCCCAGACCGGCTCGTACGCCACGACGACCTTGGTGACCTGCTCGGCGGTGAGCCCCTTCAGCGCGCCGTCGAGCTGGTCGCAGCAGTGCCGCACCTGACCCGACTGCTCCCGGACCTCCAGGCCCTCGCCGATGCAGAGGATCGGGGTGAGCCCGTTCGCCAGCGCCGCCGACACCTTCGCGTTGACCAGCGCGTCGTCCTCGTGGTGGTACTGCCGCCGCTCGGAGTGCCCGACCACCACGTAACCGCAGCCCAGCTTGGCGAGCATCGGACCGGCGATGTCACCGGTGTACGCGCCGGACGGGTGCGGCGACAGGTCCTGCGCGCCGTAGCCGATCAGCAGCTTGTCGCCGTCCACCGCGGTCTGCACGGTACGCAGATCGGTGAAGGGCGGCAGCACCACGCACTCGACGTCGGTGAGCTGCTTCTCGTTCAGGCTCGCGGCCAGCTTCTGCACCAGCAGGTTGGCCTCGAGGTGGTTCAGGTTCATCTTCCAGTTGCCGGCCATCAGCGGCCGGCGGGTCGTGCTCGCCATTCAGTTCTCCAGGGCCGCGATGCCGGGGAGGGTCTTGCCCTCCAGGTATTCCAGGGAGGCGCCACCACCGGTGGAGATGTGCCCGAACGAGGACTCGTCCAGGCCCAGCGCGCGCACCGCCGCGGCCGAGTCGCCGCCGCCGACCACGCTGAACGCGTCGGCCTTGGTGATCGCCTCGGCCACACCCCGGGTGCCGTTGGCGAACGCCGCCATCTCGAACACGCCCATCGGGCCGTTCCAGAAGACGGTCTTCGCCTGCGACAGCGCGGCGGCGAAACCGGCCACCGTCTCCGGGCCGATGTCCAGACCCAGCCGGTGGCTCGGGATGCCGTCGGCCGGCACGGTGTCGTGCGCGGCATCAGGCGCGAACGCGTCGGCCACCACCACGTCGACCGGGAGCATGATCTTGCCCGGCGCGCGCTCCATCAGGTTGCGGCAGGTCTCGACCATGTCCTTCTCCAGCAGCGACGTGCCCACCTCGTGGCCCTGGGCCTTGAGGAAGGTGAAGCACATCCCGCCGCCGATGAGCAGCCGGTCCACGGTCGGCAGCAGCGCCTCGATCACGGCGAGCTTGTCCGAGACCTTCGAGCCGCCCAGCACCACCACGTACGGCCGCTCCGGCTCGCCGGTGAGGCGGCTGAGCACCTCGACCTCGCGCAGCACCAGCCGGCCCGCGTAATGCGGCAGCCGGGCCGGTACGTCGTGCACGCTGGCGTGCTTGCGGTGCACCGCGCCGAACGCGTCGTCCACGTAGGCGTCGCCGAGCGCGGCGAGCTGGTCGGCGAACGCGCCCCGCTCCGCGTCGTCCTTGCTGGTCTCGCCCTTGTTGAAGCGCAGGTTCTCCAGCAGCGCGACCTGGCCGTCGGCCAGGTCGGCCACGGTGGACCGCGCCGAGTCGCCGACGGTGTCCTCGGCGAAGTGCACCGGGGCACCGAGCAGCTCACCGAGCCGCCCGGCGACCGGGCGGAGGCTGAACTGCGGGTCCGGCGCGCCCTTCGGGCGGCCCAGGTGCGAGCAGACGACCACCTTCGCGCCGGCCTGCACCAGCGCGCTCAGCGTCGGCAGGACGGCCCGGATCCGGCCGTCGTCGCTGATCTCCCCGGTCTGCTTGTCGAGCGGGACGTTCAGGTCGGCGCGCACCAGCACGCGCCGACCCGACACCCCCTCGGCGAGCAGGTCGTCGAGGTTACGGATCGTCACAGCGACTGACCCACCAGCTTGACCAGGTCCACCAGGCGGTTCGAGTAGCCCCACTCGTTGTCGTACCAGCCGACGACCTTGACCTGGTTGCCGATCACCTTGGTCAGCGGCGCGTCGAAGATGCACGACGCCGGGTCGGTCACGATGTCGGCGGAGACGATCGGGTCCTCGTTGTAGGTGAGGATGCCCCGCAGCGGGCCCTCGGCGGCGGCCTTGAGCGCGGCGTTCACCTCGTCCACAGTGGTCTCCCGGCCGACCTCGACGGTCAGGTCGGTGGCCGAGCCGGTCGGGATCGGCACGCGCAGCGCGTAGCCGTCCAGCTTGCCCTTGAGCTCCGGCAGCACCAGGCCGATCGCCTTCGCGGCGCCGGTCGAGGTCGGCACGATGTTGAGCGCGGCGGCCCGGGCCCGGCGCAGGTCCTTGTGCGGCGCGTCCTGCAGGTTCTGGTCCTGCGTGTACGCGTGGATGGTCGTCATCAGACCCTGCTTGATGCCGAACGTGTCCTGCAGGACCTTCGCCATCGGCGCGAGGCAGTTGGTGGTGCAGGAGGCGTTCGAGATGATGTTGTGCTTGGCCGGGTCGTACTGGTCCTGGTTGACGCCCATGACCACGGTGACGTCCTCGTTCTTCGCCGGCGCGGAGATGATGACCTTCTTGGCCCCGCCGTCGAGGTGCGCCTTCGCCTTGGTGCCGTCGGTGAAGAAGCCGGTGGACTCGATGACCACGTCGGCGCCGACCTCGCCCCACGGCAGCTTCGCCGGGTCCTTCTCGGCGTACGCCTTGATGGTCTTGCCGCCCACGGTGATCTCGTCGGCGGTGGCCTTCACCTCGTGCGGGAGGCGGCCCAGGATGCTGTCGTACTTGACAAGGTGGGCGAGCGTCGCGTTGTCGGTCAGGTCGTTGACCGCCACGACCTCGATGTCAGCGCCGGACGCCAGCACTGCCCGGAAGAAGTTGCGGCCGATCCGGCCGAAGCCGTTGATGCCAACCCGGATGGTCACAGGTCCCATCTCCTCGCGTTCTGGTCCGCCGGCGCCAGACCCGGGCCGGCGGAGGTGTGTGCGCCGACCGTTGGAGCCGGCCGTCGACATGTCATCTCGGCCACCCCGCCGCGGTCCCGGAGACCTGACCGCCCGAGGCGGTGAGCACGGCGAGGAGCGCCTGTTCCGGCCCCCTTGCCGTACGCAGCGACCATATCCGAGCGCGCGGCGTCGCGCTGCGGCGGGTGGTGATCCCGCTCGCGTTGCACTGCCGCCCGAGTCCTATCAGACCACGAGCATGTCCGGCGTGACTGCCGCTTCCGTATCCGGGATGCCCAGGTCACGGGCACGCTTGTCGGCCAGCGCGAGCAGCCGGCGGATCCGGCCGGCGATGGCGTCCTTGGTCAGCGGCGGCTCGGCGAGCGCGCCCAGTTCCTCCAGCGAGGCCTGACGGTGCTCCAGGCGCAGCCGCCCGGCCGAGGTCAGGTGGTTCGGCGCGTCGTCGGCGAGGATCTCCAGCGCGCGGGTCACGCGGGCGGCGGCGGCCACCGCGGCACGGGCGGAACGGCGCAGGTTGGCGTCGTCGAAGTTGGCCAGCCGGTTCGCGGTGGCGCGCACCTCCCGGCGTACCCTCCGCTCCTCCCAGGCCAGCACGCTGGAGTGCGCCCCTATGCGGGTGAGCAGCGCGGCGATCGCGTCACCGTCCTTGACCACCACCCGGTCCACGCCGCGCACCTCGCGGTTCTTCGCGGTGATGCCGATCCGGCGGGCGGCGCCGACCAGCGCCAGCGCCGACTCCGGTCCCGGGCAGGTGATCTCCAGCGCGCTGGAGCGGCCCGGCTCGGTGAGCGAGCCGTGCGCCATGAACGCGCCCCGCCACGCCGACACGGCACAGCAGACGTTCGCGGCCACCACGTGCGGCGGCAGGCCGCGCACCGGGCGGCCCCGCACGTCGAGCAGGCCGGTCTGCCGGGCGAGCGCCTCGCCGTCCTTGACCACCCGCACGATGAAGTGGCTGCCCTTGCGCAGCCCGCCGGAGGCGAGCACGTGGATCTCGCTCGGGTAGCCGTAGACCTCGGCGATCTCCCGCCGCAGCCGGCGCGCGACCGCGCCGGTGTCCAGCTCCGCCTCGACCACCACGCGGCCCGACACGATGTGCAGGCCGCCGGCGAAACGCAGCAGGGCGGCCATCTCCGCCCGCCGACAGCAGGGCTTGGGCACGTCGACCCGACTCAGCTCGTCCTTGACCGCAGCCGTCATCGCCATAGTGCGCCCCCTCACGGACCGGTTCCGGCGTGTCGCCGGTGATTACGTACGTGTCTAACGATCGGCGCGCAGGACAGGCACCAGCGCGGCGCCCAGGGCGGCTGGATCATGACGGGGCGTGCCGTCCAGGACGGCGACGGGAGCGAGGACCAGCCGGGCACCCAGCGATTCTGCCGCACGTTCGACCGCTGCGGGATCACCCACCGCCGTGGAGTCGGCGAGCACCCGGTCCACCTTCAGCTCGGGCAGATAGCGCCGCAGGGTGTCCAGATGGTCGGGCAGGGAGAGCCCCGAGGTCTCCTTCTCGGCCACCAGGTTGAGCGTCACCAGCCGCCGCGCCGGGCTGGACACGATCGCGTCCGCAAGCCCCGGCACCAGCAGGTGCGGCAGCACGCTCGTGTACCAGCTACCAGGCCCGAAGATCAGCCAGTCCGCGGCGCGTACCGCCGTCACCGCCTCGGCGCACGCGGCCGGCGCGGACGGGCTGAGCCGCAACGACTCGACGGTGCCCGGGGTGACCGCGACCTGGTGCTGGCCGCGCACCGTGGACACCTCGTCCGGGTGCTCCGGGTCGGCGCCGCGGACCCGGGCCTCGATGCCCACCGGCTGGCGGGACATCGGCAGCACCCGCCCCACCGCGCCGAGCATCGCCCCGGCGTGGTCGAGCGCCGCCACCGGGTCGCCGAGCAGCTCGGTGAGCCCGTGCAGCAGCAGGTTGCCGACCGCGTGGCCGGCGAGCGAGTCGCCCACCGCCACAGGTACCGGCGCGGCGATCGTCGGCGCGGGCGGCACGGCGGCGGCGAAGCGGTGCTGGAACAGCGCCGCGCTGCGGCGGGTGGCCGGGTGGTCACCCGCCAGCGCGACGAGCGCCTGCCGCAGGTCGCCCGGCGGCAGGCCGCCGCGCTCGGCGCGCAGACGGCCGCTGGAGCCGCCGTCGTCACCGACGGTGACCACCGCGGTGATGTCCAGGTCCAGTTCGGGTACGCAGTGACGCAGCGCCCGCAGCGACGCCGAGAGCCCGTGCCCGCCGCCGAAGGCGACCACCCTGGTCGGGGTCACTCCCGCCCCAGGTCCCGGTGCTGGGCGTTCGCGGCGATGCCGGAGTGGCGCAGCCGGGAGGCCAGCTCCTCGGCGATGGCCACGCTGCGGTGCTTGCCGCCGGTGCAGCCGACCGCCACTGTGAGGTAGCGCTTGCCCTCCCGCTCGAACCCGGCGGTGGTGGCGTTGACCAGGTCGGCGTAGCCGGCCACGAACGCGTCGGCACCCTCCTGGCCCAGCACGTACGCGCTGACCGCCTCCTCGCGGCCGGTGTGCTCGCGCAGCTCCGGCACCCAGTACGGGTTCGGCAGGAACCGGGCGTCCATCACGAAGTCGGCGTCCGGCGGCAGGCCGTACTTGAAGCCGAACGAGATCACGGTGATCCGCAGCCGGCGGGCGTCCTCACCGCCGAACAGCTCCTCGACCCGGCGACGCAGCTGGTTCACGTTCAGGTGGCTGGTGTCGATGATCACGTCGGCCTGCTCGCGGGCCTCCTCCAGCAGCGTCCGCTCGACCGCGATGCCGTCGGCCAGCCGCCCGTCGCCCTGCAACGGGTGCGAGCGGCGCACGCTCTCGAACCGGCGGATCAGCACCTCGTCGTCGGCGTCGACGAAGACCACCCGGGGCTGGAAGCCGCGCTCGCGCAGCTCGCGGATCGCCCCGGCCAGGTCGGTGGAGAACGCGCGCGAGCGCACGTCCAGCACCATCGCCGTACGCCGGGCCGCGCCGCCGGCCTTGAACGCCAGCTCGGCCATGTCCAGCAGCAGCGCCTGCGGCAGGTTGTCGACCACGTAGTAGCCGACGTTCTCCAGCGCCCGCGCCACAGTGCTGCGCCCGCCGCCGGACAGGCCGGTCACCACCACCAGGGAGGTGTCCGACTCGGCCGGCGCCGTCTCCCCCTCGGTCCGCCCCAGGTCACCCGCTGTACGCGCCTCGCTCACCCGCTACCCCCAGCCGTGGCGCCGCGGCCGGTCGGCCGCGCATGGTCAATCAGCGACTCTAACGGCTGCGACCCGGCCCGGGATTCCACGGGGTGACCACCGGAACATGTCGCCGCCCCCGGAACGGCTCGCCGGACGGGCGCTGTCGGGGGACGCTCGTAGACTGCGCGGATGGTCTCCCCCACCGACGAGCGGACCACCTCCGCAGCGGCCGGCTCCCCACCGACCGGCGACGCGCTCGACGTGTTGCGGCGGGTCTTCGGGTACGACGCCTTCCGCGGCTTCCAGCAGGAGGTCGTCGAACACGTGGTGACAGGCGGCGACGCGCTGGTGCTGATGCCCACCGGTGGCGGCAAGTCGCTGTGCTACCAGATCCCCGCGCTGGTCCGCGACGGCGTGGCGGTGGTCGTCTCGCCGCTCATCGCGCTCATGCAGGACCAGGTCGACGCGCTCACGGCGGTCGGCGTCCGGGCCGGGTTCCTCAACTCGACCCAGGATCCCGCGCAGCGGCGCCGGGTCGAGGCGGCCTACCTCGCCGGTGAGCTGGACCTGCTCTACCTCGCCCCGGAAGGGCTCGCCGTGCGGTCCACGCTCGGCCTGCTGGAACGCGGCCGGATCGCGCTGTTCGCGATCGACGAGGCGCACTGCGTCTCGCAGTGGGGGCACGACTTCCGCCCCGACTACCTCAACCTGTCGATGCTGCACGAGCGCTGGCCGGACGTACCGCGGATCGCGCTGACCGCCACCGCGACCCGGGCCACGCGCACCGAGATCGCCACCCGGCTGCGGCTCACCGAGGCCCGGCACTTCGTCGCCAGCTTCGACCGGCCCAACATCCAGTACCGCATCGTCCCCAAACGGGAACCGCGCAAGCAGTTGCTCAGCCTGCTGCGCGACGAGCACCCCGGCGACGCCGGCATCGTCTACTGCCTGTCCCGGGCCTCGGTGGAGAAGACCGCCGACTTCCTGGTCGCCAACGGCATCCCCGCGCTGCCGTACCACGCCGGGCTGGACGCCTCGACCCGCGCCGCCAACCAGCAGCGCTTCCTGCGCGAGGACGGCCTGGTCATGGTCGCCACCATCGCGTTCGGCATGGGCATCGACAAGCCCGACGTACGCTTCGTCGCCCACCTCGACCTGCCGAAGTCGGTGGAGGGCTACTACCAGGAGACCGGCCGCGCCGGGCGTGACGGGCTGCCGTCCACGGCCTGGCTGGCGTACGGGCTCCAGGACGTGGTCCAGCAACGCAAGATGATCGAGACGTCCGAGGGCGACCTGGCGCACCGGCGCAACCTCGCCGCCCACCTGGACGCCATGCTGGCGCTCTGCGAGACGGTCCGCTGCCGCCGCGCCCAGCTGCTCGAATACTTCGGCGAGACCGGCGTGGCCGACTGCGGCAACTGCGACACCTGCCTCGAACCGCCGGAGTCCTGGGACGGCACCGTCGCCGCGCAGAAGCTGCTGTCCACCGTCTACCGGCTCGACCGCGAGCGCAACCAGCGGTTCGGCGCCGGGCACAGCATCGACATCCTGCTCGGCAAGCACACCGACAAGATCGACCAGCACGGCCACGACGCGCTCAGCACGTTCGGCATCGGCACCGAGCTGCGCGAGGCGGAGTGGCGTGGCGTGGTGCGGCAACTGCTCGCCGAGGGCCTGCTCGCGGTCGAGGGCGACTACGGCACGCTGGCGCTGACCGAGGCCAGCGCGGACGTGCTCGGCCGCCGCCGTACCGTGACGCTGCGCAAGGAGCCCGAGCGCCCGGCGGGCCGGTCCGCCAAGCCGCGGGGCGCGGCCACTGTGGTCGCCGACCTCGCCCCCGCCGCCGCGCCCGTCTTCGAGCGGCTCCGCGCGTGGCGCGCGGCCACCGCCAAGGAACAGGGCGTCCCGGCGTACGTCATCTTCCACGACGCGACCCTGCGGCAGATCGCCGCCGAGCCGCCCGCCTCCCTCGCCGAGCTGTCCCGATTCAACGGGGTCGGCGAGAACAAGCTCGCCAAGTACGGCGAGGCGATCCTGGCCGTCCTCGCCGAGTCCTGAAGCAGGCGCGCGGAAGGGCCCGGCCCCTCGTGGTTGGGGGTCGGGCCCTTCCGGTGTGCGTGCTGTCGCTATTGCTCTGCAGCCATATG
>NZ_JALJRJ010000014.1:0-187388 GCF_024519755.1 Micromonospora sp. Mcm103
TCGCCGCCCAGCGGTTCGACCGCGCTGTCTCCTGGACCGAGTTCACCGAGTGAGCGAGGAGAGGTGCCGGCCGGGTCAACGTGCTGCATCGCTGTCGGGAGCAGCGGCGGCTCCGGCGGAGCGTGGATCTCGCGATGGCTCTGTCGGCCGCAGGTCCGGGGCGAGTCGTTCCCCTGCGCAAGGTTGTCACGCCGGTGGCGGTAGACCAGGCCGAACCGGGGATCCCGGAACTGGGTCGGGCAGGCCAGGTATCCGACGTCGGTGAAAATCACCTCGAGACTGTGGTGGTAGGTCAGTTCAGCGCGGAGCGGACGCCCAGGCCGACGAGGACGGCGCCGGTGATGCGGTCCAGCGCGCGGCGCACCCGGTCGGTGCGCAGCAGCCGCGCGGCCGCCCCGGTGACCGCCGTCCAGCCGGCCAGCCATCCGGTGTGCAGCACGGCGTGCGCGGTGGCGAGTAGCAGCATGGGCGCCAGCACCGGCCCGGAGGGATCGAGGAACTGCGGGGCCAGGGTCAGGTAGACGGCGGCCGCCTTGGGATTCAGCACGTTCCCGAGCAGCCCCTGGAGGTACGGATGCCGGGCGCGCCCCGGGAGCCGACGCCATCCTGTCGGGGCGGGCGGCGCCTCAGGTGCGGCGGGCCGCCGGCGGGTCGCGGAGACCAGCAGCCAGAGGCCCAGCCCGACGAGGTAGGCGGCGCCAGCCAGCTTGACGGTCCAGAACGCCTGCGACGAGCGCAGCACCAGCGCCGCCAGGCCGGCTGCGGCCAGCACGGCGTGCACGTACAACCCGGTCACCGTACCGAGGATGACCCACCAGCCCTGGCGCCGGCCGCCTGCGCCCACCTGCGAGACGACCAGCGCGAAGCTGGTGCCGGGAGTGAGCGTGATCGGCGCGACGGCGAGCGCGAAGCCCAGCATGCCCATCCCGGTCACCGGTCAGACCACCACCCGGTAGTGGGTGGTGAGCAGCCCGGCGTCGTCGTACACGTGGAAGGCGACGCCGGGCGGTTGCCGCTGGTCGGTCAGCGGCCCCTCGCCCTCCCACGGCATCCGGAGGGTTGATACCACGCCCGGCGCGATGCGCAGGGGGCGGCCGGCGAAGGTGCTCGCCGCGGCGGTGTGGAAGTGCCCGGTCAGCACGGCGACGACCTGCGGGTGGGCGGCGACCAGGTCGGCGAGCGGATCGGCGGGCAGCAGCCGCGAGTCGTCGATGACTGGGTGGTGCAGCGCGACCGGCGGGTGGTGGAAGGCGACGAAGACCGGGACGTCGGCCGCCACGGAGGCGAGCTGATCGCGCAGCCAGCCCATGGTCTCCTCGTCCAGGTGCCCGTCGTCGCGCCCCGGAATGGTGGAGTCGGCGAGCAGGAACGTGGCGCCGGCGACGTCGTGGCGGCTGTTGATCGGGCGGTCACCGCTCGCGGCCTCGCCCAACAGCCCCTTGCGGTACGCGTCGCGCACATCGTGGTTGCCGGGGCAGACCAGCACCGGGTGTGGCGACGCGAAGAGCTTGGCGGCGAGTTCGTACTCGGACACCTGCCCGTTGTCGGCGATGTCCCCGGTGATCAGGATGGCGTCGACCGGGCGGGCCAGGTTGTGCAGGTAGTCCATGACCCGGGCGGTCCGCTCGGCCGAACGCGGGTGGTCATCGAGATGGGTGTCGCTGAGGTGCGCGATGGTCAGCACGATTCCCCCTAATGGGATTAGGCGCTTTATGCGTTAGGGACGCTACACTGGCTTCGTGGAGATCCACAATTCGCAGCGCGACGACAGGAGAGTCATGTCTGGCCAGCTCACGCTCGCCCTGGCCGGCACCATCCGGCACGACGGCAACGGCGGCGTGACCGACGACCTCGCCGACGCCCCCGGGCTCGCCCGGTGGCTGCGCCAGCAGGCCGAGCCGCTACGGCGCTACGACGACGACCTCGCACCGCCGGCCGGCCTGCCCGACGAGCAGGCCCGGCTCGACGTGGTGGCGCTGCGCCGCGCCGTACGCACTCTGCTCGCCCGCGCGGTCGCGCCGGCTCCGCCCAGCCGGGCCGACCACTCATCGCTGCTCACCCCGGCCGAAGCGGTGCGGCACCTCAACGACGCCGCCGGACGGCTGCCCACCAGCCCGCGGCTGCGCTGGCCGGACGACGCGGCGCCGACCCTCACCCGGCACTCGGCCCCGGCGGAGCTGCGGATACGGCTCACTGCGGCACTGGCCCGCGCCGCCGTCGACCTCCTCGCCAGCCCCGAGCGGGAACGGCTACGCGCCTGCCCGGCGCCGCGCTGCGTGCGGTACTTCCTCCAGGAACACGCGCGCCAGCAATGGTGCAAGCCGTCCTGCGGCAACCGCGCCCGCGTCGCCCGCCACTACCAGCGGCACCAGGCCGAGCGGTAGCCGCAACCGACCGGTCACTGGGCTACCTCAGCCCGGACGATTTGCGAAACCGCCTGCACAGCCGCCAGACGGAGCCGCACTGACCTGCCGCCGTCCGAGGGCCTGGCCAATATCAATGGCTCCGGGGCGGCACGGCGCGGTGGCCGGCTTCGATCCTGGCCGACGTCGGGTTCGCCGAGATTGTTCGGCAGCCGACCGGGGCAGCCCAGGCAGACGCGAAGCCACCAGACGCTCGGCCACGGGCCCGGTGCCGACGCCCTCAGGCGACATGCCGAAGTGACCGCGAATCTCCTCGCCGAGACACTCCCGAATCTCGCTGCCGCCCGCTCCACCAGCCAGCCTCATCAACGACGGCAAGAGCATGCAGCCGTACTCATCGACGTTGGTCTCCGCATCGAAGACACCGAGCAAGTCCCACTCGTTGAGCAATCGCCGCAACTCGTCCGCCCGCTCGTACATGCGGCGACGATCACATCTCGAACGGCACACAGCCCGCCGTCGACCAGCAGAGGCGCGTGCACTCCTTTGCCGCAGATCGGGCGGGCGCTCGGTCACCTCGGCACCGCCCGACCGAGCAGGTCGTGACCGTCGCCGGCTGATCGCCATACCGGCATCCAGGAGTCTTGCGGGGAGGATCCCCCACCCGATCGCGACCCGCCAGGAGCCTAGGATCATCCCGGTGACCATCCTCGAACGGCGGCCCGCCGACGTCCCGACCGACGAAGCCCGGCTCGACGAGGCCCTGCGGTTCCTCTCCGGTGCGCCGGTCGCACTCGACGTCGCCGCCAAGCGGCTCGCCCGCGGCAGCGGCGTCTACGCCTGGTGGGCTGCTCCCTCGGTCCTCCCCGACCTCCCCGGACCACCGAACGACAGCGACCCGTCGTGGCGGATGCTCTATTTCGGCCGGGCGACCAGCCTGCGGGGCCGGGTCCTGCGCAACCACCTGAGGCGTTCGGGCAGTTCGACCCTGCGCCGCACATTGGCCGGTCTCCTCGTGTCCGAGGGCTACCGGACGACCTGGACCGACCGGGTCGTCCTGGTTCCCGAGGACGAGGCACGGCTGACCGCGTGGATGCACGAGCACCTGCGCCTGACCTGGGCGGAGGATGCCGAACCGGCGGACATCGAGGCCGAACTCGTCCGGCGCCTGCACCCTCCGCTCAACGTCCACGGCGTCGACCCCGAGCACATCCAGGCGGCAGTGGTCGCCGCCAAGAACGCCTACAACGCCAGCAGCGGCCCTGCCCAGCCTTAGCCAAGCCCGCAACCCGACGGGCTTCGCGCCGCATCCCATCCGGGCCGAGCAGACGCCTGCTCATCCGCTGACCGGAATTGCAGTAGCCGCATTCGATCCCTGGTCGGCTATCGTCGCGCCGTGGCACAGACGAGGCAGTACGCCTATGTCGGGCCGGCCGAGTTCCGTGAGCGGGTGGTCGCGGTGGACGCTGTCACCGTGCACTCGATCGCCTCGCTCGACGAGTGGCTGGCTGGGCGTGACCCTGGAGACCTCGGCGAACCGGTCACGTTCGTTGTCGATCTCGACGGCATGCTCAGACTGGCGCCGCGTCGGAGCGAACACATCGCCCTTGCCGGTGGTCGGGACGTGCTTGCGGCAGGTGAGATGGCGTTTGCTTCGGCCGGTGGCGGCTGGCGCGCCGGCGAGGTCACAAACCAGTCGACCGGCTACTGCCCCGATCCGGACTGCTGGCCCGCTGTGGCGAAGGCACTCGACCGAATCGGCGTACCCCACCCTGGTCGCTTCACCGACCGGGTCATCTTTCGTCGTTGCCCCGGCTGCGGTGAGCGCAACATCGTGCGCGACGACGACTTCACCTGCGCCCTGTGCGGTGGCACCCTGCCCGCACGGTGGAACCTGACGTCCGGCTGACGGCGTCCGGCACCAAGCCGGCCAACGAGGCCCTGTCGGTGACGAGCACGTTCCCTGACTACCGCTTGATGCCGGCATCACCGGGCTGGAGCGCGGCGGCGACGAGACGGAGTCGTTCCGGCGACAGATCACCTCCGTGACGGCGGTAGGTGGCCGATCCGAGGCCGACGAGGACGCCGTCCACGTACGTCCACCGGCACGGCCCCCAGTACCTGAGGTTGTTAAGCAGTTCTTCACTGAGCTGACGCACACCGGACCGGGCGCCGAGAGTGGCCAGGGCTTCCGCTGTCAGGTCGACGGCCGTGCTCGGGCGGCTGCTGTCGGCACAGGCCGGAACGAGCAGGAGCAACCGCTCGGCCGGCCTGTGGTCCGGATCCGGCTGCCGCGCTGCGGCGACCACCTCCTGCCATGCGAACGCCGGCCCTCGGAAATGTCCCTCCATCGCGGCGAGGGGGATCGACACGTCGCCGGTGCCGGGGTCGAGCACATAGTCGACGCCACCGTCGTCCTCGTAGTTGCGCATGACGACGTGCAGGCGACAGCCCTCGGCGAGCGGTAGCGAGATCACCGGCCATCGGTCCGGGTCGAGGAATACGTCGACGATCGGCTCCAGATCGGCTGGATCGACACCGAAGGCGTCCGGTGCCGACGCGGCTCCGCCGACGGTGGCGAGGAAGGCGGGCCAGAACATCGCCTGCGACATCACGTCTGACCCGTCGACCAGCGGCGACCAGCGGCGACCGCAGGATCGGCGGTTCGTATCCGTCCAGGTATCCGGGGATGATCACCTGGCCGTCAGTGCGGCTTCCAGGTCCCGGCGAGTCAGGGCGGAGCGGAGCTGCAGTCCCTCGGCCGCCAGGTTCTCCCGCCCACCCTGCTCGCGGTCGATGGCGCAGACCACCGTCTCCACCTGTGCACCGACGGACCGCAGTTGCCCGCACGAGGCCAGGAGCGCGCCTCCGGTGGTCACGACGTCCTCGATCACCACGACCCGCAGACCGTCCACCGGCCCACCCTCGGCCACCTTCGCGGTGCCGTACTCCTTGGCCTGCTTGCGCACGAAGACCGTGGGCAGCCCGGTCAGCTGCGACATCACCGTGGCGAGCGGAATTCCGCCCATCTCCATCCCCGCCAACACGTCGCACTCCGGAAGCAGGGCCACCATCACCTCGGCGACCTCGCGCAACAACTCCGGCTTGCCCTCGAACAGGTACTTGTCGAAGTACTCGTCGCTGACCTGCCCCGACCGGAGAGCGAACCGGCCGGTGAGATGGCAGGTGTCGTAGACGCGGCGCGCGAGCGGGTGAGTCACCCGCTCAGTCTCGCACCTGGCTGGAATCAAACGATCCGTCGGATGCGTACCCTTGGGCGCTCGTTACGCAGGTGACCCAGCTTGTGCTGTCGGACCTGCTCCTCCCACACCTCCTGGTCGTACTCCGGATCCGGCGCCGTCCACCGGTGCGACCCGTCGCTGTAGTGGAACTTCTCGTCGCCGGCCCGCAACACGCTCACCGCACCCACCCCAGGAACCGCCGGTGCAACGTCCCGGCCGGCGCCCAGCTCAGGTCCGCCGTCGCCCGCACCAACTGCGCCCCCAGGTACACCGCCAGCGACACCGGCGCACCCTCGTACTCCGCAAGAAGCTCCCGCCGCCGCGTCGCGCACGGCCACGGCGCACCGCACCCACCGCACGACCAGACCGGCAGCACCGGTCCGTGGGTGCTCACCCGCGCACCCCCAGGAAGCGGGCGACGCTCGCGCGCGCCTGCCGGCTGGTCGCCCACGCGACCTGCCAGCAGGGGTACGGAGTCAGCCGCGCCCACCACAGCCGGCAACCCACGCACATCCCGTCCAGACCCCGTACGTGCACCGCCAGGATCGCCTGTTCCGCAGTTCTTACTGATCCTCCTGCGACGGCCAGTGACCGCGATTGATCGGTACGCGGTGGCGGTTGCGGCACGGCAGCTCCGCACCACACCGGCACACCCACCGCCACTTCCGCCACGACCACTTCGGGCGGTGCCGCCTCGCAAGCGTCAAGGCAGCAGCGATCACGTACTGGTCGTAGGTGACTCGTCTCCACGGTGGTGTCCTCTCCCGCATCGCCGTTTCCTCCGCAGGGCAGCGGAATTCGACCGGCCGCGAGTCGCGGACCGGATCTGGAACGTTCGGTAACTGCGACGCTACGATCACGGCGTCGATCACTGGACTCACCAGCGGTACGAGTGAGCCGATCAGGAACGCCACCTCGCGGTCCGCTTCCGGCGAAACGTCGACCACCGGTCAACGTAGGGATGTCAGTTGGCAGGTCACCGCAGTTCCATGCCGCAACGCGGCGAGGTGACGGGCTACCTCCTGAAGCTCATTCGAGAATCCGTGCCGCTCACCCAGGAACAACTCGCCGCGCATCTGGACGTGGACCGCGTGACCGTTCAGAGCTGGGAGTCGGGGCGCAGGCCGTTCACCGCCGTGCCATTCGGTCAGGCCGTTGCGATTCGCCAGCGACTCGGACGGCTCGGAGCGAACACGAAGCTGCTGGCCGCTCTCGACGATGCCGCCGAGGCAGACTTCATCCTTGCGGCACTCCTCCGGGACGAGGCGGGCCGGTCTACTCTCGCCGAGCAACCCCTCGGCTGGTCGGTGCTGACGCACCGTCTGACCGACCTGATCCTCTGGAGCGTTCTCGGGCAGACGCCGACCTTCATCCGGAGTCTCCCCACACCCCGCCGACGCGGCCCCGTCGCGACTGCCCCGCTTCTGTCCGCCGACGAAAGGCGGGCCTTCTTCGTACGCCTTCGCGAGATGGCCGAGCGCTCCGCCTTCGAACGCGAGCCGGATGTCCTGCTGCACCGGCAAGCCTGCTTCCTTGCCGGCATGGATCCCACAGGCGCGTCCGCGTCATGGCTCGCCGAAGGCACCACCCGGACGGCTCGTCGGATCACCGGCTTCCACACCTGGTCGCCGTTGTGGCCCGACATGCGGTCGATGGTGACTTCCCTCGCGAACCAGGGTGACCCCGAGCCGCTGAGAGACTTCATCACCCGCGCCCACCCGGACGATGCCTGCGAGCGGGCCGCGCTCAACTACTCCGCCTACTGGGTTGGTGAAATCCCGTACCGGCATCGCGACGACTCGTTCATGCCCGCCGCTCTCGGCGACTGGCGAGGAGTCGTGCTGTTCCGGCACCTGGTCGAACGCCTCACCATCGGCCATCCGTTTGTCGACCTCAACGTGCACAACCTCTGGGCCCTGCTCATGGCGAGGCGCGGGCTCACCCACGACGACCTCGCGACCGGGCAAACACTGGCCGACCGGTGCGCCACGCTGCTCGACAGCGACCAGCTATCCAGGCAGTCACGACAAGAACTAACGTCTATCCTCTACAGCCTCCGTGCTGACGGAGTCACCGGTACAGGGACGGGCAGATGAGCGAGGACCAGGACGCCGCAGGAGCCATGAGCTTCATCTTCGAGGCCGGCGTGCTCAAGCGCGCCGCGCGCACCGGATGGTGGTTCGCCGGCGTGAAGCACCCGGAGTCGATCGCCGAACACTCGTTCCGCACGGCGCTCATCGGCATGATGCTCGCGGCCATGGAGGGTGCCGACCCGGCTAGGGTCTCGATGTTGTGCGTCCTGCACGACACGCAGGAAACCCGGATCACCGACATCCCGCACATCGCCAAGCGCTACCTCACCGCCGCGCCCAACGCCGCCGTCACCGCCGACCAGGTCGCCGCCTGCCCGCCCGCCGTTGCCGACGTGATCACCGCTGCCGTCGCCGAGTACGAGGCCGGCGAAACGCTGGAAGCGGTCGTGGCCCGGGACGCGGACAAGTTGGAGTGCCTTGTCCAAGCGGTCGAGTACCGGCATCAGGGAGTCGCGGACGTTCAGCGCTGGATCGACAGCTCGCGGGCGGCGCTCAAGACCGCTTCCGCTCACCGCCTCGCCGACGCCGCCCTCACCGGCTCTCCGATGGCCTGGCTAAACCCGCCTCCCGCGCGGGACGTAGGCGTCCAATGACGGTCTTTCCCGTCCCTAGCTGCGCCTATCCACCGTCCCGGACCTGCCCAGGTAAGTGCACGGCGGGCCCTCATATTGCTTGGTCGGCCGAAGAAGACGCGACTACATGCCACAGCGAAGCAGGGTTGTCGCCTTAGTGACAACGCTGCGCGGAAGGCACGCCTATGCTCCGAGCGCCGGAAGGCCGCCGACCGATCTGAGGATGCAATGCAGGAACCGGGGCCATACTTCCCATTCGTCCAGCTCCGGGCTAAGGCCGGGCTTCCACGTTTCGGCGCCTTCGATGGACAGCGCCGCATCCCGGGCGAAGAACGGCGGCGACGAAGCAGAAGCTCCGTTGACAGTTCAGCGCCGTGATGGCGCTAGGCATTCGACTCAAGGCGGACAAAGACATCGATGACGTACCCAACGGCTCCGTGCAGCATCTGAGGCTGCCGAGCAGATTCTCGCCGACTGAGGTCTCCCTCGGCCACCGGCATCGCCTCGACGCCTCCCCTGCTCAACCGGCGAGCCTCGCGTCCAAATGAAAGGACTTACGCCGGGCGGACATTCACCAATTATCGAGTCTTATTGATCTCAACATCTAGGAGCTATCAGTGGACCCGCTTTCCTTTGTAGGTCCGGCGGTAGGACTTGCGGCGCTCGGCGTGGGGTTCTTCTATAACCTGCGGCCAGCGGCGCGCGAACGGAGATTGAGGAGCTCCCACAACGAGTTCATACTACAACGGGAGCAGATGAAGGGAGACCGGCTGCGCCTCGCGCAGCAAGCGGCCGAGATCCACCTACGCGCCAACAAGAACCTGTTCCGAGTCGCCGGAACTAACCTGCTCGCCGAAGAGCAATGGCTCATCGATACACCCGTCAAACTCACCGACATCGAGTGCCACTGGAATCCGGATGAATTCGAGAAGGACCGGGGCATCGCGGAGTCGGCCCGCAGGATACTGCCATTCCGGGAGCCGGGCAGGCGTTTCGACTCGTATAGCTCGGCGATGGCCGCGCTGTGCCCGCCCGAGATCTTTCGCAATCAGCCGAGCTACCGGATGACCGGAATAGACCTGACCGCCCATCCACCCCAGGCAACTTTTGGCGAGTGCCGGTACTTCGATATGATCGACGTGGCCGAAGCCCTCGCCCATGAACTGTCGGCTAATAACGGCCGGTCCGATGACAGCAAATCACCGCCACGCCTTCGCCTCCGGAATGAGTTCCTGGATGATGCCCTCGCGATGGGTCGCCGGGTGGTTCTTCCGTCGATTGCGACACTGACGATCGTCCGCCGGTCCACGGGCGATCCTCTCGTTTTCCTGCATGAGCGCAGTCGCACCGCTCTGGCGATCGCCACGGATCTCTACCAGGTGGTTCCCGCCGGCGTATTCCAGCCCGCATCGCGGATGCCCCAGGGTTACCTGGAGGACGACTTGAATCTCTGGCGGAATGTCATGCGGGAGTTTGCCGAGGAGCTACTTGGGGAGGGTGAATATTCGGGCGCGATGCCCGGCCGCAGAATCAATTACAACCAAGGGCTCTTCGGCGACCTTGAAGCGGGCTTACGGGACGGGAAGCTCGCCGTTTACTGTTTCGGATTTGGACTTGACCCTCTGACATTAACAGCCGAATTTCTCACCGCGGCGGTATTTGAAGAGGAGCTATTTGCGGCGTCCTTTCCCAAGGTTGTCGAAACCAACGACGAAGGCAGCGTCATCAAGAACATCCCGTTCAACCAAAGCACAGTCGAGCGATTGAGCCGCACCGTGGCTCCGTCCGGAGCGGCATGCCTACAGTTGGCCTGGAAGAACAGGGAGTTACTCCTTGGCGCTGGCCCGGCCGCTAGCTAGGGGGTGGCCGTTCCTGCACCTGCTCGCGGGGCATTCCGAAGTCAGCGGGCCGACGTGCGCCAACGGCGTGAACGTCCACCGCAGCCGCTGTCCATGGGCTAAACCGCCCAGACGCCGGCTCCCAAGCCTCAGAACCAGCTCTCGCGCATGTCGAGCGTCGTCCGGTCCAGCCCCTCCAGCAGGTCGAACTGCGCCCCCACCTTCGGCAACTCCCACCGGTAGAAGTACCTCGCCGCCTGCCTCTTCCCCGCCAGGAACTCCCCCTCGGCCCCCTCCGGCGACCCCAGCGCCTCCACCACCAGCACCTGCTCCAGCCACATCCACGCGATCACCACGTGCCCGACCGCCTCCAGGTACACCGAGGCGTTCGCCAGCGCCAGCTCCGGGTCGCCCGGAGCCCACAACCGCCGCGTCACCACGGCGATCCGGTCCACCGCCGCGCCGAGCTGACCGGCCAGCTCCGAGGCGAACCCCTCCGCCTTCCACGCCCGGGTGACGGTGCCGCGGATGGTCTCCAGCAGCAGTTCCAGCGCGGCGCCGTCGCGCATGGTGACCTTGCGGCCGAGCAGGTCCAGCGCCTGGATGCCGTGGGTGCCCTCGTGGATGGCGTTGAGCCGGTTGTCGCGCCAGTGCTGCTCGACGTCGTAGTCGCGGGTGTAGCCGTACCCGCCGTGCACCTGGATGGCCAGGTCGTTGGCGGCCAGGCACCACTGCGCCGGCCAGCTCTTGGTGATCGGGGTGAGCAGGTCCAGCAGCAGCTGCGCCCGCTCGCGGTCGGCCTCGGCGGGCGCGGTCTTCTGCTCGTCGAGCAGCCGTCCGCAGTAGAGCACCAGCGCGAGCGCGCCCTCCACGTAGCTCTTCTGGGCCAGCAGCATCCGGCGTACGTCGGGGTGGGCCACGATCGGCACCTGCGGCGTGGTGGGGTCCTTGTCGGCGACCGGCCGTCCCTGCGGGCGCTGCCGGGCGTACGCGACGGACTTCAGGTACGCGGTGTAGCCGAGCGCTGTGGCGCCCGCGCCGATGCCGATGCGCGCCTCGTTCATCATGTGGAACATCACCGCGAGCCCCTGATGCGGTTGGCCCACCAGGTAGCCGACCGCCCCGGCCCGCCCGTACGGCCGGTGCACGCCCTCGCCGAAGTTCAGCAGCGTGTTGGTGGTGCCCCGGTAACCGAGCTTGTGGTTGAGCCCGACCAGCACCACGTCGTTGCGCGGCCCGAGGTTGCCGTCGTCGTCGAGCAGCACCTTCGGCACGATGAACAGCGACAGGCCCTTCACGCCGGCCGGCGCGCCGGGGATGCGGGCCAGCACCAGGTGGACGATGTTCTCGGCCAGCTCGTGGTCACCGCCGGAGATCCACATCTTGGTGCCGACGATCCGGTACGTGCCGTCGTCCTGCGGCTCGGCCCGCGTGGTGAGGTCGGTCAGTGAGCTGCCGGCCTGCGGCTCGGACAGGCACATGGTGCCGAAGAACCGGCCCTCGACCATGGGGCGTACCCAGGTGTCGATCTGCTCGGCGCTGCCGTGGGCGAGCAGCAGGTTGGCGTTGCCGAGAGTGAGCATCGGGTACGCCGACGTGCCCACGTTCGCGGCCTGGAACCAGGCGAAGGCGGCGGCGGCCACCGTGTGCGGCAGTTGCAGGCCGCCCACCGACTCGTCCATGGTGGCGGCGAGCAGGCCGGTCTCGGCGAACGCCTCCAGTGCGGCCTTGACCTGCGGGATGGTCCGCACGCGCTGCCCGTCGAACGTGGGTTCGCCGGTGTCGGCGGCCCGGTTGTGCGGGGCGAAGCGTTCGGCGGCGACCCGGGCGGCGAGGTCCAGCACCTCGTCGACGGTCTCGCGGGTGTGCTCGGCGTAGCGGGGCCGCTCGGTCAGCCGCGCCACGTCCAGCCAGTCGTGCAGCAGGAACGCGAGGTCACGGCGGGACAGCAGCAGATCGGACGAGGACAACGTGGACTCCTTCCGGTCAGCCGCGGCGCAACCCGGCGACGGCCTCCCGCAGGTCATCCTGACCGATCGGAGCCGGTGGCGCACCCTCCGCCGCCTCCCGGAGCGCCTTGGCGAGTTGCACCCGGCGCAGCGCCTCCCGGAGGTCCGCGCCGGTCAGCCCGGCCGTGTCGGCGGCCAGGGCGGCCGGGTCGACGTCGTCGGCGAACATCTTGAAGCCCGGCCGCTCGTGCCGGTCGATCAGCTCGCGGACCATCTTGGTGAGGATCTCGGCGCGTCCGGTCTCGTCCGGCGCCGGAATGGCGATCTTCAGGTCGAAGCGGCCGGAGCGGATCAGCGACGCGTCCACGCGCTGCGGGAAGTTGGTCGTGGCGACCACGATGACGTCGGGGTTCTCCTCGAACAGCGTGTTCATCTCCTGCTTGAAGATGCCCGCGACGGCGTTGACCGCCTGGCTGGCCGCGTCGCCGCCCGCACCGGCGTAGCTGATGATGGAGTCGAACTCGTCGAACAGCATCACCGTCGGCCGCCGGTAGCGGCGTGCCTCCCGGAAGATGCGCTTGATGTTGCGTTCCGAGCCGCCGAGGTACTTGTCCAGGATCTCCGGGGTGCGGATCTCCACGAAGTCCGCGCCGACCTCGTTCGCCAGCGCCCGGGCCAGCATGGTCTTGCCGGTGCCGGGCGGCCCGTACATCAGGATGCCCTGCGGCCGGCGCGCGCCCCAGCGGGCCATCGCCGCCGGGTGCCGGAACGACACCGCCACCTCGCGGAACCGCGCGACCACGTCGGGCAGGCCGCCGACCTGGTCGAGGGTCACCGCCGCGCTGCGCGGCCCGGTCGCCGCGACCGGTCGCCGCCCCACGAGGTACGTCCGGCCGCGCAGCACCGTCGGCTCCTCGCTGTCGCCGGACAGCTCGCGTACGGCCTGGAGCAGCAGACCGAGCATCGCCCGCAGGTGCGCCGGGCTCACCTCCGCGCTGGGCACGTCGGCGCGGATGCGTACCGTGCCGTTGTCCTGGTCGACGCGCGGCCGCAGCCCGGCTTCCTGGGCCGCGCGCAGCACCTCCCGGCCCGCCTCGTCGCCGGGCGGTGCGGCGAGCGTGGCGACCGGTCGCGGCCAGATCCGCCGCCCGGCCTCCGCAGCCATCCGGCCCACCGCGGCCGCCGGGCCGTCGCCGCCGCGCGCGGCCAGCCGCTCGGCGAGCAGCACGCCGACCGGCCCGGCCAGGCCGAGGGCGATCAGGCCCGCCGGGGTGCTCTCCACCCGCAGGTACGCCTCGAAGCGGTGCACCGGCGGCCCGGCTGCGGTGTCGGCGCGCACTGTGCAGCGGACCTCCCGCACCGGGGCCGGGAAGTCGCCGTCGACGAGCAGCTCCACCGGCCCGTCGACGGCGGCGGCGAGCAGCCCGGCCGCGTCGGTGATGCGGACCTCGGCGCCGAGCAGCGGCACCGTCTCCTCGTCCGGCCGTACCTCGGTCATCGGCAGCCCTCTCCTCGCGGCGGCGTCCGCTTCCCTCGCGTGGCGTCCGCCTCCGAGTCTGGCACCGGCCCGGCCGGGCGGCCACCGCTCAGCTCGCCTCGGCGAGCAGGCCGTCGACCAGGTCGCGGGGCAGCCCGTGGGTATCGTGCAGCCAGTGGTAGTCGCGTTCGGTCAGCGGCCCGCGCTCCCGTACCCGGTCCACGATCGGCCGTCCGCGTCGAAGCAGTCCACGGAAGCGGCGTTCCTCGTCCACGAGCGTCGCGTGCAGCGAGCCGACGTCGACCGGCTGCTCGCCGGGCGGCATGCTCGGATCGGGCAGCTGGCGGAAGCGGCGCAGCGTGTCCGCGTACACCTGGGGTGGCAGGTCGTCCAGGGTGCGCGCGGCGTCGTCGCGCCACAACACTGTCAGCGCGCGGCGCAGCAGCCGCCGGAGCACGTACCCGCGGCCGGTGTTGCCGGGGCGTACCCCGTCACCGAGCACGACCACCGCGGACCGCAGGTGGTCGGAGACCACGCGCAGATCCCCACCGCGCAGGTCCCACCGCTCCCCCACCGCGTCCACCCACCGGCGCAGCCCGTCGCCGGTGAACACGGACCGGTCGCCGCGCAGCACCATCTCCAGCCGTTCCAGGCCCATGCCGGTGTCGATGCTGGAGTGCGGTAACGGCGTGAGCCGGCCGTCGGGGTGCCGGTGGTAGCGCATCTGCACGTGGTTCCACACCTCCACCCAGCGCTCGTCGGTGCTCGGTGTGCCGGTGGGCGGGCCGTCGCCGGTCCACACGAAGATCTCCGAGTCGGGTCCGCAGGGGCCGGTCGGGCCGTTCGACCACCAGTTGTCCTCGCCCAGCGCCTCCACCGGGACGCCGAGCCCGGTCCAGGTGTCCCGCGCGGTGTCGTCCGGCCCTTCACCGTTGCCGCCGCCGAAGACCGTGGCGTGCAGCCTCCCCGCCGGGATGCCGAAGCCGTCGGTGAGCAGGTCGAAGCCCCAGCGCAGGCTGGTCGCGATGTCGTAGTCGCCGAGCGACCACGAGCCGAGCATCTGGAACACGGTCAGGTGGGTGCTGTCGCCCACCTCGTCCAGGTCCGTGGTGCGCAGGCACCGCTGCACGTTCGCCAGTCGCCGTCCGCCCGGGTGCGGGCGGCCCAGCAGGTACGGCGTGAGCGGGTGCATGCCGGACGTGGTGAACAGCACCGGATCGCCGGACGGCGGAATGAGTGAACTCTCCGGCGCAAGCCGATGGTCGTGCCGCTGGTAGTGGTCGAGGAACGTCCGGGTGATGTCGTCGGGTGTCATGGCGGGTGCCTTCCGGGTACGGGTGACCGGACGGCCCGCCGCGCGTTTCACGGCGTCGACACGACGACGCCGGCGGACCGTTTCCGGTCGCCGGCGTGGGTGTGGGGCAGGTCAGGCGGCGGCAACCGGCGAGCGGGAAGCTCGCGCGGCTGCGGCGGTAAGACTGCGCCTGCTCTGCATACATCGACGGTAGCCGGGCCCGCACCGTCCCGCCCACCCCTTTTCCCGCGCGCCCCCGCGCCCCGCCCGCTCAAGGTCAACTCCACTCCCCCGAAATGGCGGGGTCACCGGCACTCGGATGCCGCCACTTCGCCGAGCTGGAGTTGACCATGCCTCCCGAAGGGCGGGTGGAACGCCATGGGTGTCAAAACGGGCCGGAGACACCCGTGGTGTTCCACCCGGGCGGGCGGCGGGCGGTGGGCGTCAGCGGGTGGGGGTGAGCAGGCGGCGGTAGAGGGCGTCGAGGCGTTCGGCCTGCGCCTCCCACGTCCACCCGGGCAGTGGCGAGTCCGGGCCCTCGTAGGCGGCGCGGTAGCGGGCCGGGTCCGCGAGCACCGCCCGGACGGCGCGGGCCAGGTCGGCGGCGTCGCGGGCGCGGAACACCTCGCCCTGACCGGTGGCGCGGACCGTCTCGGCCATGGTGCGGACGTCGCTGACCACGATCGGCAACCGCGCGTGCGCGTACTCGAAGAACTTGGTGATCAGCGCGATCTCGTGATTCGGCCAGTGGTGCAGCGGGATCAGCCCGATGTCGGCGGTGGCGAGGAACGCGACGAGCCGGCGGTGCGGCACGTACGGCAGCACGTGCACACGGTCGCCCACCTGATGCCGGGTCGCGCGGGCGACGACCTGGCGGACGTAGGCGGCGGCCGGGTCGGCGACGACAAGCGCCACGTGTACACCGGGGAGCAGCGGCAACGCCTCCACCACCGTGTCCACGCCGCGCTGCACGGCCATCGCGCCGCTGTAGACCAGCAGCGGCGTGCCCGGGGGCAGACCGCACCGCTCCCGCAGGTCAGGAGCGGGCAGATCGGCGGGCTCGGAGGCAGTCGGTTCGGAGGCGGACCGCTCGGGGGCGGTCGGCTCGGGGGCGGTCGGCTCGGGGGCGGTCGGCTCGGGGGCGGACCGCTCGGGAGCGGCGGTGACCGGGGCGTTCAGCACCACGGTCGGGCGCTCGGGCAGGGCGTGGTCGCGTACCAGCAGGTCGGCGAGCGTGTCCGAGACGGTGACCACCGCGTCGGCGGCGCCGACGTACTCGCGGACGTAGCCGAGGTGCGCGGGCAGCCAGCAGGCGTTGTCGCGACGCGGCCGCGCGCCCGGCAGCCACTCGTGCGCGTCCCAGACCAGCTTGGTGTCGCGTCCGGCGGCGCGGGCACGCTCGACGGCGCGGGCGGCCACGCCGAGCATCCGGAAGTCGTGCGCGTGGATCAGGTCGGGGCGCAGCTCGTCGACGACCGGTCCGGCGGCCCATTCGTAGTCCCAGAGTCCCGGCTCCAGCCGCCGCCAGGCTCCGTCGCGCAGCCGGGCCCGCCAGTAGCGGACCTGGGCGTGCTCCACGGGCCGGCGGGCCAGCTTGGCCGCGCGCAGCGGCAGCCCGCCCCGGGCCACCAGTCGCGCCCGCAGCCCGGGCACGCCACGCAGGCGGGAGCCGTCGCGCGAACCAGCGCCACGGCCCGAGGCGGAGACGTCGCCGCCCTCGGGGCCAGGGAGACCGCCGCCCGGGCGGGAGACGACGGCCGATGCAGTGGCGGGTGGAGTAGCGCGAGCGGCGGCGAGCGGCAGGACACGGACCTCGGCGGCGCCGAGCCGCCAGCGGCGTTCGGCGCCGACGTGGGCGCAGCCGATCAGAGTGACGTCCCAGCCGGCGTCGGCGGCCGAGCGGGCCGCCTTCTGCACCCGCGAGTCACCGTCGATCGCGTTGTCGACGAGCATGACCACGCGCCGCATCGCCGTTCCACCCTTCACCCGTACGCCCGGACGGGCGCGAGTGTACGGGGAGGCGGGACCGTCACGACGGCCGCGAAACCGGCTCTGAGCTGCGGTGACGCCGACTGTGCAGCGGCTGGTCGGGTGCCGGCCGGTGGAAGTTCACCGGCCGTGCACCGAACGGGCGGGTCAGGCCGTACCGGAGGAGGCCAGCGCGGCCGGGGCGATCGGCTGCCGGCTGTCCTTGCGGTTGGGCAGCGACAGGCGGATGACCTTCCACCACGCGGAGGCGACCTGCTTGGGCAGCGGGCCGGTGGTGTAGTGCAGGCCGTACCTGTCGAACAGCGCCCGTACCTGCGGGGCGACCTCCTGGTAGCGGTTGCTGGGCAGGTCGGGGAAGAGGTGGTGCTCGATCTGGTACGACAGGTTGCCGGTCATGATGTGCAGCAGCCGGCTGCCGCTGATGTTGGCCGAGCCGAGCATCTGCCGCAGGTACCACTCGCCGCGGGTCTCGCCCTCGATGGAGGTCTTCTCGAACGTCTCCACGCCGTTGGGGAAGTGCCCGCACATGATCACCGAGTGGCTCCACACGTTGCGCAGCAGGTTCGCGGTGAACGTGGCGGCGAGCGTGGACAGGAACGACGGGCCGGACAGCAGCGGGTGCACCACGTAGTCCTTGAGCACCTGGCGGCGGATCTTGCGTCCGACGGCCCTGGCCTTGGCCCGGAACTTCGGGTCCTTGAGCTTGCGCTGCTTGAGGTGGTCGCCCAGCTCCATGTCGTACGCGGCGATGCCGTACTCGAAGAACGCGGCGTTGAGCAGGTTCCACAGCGGCTGGCCGAGGTGCATCGGGTGCCACGGCTGGTCCTCGTCGACGCGCATGATGCCGTACCCGAGGTCGTTGTCCTTGCCGACCACGTTGGTGTAGCGGTGGTGCAGCTCGTTGTGCGACTGCTTCCACTGGTCGGCCGGGGAGACGTGGTCCCACTCCCAGGTGGTGGAGTGGATCTTCGGGTCGCGCATCCAGTCCCACTGGCCGTGCAGGACGTTGTGCCCGATCTCCATGTTCTCCAGGATCTTGGCGACCGTGAGACCGGCCGTGCCGACGATCCAGGCCGGCGGGAACAACGAGAACAGCAGCACCGCACGGCTGCTCATCTCCAGTGTCCGCTGGGTCTTGACCACCTTGCGGATGTAGCGGGCGTCCCGCTCCCCCCGGTCGGCGAGGACCCGGTCCCGGATCGCGTCCAGTTCCTTGCCGATGATCTCGATGTCCTCGGCGCTCAGGTGGGCGATCGGGTTGACGGCCTTCTTCTGGATGACGGTCACGTGGGTGGCTCCTGTCAGATATCGATGTCGCAGGTACCGGCGGCGGCCGACACGCACGTCTGGACGAGCACGCCGTCCCCCGGTACGGCTGTGGTGACGTCGCCGTTGCGCAGGTCGCGCACGGCGCCCTGACGCAGCGGTACGACGCAGCCGAAGCAGATGCCCATCCGGCACCCGGAAGGCATCAGCACTCCGGCGTTCTCCCCCGCGTCGAGCAGGGTGGTGGCGCCGTCGGACTCGACGGTCACGCCCGCCCCGGTGAAGGTCACCGTTCCTCCCTCGCCCGGCGTGATCACCGTCGGGCGGAACCGCTCGGTGTGCAACCGGTCGAGGAGGCCGTTCGATGTCCAGTACCCCTCGACGGCGTCGAGCATGCCGATCGGCCCGCAGGCCCAGGTCTCGCGGTCGAGGTGGTCGGGCACCAGGCCGGCCAGTTCGGCGACGTCGAGCAGGCCGTCGGTGTCGGTGTGCCGCTCGACCAGCCGCAGCGTGCCGCGGTCGGCGAGCGCGCGCAGTTCCGTACCGAAGATGACGTCCTCGCGGGTGGGCGCCGAGTGCACGAGCACCACGTCGGCCCGGTCGGCCAGCCCGGAGCGGAGCATCCCCATGACCGGGGTGATGCCGCTGCCGGCGGTGAGGAACAGGACGCGCTCGGGCGTCGCGGCGGGCAGCACGAACTCGCCCTGGGCCTGGTCGAGGTGCACGATCGTGCCGGGCCGGAGCCGGCGTACGAGGTAGTTGCTGACCTTGCCGTCGGGGATCGCCTTCACGGTGACGGAGATCCGGCCGTCGGCGGCGTCCGGCGGCGAGGTGAGCGAGTACGCGCGCCACTGGCGTACCCCGTCGACGTCCACGCCGAGGCGGATGTACTGCCCGGGCGTGTGGCCCTGCCAGGCGCGGCCGGGTTGGATCACCAGCGTGGCGGCGTCGCGGGTCTGCGGGCGGATCGCGACGATCTTGCCGCGCAGCGGGGCGCCGGCACGAAGCGGGGCGATCAGGTCGAGATAGTCGTCGGGCAGCACCGGCGTGGTGACCGTTCCGGCCAGCCGCAGCAGCCTGTCCCGGAAGGTGACCTTCTGAGGGCGGCGGGAGGCAGTTGTGGTCATATGACCAGCGTGACCGCCCGATCGCATAACATCTTGACCGGCAAAGGTGAAACAGTCGCGGGTTTTTGTTCGGAGGGAACAACATGACGTCGGAGGCCGGCACGGGGCAGCGCGCCGCGCACCTCAACCTCGACGCCGGGATGGCCGCGACGCTGCGCGGCCGGCTGCCGGTGGTCGCCGAACGGACCGTCTCCGCGATCACCGCCGAGGTGCCCGACTACTCCGGCGCGCTCACCGGCGCCATGCGGGCGAAGATCGAGAACGCGGTACGCATCGCCCTCGGCACGTTCCTCCAGCTCATCGAGGGTACCCAGGCGTTCGACCCGAGCACTCCCCTGGCCCCGGCGCTGGAGGCCGCGTACGCGCTGGGCAGCGGCGAGGCCCGCTCGGGGCGCAGCATGGACGCGCTGCTGGCCGCGTACCGGGTGGGCGCCCGGGTCGCCTGGCGCGAGGTGTCGACCACGACGGTACGCAGCGGGCTGGCCGCCGAGACGGTGGCCGAGTTCGCCGAGCTGATGTTCGCCTACATCGACGAGTTGTCCGCGGCGAGCGTGGCCGGGCACGCCGACGAGTTGGCCAGCGCCGGCCGGATGCGCCGCCGCAGCCTGGAACGGCTCACCCAGCAGTTGCTGGCGGGCGAGCCGGAGGAGTCGCTGCGGCGCAGCGCGGAGCGCGCCGACTGGCCGCCGCCGCAGACCCTGACCGTGGTGCTGCTGCCCCGCCGGCACCTGCGCGCGGTGCTGGCGCTGCTCAGCCCGTACACGCTGGAGAGCGGTGAGGACCTGCCCGGCATGAACCCGGTCGAGGAGCTGGCCGTACTGCTGGTGCCGGACATGCACGGCGGCCGGCGCCGCCAGCTCACCCGGCTGCTGCACGGGCATCGGGCGGTGCTCGGCCCGGCCCGGCCCTGGCACCGGGTCTCCGCGTCGTACCAGCGCGCCACCCGGGCGCTCGCACTCGACCTCGGCGAGGCGGACGCCGGGCCGGTCGACACCGAGCGCCACCTGGCGACGCTGCTGCTCAGCATGGACCCGGAGGCCCTGGCCGACCTGCGCGCGCAGGCGCTCGCGCCGCTGGCAGCGCTGCCCCCGGCCACCGCGCAACGGCTGGCCGAGACGTTGCGGTCGTGGCTGCTGCACCAGGGACGCCGCGACGAGGTGGCCGCCGACCTGTTCGTACACCCGCAGACCGTCCGCTACCGGATGGGCAAGCTGCGGGAGCTGTTCGGCGACCGGCTGCACGACCCCGCCACGGTCCTCGACCTGACCATCGCTCTGGCCGTACCCCCGGAGCCGGAGGGGGCCTGACGCCGCGCCGGGGCGCACGGCCCGGTGCGGCCGGGACCTCCGGCCCTGTCCGCCCGCGACGGCGGCGGGCAGGGTCGGAAGGGGACGAGCAACCAGGAGGGCCGCCATGAACAGCTCATCGACCCGCACCGAGCAGGACCCGAGGGTACGGGTGCTGGAGGCGGCCGCCCGGCAGTCCCTGCACGCCCCGTCGGTGTTCAACACGCAGCCCTGGCGCTGGCGGGTCATCGGCGACGCGCTGGAGTTGCGCGCCGACGCGGACCGGCAGCTCGCCCACACCGACCCGGACGGCCGGCTGCTGATGCTGAGCTGCGGGGCCGCCCTGCACCACGCGCGCGTGTCGCTGACGGCGGTCGGCTGGGCGGTCACCGTGGAGCGGCTGCCCGACCCGGCCGACCCGTCGCTGCTGGCCCGGGTACGTACCACCGGCCCGGCCGACCTGGACGTGCCGGCGGGCCGCCTGGTCGACGCCATTCCGCGCCGCCGCACCGACCGCCGGGCGTACGGGGATCGGCCGGTGCCGGAGGCGGTGCTGGGCCGGCTCGGCGACGCCGTGGAGGCCGAGGGCGCGCACCTGCACGTGGTCCGGCCGGACCAGATGCCGATGCTCGCCGTCTCCACCGGGCGCGCCGCCGACGCGGAGCTGGCCGACCCCGCGTACCGGGAGGAGCTGCACCGCTGGACCCACCGCCCGGAGGGCAGCCGCGACGGGGTGCCCGCCGCCACCGCCGTGCGGCCGTCCCCGCGCCGGGTGCCGCTGCGCGACTACGCCCCCGGTGGGGCGGCCGGGCTCAGCGCGGGCGCGGACTTCGACCGGGGCGCGGCGTACCTGATCCTGTTCGGCGAGTCCGACGAGCCGGCGGCCTGGCTGCGCGGCGGCGAGGCGCTGTCGGCGCTGCTGCTCACCGCCACCGCCGAAGGGCTGGCCAGCGCGCCGCTCAGCGACGCCGTGGAGCTGGCCTGGCCGCGCCGGATGATGCGCGACCTGCTGGCCGGCATCGGAGACCCGTACCTGGTGGTGCGCGTGGGCTGGGGCCCGGACGCGGAGCTGCCGCCGGCGCCGCGCCGCGCGCCGGCCGACGTGATCGAGGTGGTGGACCAGCCGCGGTGACCCGGCGCGGTCCGGCGGGCCGCCGCCGGCACGACGGTCGTCGTAGCCTCGGCGGGTGTGGAACCTCGACCCGGCCGATGCGTTCGTGGTCTTCGGCGACCAGGACTCCGGGTGCGTCTCGTACGGTGTGGAGTCAGCGGGCCGGCGCTGGTTCGTGAAGCGGGCCGGGACGCCCGCGGCGCGTGAGTCGCTGACCCGCGCGCTGGGCCTGCACGCCGCGGTCCGGCACCCGGCAGTGGTCCGGCCCGAGCTGGTACGTGACGGCACGGACGGCCCGACGCTGGTGTACCCGTGGTGCGACGGCGTCGTGCTCAACCACGCCACCACCGGCGGCGGCAGCGACCGGAGCGGGCTGGCCCGCTTCCAGCGGCTGCCGGTCGCCGAGGTCCGCGCGGCGCTGGCAACGATCCTCGACGCCCACCTGGCCGTGAGCGCGGCCGGGTATGTCGCGGTCGACCTGTACGACGGATGCTTCCTCTACGACTTCGACGCCCACCGGATGCGGCTGATCGACCTGGACGAGTACCGCCCGGGGCCGTTCGTGCTCGACTCCGACCGGCTGCCCGGCTCCCGTCGTTACCTGTCGCCCGAGGAGCTGACCCGGGGCGCGACGATCGACGAGCGCACCACGGTCCACGCGCTGGGTCGTACGCTGCACCACCTGCTCGACGGCCCGTCCGGCTGGCGGGGCACCGCCGCCGAGCGCGCGGTCGCCGACCGGGCCGGCCGGTCCGATCCGGCGGAGCGGTACGCCACCGTGGCCGCGTTGGTTCGCGACTGGCGAGCCGCCTGATTCGCCAGCCTCGTCAGGCCGGGTCTCGACGCCCCGCGCCCACCCTTGCGGGCAACTTTCCGTTACAGCAGCCCGAGTCGGCGGCGAATCACGGAGGGTGACGGAGATTTCCGGGGTCGAATGGGTTGAATTGTCCGCCACATGCTCCTGAACAGCGGCGATGCGCGGCGAGCCGAGAGCTGGACGCATACCCCATCGCGCCCTTTGCTCTGCAGCCACGTACGCAGCAGTGGCCGTCAGTCACCGATGCGCCGATGGCTGCAGAGCAAAGGGCGCAGGGTGAGTTCCGCCCCGGAGCCGCGGAGGTTACTTTCGGTGACGGCCGATCCAGGCGGCGGCCGGACCCCGGCACGACCGGATCCCGCCCGATCGGGCGCGTGCAACCAGGCCGCACACGATCGAGCCCGGTGCGACCAAGCCCCGACGGGGTGGCGCCGCGTTCAGCGGCGGGAGGCGACCCGCCGCGCCGGCGGATCAGCGGGCCGGCCGCGACAATTCCGCATAGTCCACTGCCGGCACAGCCCGGCGCCGAACATATTCACGTCTATCTGTTGACGCGTACGGGATCGACGACAATCATTACTCTCGCTGGATCGACGCACCATGAATGTCGGATCTGGTGGCACTTCTTACCCCTCGACGGGATCGCGCCGGGACTGCGATTCCGCCGGGCGACCATGCCCGGCGCACGCCCGGCCAATCCTATCGAGTCGCTAGGAATTGTCGCCGCTCGCCCGAGGAGTCCGCCGGTGGACGGGAACGACGACGCTCCCGCACCGAGCCCGCCGAGGCCGGTGCAGAACGGCTCTGAGCTGCCCGAACAGCTCGTCTTGCACGGCGGACAGCCGGTGCGGCGTACGCCCTGGCCGACGTACGACAAGGGCGCGGTGTTCGTGCACAGCGAGGACGAGGACGCGGCTATTCGCGCCGTCCGCAGTCACCTCTACTTCCGATATGACCACCGGCCGCCTAATGAAACCGAATGCGGGCGGTTCGAGGACGAACTGTGTCGTTATTTCGGCACCCGGCACGCGCTGGCCGTTTCCAGCGGTACCGCCGCGCTGGCGCTCGCCCTGATGGGCGCCGGAGTGCCACCGGGCTCATTGGTGGCCTGCCCCGGATTCACTTTCGTCGCCACCCCCAGCGCCATTGTGCTGGCCGGTTGCCGGCCATTCCTGGTCGAGGTGGACGACGACCTGCGGATGGACCTCGACGACCTGCGCCGCCGGTGGCGGCCGGAGATCCGCGCCGTCATGGTCGTCCACATGCGCGGCTTCGCCGCCGACGTCGAAGCGCTGGCCGCGTTCGCCGCCGAGATGGGCGTGCCGCTCATCGAGGACGCGGTGCCGGCGCTCGGCGCCGAACTCAACGGGCGCAAGCTCGGCACGTTCGGCGCCGCCGGGGCGTTCAGCACCCAGTCCGACAAGGCGCTCAACTGCGGCGAGGGCGGCTTCCTGATCACCGACGACAGCACCCTGTTCGCGCGGGCGGTGGCGCTGTCCGGGGCGTACGAGGGGCGGCTGCGGCGGCACTTCCCGCACGGCGAGCCGCCGCTGACCGGCCTGGACCTGCCGCTGCTGAGCCTGCGGATGGACGAGATCCGCGCGGCCCTGCTGCGCGCCGAACTGACCCGGCTGCCACAGCGGCTCGCACTGTTCCACCGCAACTACGCGCACGTCAGCGCCGCCCTGGCCGGGCTGCCCGGGATCGCGGTGCGGCGGCCGGTCGCGCCCGGGGCGTACCTCGGGGAGGCGTTCGTGTTCCGCGTGCCCGGCGGCGACGCGGGCTGGGGCGACGCCGGCTGGTTCGCCCGCGCGCTGCGGGCGGAGGGGATCGACGCCCGCAACATCGGCGCGGACGACGACCTCAACGTGCGGGCGTTCTGGAACTGGCGGTTCCTGTACGACAGCGCCGACCCGGGCGAGATCCGCGCGACGCTGCCTCGTACCGCGCGGCTGCTGACCGAGACCGTCGACGTGCCGCTGTCGTCGAACCTCACGCCCGGGGACTGCGACGACCTGGTCCGCGCGGTTCGCAAGGTGGCCGCCGCCCGTGAGACCGCGCTGGTCGGGTCGTGACCGGCGCGCACACTCCGGCCCGGCCGCTGCCCCGGCTCGCGCTGGCCGGGCTGCTCGGCGGACTGTTCACCGGCTACCTCGGACTGACAGCGGTGATCCCGGTGCTGCCCGGCTTCCTGCGCGAACGGCACGACGCCGGTGACCTGACAGTCGGCGTGGTGGTCACCGTGACCGCGGTGACCGCGCTGCTGGTCCGGCCGGTCGCGGGCGCGCTCGCCGACCGGCACGGCCACCGCACGGTGATGCTGGCCGGGGCGCTCGTGGTGGCCGGTGGCGGCCTGCTCTACCTGGCCCCGCTGGGCGTGCCCGCGCTGGTGGCGGTCCGGCTGCTGCTCGGTGCCGGTGAGGCGGCGCTGTTCACCGCCGGCGCGGTGTGGATCGTGCAGCTCGCCCCGCACGAGCGGCGCGGCCAGCTCATCGGCCTGTACGGGGTGAGCATGTGGGGCGGCATCTCCGCCGGCACGTTCCTCGGCGCCACCGTGCAGCAGGCCGGCTATCAGGCGGTGTGGCTGCTCAGCGCGGTCGCCCCGGCGGTCGGCGCGGCGCTCGTCGCGCTGGTGCCCGCGCCGGCGCGTACCGCACCCGCGGCGAAGGGCGCCGGGCTGCTGCTGCGCCCGGCGCTGCTGCCGGGCATCGCGCTCACCTTCGGCGCCGCCGGGTACGCGGGTCTGGCCGCGTTCGTCGTGCTGCACCTGGACGCGCGGGGCATCGGCCACGGCGTGGTGGTGCTGAGCGTCTTCAGCGCCGTGTACGCCGGCACCCGCCTGGTCATCGGGCACCTGCCGGACCGGCTCGGCCCCCGCCGGGTGGCCACCTGGTGCGGGGTGGGCGAGGCGGTCGGTCTGCTGGTCATCGCGGTAGCGCCGAACCTGCCGGTGGCGGTGGCCGGCAGCGTGGTGATGGGCGTCGGATTCTCCCTGCTGCACCCGTCGCTGGCGCTGATGGTGATGAACCGCACCGACCCGGCGCGGCAGGGCGCGGCGATCGGGGCGTACACCTCGTTCTGGGATCTGGGTCTGGCGGTGTGGGGGCCGGCGACCGGCCTGGTCGCGGCCGGTCTCGGCTATCCGGCGGTGTTCGTCGCGGGCGCGGCCGGCGCGGCGGTCGCCGCCGCGATGGCGCTGCGCATCGGCCGGGTCGCGCCCGCGCCGGCTCCGGCGGAGGTACGCGCGGCATGAGCGCACCGGTGACCGTCCTGAGCGTCAACGGCTGGTGCCGCAACGGCAGCACCATCATCGGCAACGTCCTCGGTGAGGCGCCCGGTGTGGTGCACGTCGGTGAGCTGCACTTCCTGTGGAAGAACTCGACCGGGCGCGGGGTGAACGACAGGTGCGGGTGCGGCGCCGCGCTCACCGCCTGTCCGCTGTGGTCGGCGGTGCTGCCGCTGGGTCGTCCGGCCGGGATGCCGACGGACGCGCACGCCGCCGAGGTGATCCGCCGGCAACGGGCCCGGCTACGGACCCGGCACACGTGGCGGGTGCTGCGCCGGGGCGCGTACGACGCGGACACCCGGGCGCACGCGGACCTGCTCGGCGCGGTCTACCGGGAGGTGGCCGCCCGCACCGGCGCCCGCGTCATCGTGGACAGCACCAAGATCCCCGGCGAGTCGGCGTTGCTGCCGCACGTGCCGGGCGTCCAGGCGTACTGGCTGCACCTGGTGCGCGACCCGCGCGCGGTGGCGCACTCGTGGCGGGAGCCGAAGGAGTACGTCTACGCGATGTCGGCGGCGCGCAGCACCGCGTACTGGCACGGGTTCAACCTCGCGTCGGCGGCCATAAACAGGCGGTACCCGGACCGGTCGGCGTTCCTGCGCTACGAGGACTTCACCGCCGACCCGGCCGGCACGATCGGCGCCCTGCTGAAGCTGGTGGGTGTCGACCCGGCGGCCAACCCGGTGCGGGACCGGACCGTCGAGCTGCGCGGCAACCACACCGTCACCGGCAACCCGGACCGCTTCCGGACCGGCCCGACCGTCATCCGGGACCGCGACGACGGGTGGCGGCGCACGCTGACCGGCCGGCAGCGGCTCGCGGTGGCGGCGCTGGCCTGGCCGCTGTCCACCCGGTACGGCTACCGGTCCGGCGGGCCGGACGGCGACCCGGCGTACCCCGGCGCGGCGGCCCGCGTCGGCGAGACGGAGAGGTGAGGACGTGGATCTGGGGCTCAAGGGCCGGGTGGCGCTCGTCGCGGGCGGTACCAGTGGCATCGGGCTGGCCTGCGCGAAGGAGTTCGCCGCGGAGGGCGCGCACGTGGCGGTCTGCGGGCGTGACCCGCAGCGCCTGGCCGCCGCCGAGCGGGAGCTGGCGGCGGTGGCCTCCGGCCGGATCAGCGCGACCGGCGTGGACCTCACCGACACCGAGGCCGCCGCCCGCTGGGTGGACCGGGTCGCCGGCGAGCTGGGCGGCGTGGACGTGCTGCTGGTCAGCGGCGGCAGCCCGCCCGTGGGCACCGCCACCGGCTTCGACACCGACGACTACCGGGCGGCCGTCGACCGGGTGCTGCTGCCGGCGGTAGCGGTGTCGCTCGCCGCGCTGCCGCACATGCGCGCCGCCGGCTGGGGCCGGCTGCTGCTGGTGGCCTCCGAGACCGCCTGCGTGCCGATCGGCCCGCTCGTGCTGTCCGGGGTGACCCGGGCCGCGCTGGTCCGCTTCGCCCAGGGCCTCGCCGTCGACGTGGGCCGCGACGGCGTCACCGTGAACGTGCTCGCGCCCGGCGGGGTGCGGACGCCGCCGATGGAACGCGCCGCGGCCCGGCTCGCCGGCGCGGACGGCGACGTCGAGGCGCGGCTGGCCTCGATGGGCCACCACAGCGCCGTCGGCCGGCTGGCCCGGCCCGAGGAGGTCGCCGCGGTGGCCGCGTTCCTGGCCGGCGAGCGCGCGTCGTACGTGACCGCCGGGGTGCACCTGATCGACGGCGGCGCCGCCGCCACCGGCCCCGACCTGCCGCACCTCACCGGCGTCCGCAAGGACACCTACGCCTGACCCACCGACCGCCGCACAAGGGAGTGCCCATGTCCACGACCAGCCGGTTCACCGAGCGGGACGTCTCCGAGTTCTTCGACCAGACCACGCAGACGTACCTCAGCTTCTGGGACAGCGAGGGCGTGCTGCACACCGGCTACTTCACCGGGGAGGACGACAGCGACTACCACGCGGCGGCCGACCGGACCTCCGACATCCTCGCCGCCGACGCCGGGATCGACGCCTCGGCGAACGTGCTCGACGTGGGCTGCGGCTGCGGCAACTTCCTGCTGCGCCTGGCCGAGCGCACCGGCTGCCGGGGCGAAGGGCTGGACCTCAGCATCGAGCGGGTGCGCTTCGCCGAGCAGCGGCGCGCCGAGCGGGGCGCCGCGCTTCCCGTGTCGTTCCGGCACGGCTCGGCCACCGCCCTGCCGTACGACGACGGCACGTTCACGCACGTGGTCAGCCAGGACGCGCTGTTCCTGGTGCCGGACAAGCCGCGCAGCCACGCCGAGATGTTCCGGGTGCTCGCCCCCGGCGGGGTGCTGGCGGTGTCCGACTTCCTCCAGCCCACCGAGCGGATCGGCGAGGCGGCCCGCCGGCACGTCTACGACCGGGTGCGCTGGAACGACGGCTACTCGCTCGACGGCTACCGCCGGGCACTGACCGAGGCCGGGTTCGTGGACGTGGTCGCACGCAGTCTCGACGCGCACATCAGGCAGACGTACCGGGTGCTGGGCCGCACCGCCCGGGAGCGCGCGGAGACGACGGCGGACGAGGCGGCGCGGACCTGGATCCTCGGCTTCGCCGACTCGTGCGACGAGATCCAGGCGGCGATCGACAGGGGCGAGTTCGGCTGGGGCATGTTCGTCGCCCGCAAGCCGGCCTGAGGGAGGGACAGCAGATGTCACAGCGCACCGACACCGTGAAGCGGACGATCGCCGAGGTGGTCGCCGAGCGGAAGACGCAGATGTCGCCCGGCGCGACGTTCGTCGAGGCGTTCGCCAAGGACGGCTTCGACACCAGCGTCGACTACGACGTGACGATCACCGACTCGCTGACCAGTTCCCGGCGCAAGCCCCGCTACCCGTCGCGGAACATGCTCAAGGTGGTCGACCTGTCCCGGGATCCGCAGGACTACTACTGGCACGAGAGCCCGCCCCGCCCGGGCGACCCGGCGGTGGACGGCGCGGACCTGCGCCGGGAGGCGGCCAACCACTTCCACCGCTCCCCCATCCCGTCGCTGCTCACCACCACCGCGTGGGTGCAGGTGCCGGACACGCTGTGGGAGGACCCGGTCAGCTTCGCGCAGTTCATCGACTACCGGCTGGTGGTGCGGCTGGCGACGGCCGAGAACCACACCATCCTGCGCGGCGAGGGCGGGCTGCTGACCATGCCGGACCTGGGCCGGCTCACCGACCCGGGGCCGTTCGCGTCCACCGTCCTGGCCGCGTGCAACGAGGTCGAGCAGATGGGCAGCACCGCCGACGGGCTGATCATCAACCCGGCCGACTACTACCGGCTGCTGGGCAGCGGCTCGCTGATGCGGGACGTGGAGGACAACGGCGTGTTCATCGTGCGTACCCGGCTGGTCGACCCGGGCACCGCGATCGTCGGCGACTTCGGCCACGGCGCGCTGCTGTTCGACGCCGGCCGGTCCACCATCGCGTTCGCCGAGCCGCCGCCCGGCACGTTCGCCGAACCCGGTGTGGCGCTGCGCGCCGAGATCTGGGAGCGGGTCGTGGTGAACCTGCCCACCTGCTTCTTCGTCGTGACGCTCTGACCGGCGGCGGCTGATGACGACGCCGGGCCGTACCGACGCCGACGTGCTCGTGGTCGGCGCGGGCGTGGTGGGCCTGTGCTGCGCCTGGTTCCTGCGCCGCGCCGGGCTCAGCGTGACGGTGGTGGACCGGGGCGAAGTCGGCGACGCGGCGGCCTGCTCGGCCGGGAACACCGGTTTCGTCGGCACCCAGGGCTCGGCGCCGCTGGCCGAGCCGGGGGTGCCGGCGACCGGGATCCGCTGGCTGTTCAGCCCGGAGAGCCCGTTCGCGGTCCGGCCCCGGCTCGACGGCGCGCTGCTGGCCTGGCTGTGGCACTTCCGCCGGCACTGCACCGAACGCCACGCCCGCGCCGGGTTCGAGACGCTGCTCGCGCTCAAGCAGCGCAGCCTCGCGCTGCTGCGCGAGATCTGCGCCGAGGACGAGCTGGCCGGGACGCTCACCGAACGCGGCATGATCCTCGCCTGCCACACCGAGCAGGGGTACGCGAAGGCGCGCCGGACGATCCCGGCGGCGACCGCCCGTGGGGTGCCGCTGCGCGAGCTGGACCGGGCCGAGCTGGCCCGGCTGGAACCCGGCGTCGACTTCGCGGTGGCCGGGACGCTGCTCAACGAGGAGGGCGCCGCGCTGCGTATCCCGGCGTTCCTGGTGGCGCTCGCGGCGGCGCTGCGGGCGCGGGGCGTGGACGTCGTCACCGGCGCGGAGGTACGCGACTTCGAGGTGACCGGGCGGCGGGTACGCGCGGTGCGCACCAGCAGGGGCGAACTGCGCCCGGCCGAGGTGGTGATCGCCGCCGGGGTGTGGTCGGCGGCCTGCGCCCGGATGCTCGGTGTCGGGCTGACGCTGCAACCGGCGAAGGGCTACACCGTCACGCTGCCCGCCGGGCCGGGCACGCCCACCCGCCCGGTGCTGCTCAGCGAGGGCAAGGTCGCGGTGATGCCGCTGGGTGACCGGGTACGCGTCGGCGGCACGCTGGAACTGTCCGGCCTGGACACGTCGATCTCGCCGCGCCGCGTCGACGGGATCCTGCACACCGCGCGGCGGTACCTGCCGGCGCTGGACACCGGCCGGCGCCTGGACGTGTGGAGCGGGCTGCGTCCGTGCACCCCGGACAGCCTGCCGTTGATCGGGCGGGCCGGCGGCTACGACAACGTCAGCGTGGCCACCGGGCACGGGCACATCGGGATGGGCCTGGCCCCGGCCGGTGGGCAACTGCTCGCCCAGCTCGTCGCCGGCGCCGAGCCGGACCTGCCGCTGGAGACGTTCGCCGTGGACCGCTTCCAGAGGGGGATCTCGTGAGCGACCGGCCGGAGATCGGCGTGCTCTGCCTCGACACCAGCTTCGACAAGATCCCCGGGCACATCCGCAACCCGGACACGTTCGACTTCCCGGTGCGCTACCGGGTGGTGGAGGGCGCCACGCCGCAGCGGCTGGTCCGCGAGGCCGACCCGACGCTGCTGCGACCGTTCGTCGACGCGGCCCGTGACCTGGAGGCGGCCGGAGTCGCCGGGATCACCGGGGCGTGCGGGTTCCTCGTGCTGTTCCAGGCCGAACTCGCCGCCGCGGTGCGCGTCCCGCTGTGGTCGTCGAGCCTGGTGCAACTGCCGATGGTGCACCGGATGGTCGGGCGTCCGGTCGGGCTGCTGGTCGCCGACGAGGCCGCGCTGACCCCGCGTCACCTGGCCGCGATCGGCGCCGCCGACGTGCCGGTGGCGGTCACCGGCATGGCCGGGCAGCCGGAGTTCCGCGAGGTGATGCTGGAGGGGCGGCGCGACGCCCTCGACGTCGAGCGGCTGGCCGCCGAGGTGGACGGGCGGGTCGACGCGCTGGCCCGCGCGCACCCTGAACTGGGGGCGCTGGTCGTCGAGTGCACCGACCTGGTGCCGTTCGCCCACCGGATCCAGGCGCGGCTGGGGGTGCCGGTGTTCGACATCGTCACGCTGACCACGATGGCGTACGCGAGCCTCACCCGGCGGCCGTACCACCGGAAACGGCGCGGACCGCAATGAGGAGCTGTCGGAAAACTGCGCCGGAAACCGCCGGTTTCGTACCCGGCCGGGGCGCAACGACAACGGGCGACCCGCTGACGTGCGGCACTTCCGCCGATTGGTCAATAATTGCGGCCGGAAGAAGTGGGCGGCCGCCTGGAATAACTGTTCCGTGGGCGCGCTCCCGGGATCCTGAATCGACGCAGAGTGAGCCGATGGTGGCAGTTTCGGCAGGCCGTCGCCGCGGTCAGCCGCACCAGTCGTAACCGGGCGCACGGCGGGTGCGGTGCGCCCGCAACGGGACGCCGGAGGTGGCGGCGAGCACCGCCCGCCGCGCGGTCGCCTCGATCCGCCGGCTGTCCGCCCCGGTGAGGCCGATCTGGTTGAGCAGACACCGCAGCGGGGTGGTCAGTTCGTCCGGCCCACCGGCCACCGGAACGATCCCCGACCGGCGCAGCACCCCGGTCCACCGCGCCACCCAGCCGCGCCCCTCGGCGAGCAGCCCGGCCACGCCGCGCAGCCGCGCCGGCACCCCGGGTGGCGGCGACCGCAACCACTCCACGCAGTGTGGACAGGCGTCCGGTCCGGCCGGCGCGGCGGCTGCCGAGCCGGGGTACGCGGCGGCGACCCCGGCGCACAGGAACGTGGCGAGGGCGAGATCGCAGCCCGTCCGTATCCGCGCCGGGCGGGTGGCGGTCGCCGCGATGATCTCCAGGGCGAGCGCGCTGGACTGCTCCCGCAGGTCGGTGTGGCGTACCGGAAGCGCGCCGGGCTCGGGGCACACGGTCACCGGCCGGCCGGCGCTGCGGCCCGCGAGCACGAGACCGGCCAGCCGGGCCCGGAGCACGCCGGGGTCGGTGCAGCGGCCGTGCACGTGGACGTCGGCGGAACCCCGCCGGTCGTAATACCAGCCGGTAACCTCGCCGCTCCGGTGCATACCCGAAAAGAGCGGACCAATACCCCTCGTCAGAAAGGAGTCGGCATGGGTCGAACGGCCCGGTAACGGACAGTGCAGCAGCACCCAGTCACCGGTTTCCTGACCTCGTTTGCGCATGGGCGAACCCTTTCCGCGAAACACCGCGACCAGTGTCGATCGCCGGCCCGTCGTCGACAGTGGGGGAAACCCCACATTGCATCGGGGCGTTAGGGTCGTGCCGTCAACAACCGTCGATTACGCCGGTATCCGGCGCAACGGCGCGCCCGCCCGGCGCCGTGCCGTGCAGCGGCACATCATGGACAGCGACGCCCGGGCGGAGCAGGCCGGGGTCGGGCACCCGCCCGGCGCACGTCCCGAAAGGATGCAGGTGTCCGATGGCGAGCCTCGACGACGACCCGGAGGGAGCCGAACCGGCGTCGTTCGTGGGCCGGGCACCCCTGCTGGCGGCGGCCCGCCGGGCCGTCACCGCGGCGGCCGACGGCACGTCCACCGTCCTGGAGCTCCCCGGCGCGCCGGGGATCGGGAAGACGGCGCTGCTCGAACGCTGCGGGCGCCTCGCCCGTGCCGCCGGACTGAGCGTGCTGTCCGCGGTCGGGCGCGCCCCCGCGACGTACGCCATGCTCGCCCCGCTCTGGCGCTCCCACGACGGCGCCCGCGGCCCCGGCCGGCGTGACCCGAGGTCACGGCTGCTCGCGGCGCTCGCCGCCGGGCACAACCGGCAGGGCGGCCCGATGCTGCTGGTCGACGACGCGCACCTGGCCGACGCGTCCTCACTGGAGCTGATCGGCGAGCTGGTCCGCAATCCACCGGCCGGGCTGGTCCTCGTGCTGGCGTACCGGCTGGCCCGGATGTCCGCCCCGCTCGCGGCCGCCCTGGCGGTGACCAGCGGACGGCACGAACGCCTGGAGGTGCCACCGCTGTCGGTGGTCGAGGTCGGGCGGATGCTGGCCCAGCCGTGCCACCGCGCGGAGCGCATCCACGCGCTGGGCGGGGGCAACCCGCTGTACAGCCAGGCGTACCGGCACCTCGACGACGACTGCCTGGACCCGAGCCGGCACCAGCCGGTCGACCTGGCCGAGGCGCTGCCGCCCGAGGTGGTGCGGGTGCTCGCGCCGGAACTGGCGCTGCCGGCGCCGGAACGGGCCGTGGCCGAGGCCGCCGCGGTGCTCGGAGTGACATTCGACCCGACGCTGATCGCCGCCATGTGCGAGCTGGACCCGCAGGACTGCCAGGACCTGACCGACCGGCTCGTCGCCCGCGAGGTGCTGCGCGCCGACCTGCACGAGGAGCCGGCGCTGCGGTTCCGGCACCCGGTGCTGTGCGCCGCGGTCTACCGGCAGGTGCCGCCGGGACGCCGCCGCACGCTGCACGCCACCGCCGCCCGGGTGCTGCGCGAGCTGGGCCATCCCGCGCCCGCCTACGCCGACCACCTGGCCCGATCGGCCCGCCCGGGCGACACGGACGCCGCCCGTACGCTGCTCTCCGCCGCCGGTCATCCGTTCGTGCCGGCGGCGGACACCGTGCGCTGGCTGTCGGTGGCGGCGCGCCTGGCCCCGTCGGCGTCGGCGCGCTCCGGGCTGCCCCCGGCCGAAGGGCTGCACCTGGCCGACGCGCTGGTGCGCGCCGGCCGGGTGGCCGACGGGCGGGGCGTGCTCCAGGACGTCGCGGCCCGGTCGGACGGCGACGTGCGGGCGGAGGCGGTCCTGGCCCAGGCCCGGGTGGAACGGCTGCGCGGGCAGAGCCGCCTCGGGTACACGCTGCTGCGTGACCTGATGCCGGAGCCGCACACCGCGCCGCTGCCCGGACGGCTGACCGCCGCCGTCGCCGCGGAACTGGCGATCTGCGGGGCGCTGGCCGGTGAGCGGGAGGCGGTCCGCTACGCCGCGCTGGCCCGGCGGACCGGCGGCGCGGCCGGCCGGCCGGTGGAGGCGGCGTGGTTCGGGGTGGTCTCGGCGTTCGCCGCCTGCTACGTGCCGAGCACAGTGGACGTGACGGCGACAGTGGCCGACGCCACGACGGCCGCCGACGCCTCGACCGACGCCGAGCTGAGCACCCACCTGGACGTGCTGGCGCTGCTCGGCTGGGTGGAACTGCTCCAGGGCCGCGAGACGCGTGCGATCCGGCACTTCGACCGGGCGCTGCGCATCGCCACCACCGCGCGCAACGACGTGCTGGTGCCGTACCTGCGCAGCGGGCGGTCCTGCGCCGCCCGTCAGCTCGGCCTGCTGGACCAGGCGCGCGCGGACGCCGTCGAGGCCGAGCGGTACGCCGACCGGCTCGAGCTGGACACCATGCACCGGTTCGCCCGCATCATGCGTACCGCCGTCGTGTACTGGCAGGACGGGCCGGCCGCGGCGCTGCGCCTGGCCGAGCCGGTCGTGCGCAGTTCGGCCGACGACTGGTTCGGCTCGGTCGTCCAGCGCATCCACGCGCAGATGCGCGACGAGTGCGCCGACCGTGCCAACACGCTGACGTTGCTGATCCGGGCCTGCGGCGGGACCACGCTGCGCGCGGTGGACGTGTGCCACCGCCCCGACGCTGTCCGGCGCGGCCCGCCGGCGGGGCGACGTCGAGGAGGCCCGGCGCTGGGTGCAGCAGGCCGAACGGCACGCCGGCGCGTGTGACCTGCCGGGGCAGCAGGCGCACGTGGCGCTGGCCCGGGCGCGGATCGCGATGGCCACCGACCTGCCCGCCGCAGCGGCCGGTGCGGCCGGCGCCGCCGAGGCGTTCGCCCAGCTCGGCTGGCCGCTGGAGGAGGCCGCCGCGCGTCTGGTGCACGCCAAGGCGCTGGACGGGCTGCACGACTGGCAGGCCGCCGAGGCGAGCCTGGCCCAGGTGCGGCGCATCGCCGAGACGTGCGGCGCCCGGATCCTGCACCGGGCCTCGATCAGCGCGCAGAGCCGGTTGCTGGGCCGGGCCGGTCGCGTCGGCCGGCGGACCTCCGGGCCGCCGGCCGACATGCCGACGCTGACCCGCCGGGAACGGGAGATCGTCCAGCTCATCGCGACCGGCATGAGCAACGGCGAGGCGGCGGAGCGGCTCTACGTCACGGTCAAGACCGTCGAGGCGCACCTGACCCGCATCTTCCGCAAGGTCGGTGTGTCGTCACGCTCCGCGCTCATCGCCTCGATGATGGACCCCGGCACCGACGAGTATTGAGTCTCTGTGCTGGGCTCCGGCGATTCCGCGTTCGCCGCTTGGTGTATTGCGTCTTCTGTTCCGCTACGATGTGTCAACCGTGCTTCGACGCAAGCAGCGCACCCTACCTCCGACGCCCGGGCCGCGCCACCGCGGGACCAGAAACTCTGGACCGCAGGTGCCCGAAGAAGGCATGACATGAACGAATACATCGTCACCATCGTCCCCGTCGTCGACGACAGCTTCGCCAGTCCGGCGGTGCAGACGCGGGTCCGCCTCGAACTCGAGGACGGCCGTCCGACGGTCAAGGAGGTCGTGATCCAGCCGGTCGAGGGCGCGGAGATGCGCGGCGGCGAGCTTCCGTACATCAATCTCGAGCTGCTGCTGTCCGCGTTCATCCCGGGTGCCGCCGGTGACCGGCCGGGCGTCTCGGTGACCGGTGGTGCGCTCCCCCGGGTCAGCACCGGTGCGGCCGAGCCGGCGCGTGCCGAACCGGCGAGCCCGACGGCCGGCCGGTCCCGCAAGGGCGGGCTGAGCCGCAAGCCGGCCGCGACCGCCCGGATCCAGGCCGGGCGCGCGTACCGGCGGGCCCCGCAGGACGACGAGCTGGAGGCCGTCTACCGGCAGACCGGCACGATCGCCGGGGTGGCCGGGCACTTCGGAGTCCCGGCGCACACCGCGCAGGGCTGGATCACCCGGTTGCGCCGCAAGCACTCGGCGGCCACCGACAGCTGAGGCGGGGGCGTCAGGCCGCGGCGAGGACCATCGCGGCCAGCTCGGCCCGCAGATCCGACGCCGTACCGGCGAAGTCCTGGTGCCACAGCGCCCGGCGGTACCAGCGATGGGCCGGATGCGCCCAGGTGAACCCGGCCGCGCCGAGCGTCTGGATCGCGGCCTCGGTGGCGGTGAGCGCCGCCTCCCGCGCGGCCAGGGCCGCCGCGACGACCTCCGGGCCCGCGCCGGGCTCCCGCTCGGCGACGCACCACGCGGCGCGGTAGGCGAGCGACCGCGCCGTCTCGATCCGGGCGTACGCCTGGGCGAGCGGGTGCGACACCGCCTGGTTGGCGCCGATCGGGCGGCCGAACTGCACCCGGTCGCGGGCGTGGGCGACGGCGATCTCGTGGGCCCGGCGGGCGATTCCCACCGCCTCGCAGGCGAACAGCGCCAGCGCCAGCCGCCGGGTGTCGGCCAGTACCCGGCGGGCGTCCAGCCACAGATCCTCCGCCGGCGCGCCGGCGAGGTCCACCCGGCACTCGGCGCGGGTGGCGTCCCACGGCGCCGGCAGCGGGACGCGGCGGGTCCGCGCGAGGTCGGCGAGGTACAGGCCGGGGCCGTCGGGCCCTCGGGCGACCACCACCGCCGAGGTGGCGGTCAGGCCGTCGACGACGCGTTCCTTGCGGCCGTGCAGCCGGACCGCGTCCCGGTCCGGCACCGCCCGGCAGCCGGGCAGGTGCGCCTCGTCGAGACGGGCCCGCCCGGCGGGCGCCTCCGCCCACGCCAGTGCCACCGGGCCGGCCGGCGGCTGACCGGCGGCCCGCAGCGCCGGGCCGGCCAGCGCGACGGTGGTCAGCCACGGCTCGCGGTGCAGCCCGTAGCCGCACTCCTCGGCGAGCACGCCCCACTCGACCGCGCCGAGGTCGGCGTCGAGCCAGCCGAGCGTGCCGAGAGTCTTCCAGGCGGCCTCGCGCCGGGCCGGGTCGGTCTCGGGGACACCGGCGGCGTCGGGCGGCTGCTGCTCGGCCAGGTACCGGCGGGCGGTCTCGGCGAGGGCGAGTTGTTCCGGGGTGAACGCGAAGCGCACGGTCCCTCCACGGGTTCAGCGTGATCGGGGCAGGCCGAGCACCCGTTCGGCGAGGACGTCGCGCAGCACCTCGCTGGTGCCGCCCTCGATGGTGTTGCCCCGGCTGCGCAGCAGGCGGTCCCGCCACAGCGCCGTGGCGCGTTCGTCGGCCGCGGCGACCTCCGCGCCCAGGTGCGCCAGCCGCTGGTTGGCCTGCGACCAGAGCAGCTTCACCACCGAGGTGCGGGGACCGGGTTCGCCGCCCTCGGCCAGCTCGGCCAGCAGCCGCAGGTTGGTCCAGCGCAGCGCGGCCAGGTCCGTCCAGATGACGGCGAGGCGGTCGCGGACGCCCGGGTCGTCGGCCAGCGGGCAGGCCCGCAGCAGCGCGACGAACTGGCGCAGGTGCTCCTCCAGCCGGGCGGTGAGGGTGAAGCCGAACGTGCCGCGCTCGTGGGCCAGGGTCGTCATCGCCACCCGGAACCCGTCACCGGGCTCGCCGAGCACCGCGCCGGCCGGCACCCGCGCGCCGTCGAACGAGATCTCGGCGAAGTCGGCGCGCCCGGTGATCTGCCGCAGCGGCCGTACCGTCACGCCGGGCGTCCGCAGGTCCACCAGCAGGCAGGTGAGTCCGCGGTGGCGTTGTCCGCCGGTCCGCGCCAGCAGCAGGCAGTGGTCGGCGACGGCGGCGTACGAGGACCACAGCTTCTGCCCGTCGACGACGTAGGCGTCCCCGTCGAGTCGCGCGGTGGTGGCCACGGCGGCCAGGTCGCTGCCCGCCTCGGCCTCGGAGAAGCCCTGGCAGAACAGCAGATCCCCGCGCATGATGCCGGGCAGGTAGTGGGCCCGTTGCGCGGGCGTGCCCCAAGCGACGACGGTCGGGCCGACCATCCCCAGCCCGATCACGCCGGCCTGTTCGGTGGCGCCCCGGCGGGCCGACTCCTCCAGGAAGATCGCCTGGTGCCCGAGCGGCAGCCCTCGGCCGCCGTACTCGACCGGCCAGCCCAGTCCGGCGTAACCGGCGGCGTGCAGGCGGCGCGCGTACGTGGTCAGGAAGTCCCTGTCGAACCAGCGGGCCCGGGCGGCGGCGGGGTCGTCCACGGCCGGGACCGCCTCCGCGAGCCAGGCACGTGCCCGGGCGCGGAAGGCGGCCTCGTCGGGCGAGTCACGCAGGTCCATGGCCGGACGCTAGCCGACCCGCCCGGCAAAGGCGAGATACACGAAGCGACAAGGCATGACAGGCGGCACCGGCTCTCCTAGGATCACTGGCGGATCCGGGCCGCCGAACGCCCCGGTCGAGAGGAGCATCGGGTGACCGACACCGAGACCGCCGGCCAGCGCCCCGGCGCCGGAACGCTGAGCTTCGCCCGCGACATCCGGCCGCTGTTCCGCGAGATGGACGTGGCCGAGATGACGTTCCTGCTGGACCTGACCAGCCTGGACGACGTCCGGGACTACGCCGAGTCCATCCTGGAGCGGGTCGCGGACGGCTCCATGCCCTGCGACGCGCCGTGGGAGGCGGAGAAGGTGGAGCTGTTCCGCAGCTGGATCGCGCAGGGCATGGCCGCCTGACCGGTCCGGAGCCGGGCCGGGCCGGCTCCGGACCGCCCTACACGAACGTGAGCAGGGACGGATCGGGCAGCATCGGCAGGATCGGGTCCGCGACCGCGGGCAGCACCCCGGCGAGGACCGGCGCGGCCGCCGAGCACCACCGCCCCACCACGTCGTCGAGCCGGTCGAACTGCGACTCCAGCACGGACAGCCCGGGCACCGGCACGCTGGCGTCCAGCGCCAGCAGCAGCGGCCGCAGGTGGCTGTCGACGGCGTGCTGGTCGGCCGCGCGCGCCGCGGTCATCACCGGCACCGCCACCGTCGCGCCCAGCGCGCGCCGGGGAAGCGGGTCCACGAACAGCTTGAGCAGCCCGGTGTAGGAGCCCTTGAACGTGGGCGTGGCCACCAGCAGCAGCCGGGCCGACGTCACCTGCCGGTACGCCTCGGCCAGCGCCGCCGGCGGCGGCTGCGCCCAGTCGGCGGTGGCCAGCAGCGGGGTCAGCCCCGACAGGTCCACCACGGACGGCTCGGCCAGGCGTACGCCGCGCGCGGCCAGGCACTCCGCCAGCGTGTCCGCCGCCCGGCGCGCCACGTTCGCGGTGCGCGACCCCTGACGCGGGTTGCCCAGCAGGACCGTCACCGGGTGCGGCCCGTTCGACTCGATCACCACACGGCTCCCCTCGCGCCACCGGCCCGGACGGCGACCGGCGGTCCTCCGCGCCGGTGCACCCGGCGGGTTCACGTCGCTATCCTCGCCGATGACGCATCAGTGTCGATACGAGATACGGAGTGCGAGTGCCGATCGCGCGCATCCTCCAGGCCGTCGTCCGTCCCCGCGCCGCGTCACCGGCCGGGCCCCGATGAGCGCCCCCGCTCCGGTGAGCGTGCCGGTGCGGCCGTTCCGGGAGCCCGGACTGGTCACCCCCGGCCGGCTCACCGAGGTGCTGGTCGCCGCCGGCGCCGCCGCGCCCGGTGACCGGGTCGACGCGGTCACCGCCACCCCGCTCGGGCTGGGCAAGCTCGGGCACAACGTCCGGTACGAGCTGGCCTGGGCCGGCGGGAGCGGGCCGGCCAGCGTCGTCGGCAAGTTCCCGGCGCTGGACGAGCGCAGCCGGCACACCGGGCAGGGCAGCGACGCGTACCGCCGGGAGGTGGCGTTCTACCGGGAGCTGGCCGGCGCCCTGCCGCTGCCGGTGCCGCGCTGCTACGCGGCCGGGTACGACGAGTCCTCCGGCGACTTCGTGCTGCTGCTCGGCGACGCCGCGCCGGCCCGCCCCGGCGACCAGCTCACCGGCTGCACCGTCGACGAGGTCGCGACCGTGCTGACCGGGCTCGCCGCGGCGCAGGCCGTCCACTGGGACCGCCCGGCACCCGGCTGGCTGCCGGTACGCGGCGCGGACGGCGGACGGCGGCTGGGCGCGGCGTACCGGCTCACCGCCGGGGCCTTCGCGGAACGCTTCGGCGACCTGCTCTCCCCCGCCGCGCTCGGCGTCGTCGAGGCGCTGCGCACCCGGATCCGGGGCTGGGTGCGGGCGGACCGGCCGCCGCTGACGCTGCTGCACGGCGACCTGCGGGTGGACAACCTGCTGTTCACCGACGGCCCGCAACCGGCGGTGACGGTGGTGGACTGGCAGACCGTCCAGCTCGGACCGGGGCCCAGCGACGCCGCGTACCTGGTCGGCGGCAGCCTCCCCACCGACGTGCGCCGGGCGCGGGAGGCGGAGCTGTTCGCGTCGTACCACGACGCCCTGCGCGCCGCCGGGGTGCGGTGGAGCCGGGACGAGTGCTGGCGCTCGTACCGGGTGAACACCGTCGCCGGTCTGCACATGACCGTCGTCGGGGCGATGCTCGTCGCCCGCGACGGGCGCGGCGACGCGATGTTCGTGGCGATGGCCGAACGGCACGCCGCGCACGTCACCGACCTCGACGCGCTGACCCTGCTGAGCTGAGATCGGAGCGCGATGGACATCCTCACCGCCGCGGACGAGGACTTCGTCCACTTCACCCGCCCGCCCGGCCCGCGCCTGCCCCGGGCGTACCGGCACTGGCGGGAGAGCTACTTCTTCGTGGCCCACCCGGACCGGGCCGACGGCGACGTGTTGCTGGTGACGCTCGGCCACCACCCGTACCGGGGTGTCGTGGACGCGTACGTGATGGTGCGCGTGGACGGACGGCTCCGCTTCGACAGGTTCTCCCGCCCGGCCGGCGGTGACCGGCCGGACCCGGTGGCCGGGCCGGTCGCGGTGACCGTCGAGGAGCCGTACCGCCGGGTCGGCGTCCGCGCGTCCGGTCCCGGCGTGCCGGTGCCGCTGGAGCTGACGTTCACCGCGCGGACCGCGCCGCACGCGCTGCCCCGGGGCGTACTGGACGGCCCCGGCGGCCCGGTGTGGGACCAGCGGCACATGTTCCAGTCCGGCTGGTTCGACGGCGCCTACTGGGTCGACGGGGAACGCCGCCCGGTGCGGCGGTGGTGGGGCCAGCGGGACCACTCCTGGGGCGTACGCGACCACCGCAACGTGCCGGCCTGGATGTGGTTCGCGGTGCAGCTTCCCGACGGCATGCTGGGCCTGTGGTGCTGGGAGTACCCGGACGGCTCGCGGGTGTTCACCGAGGGCTGCTGGGCGCCGGCCGGTGACGCGCCGCCGGTGCCGCTCACCTCGTTCACGCACGAGCTGGACTGGACCGGCGCGGACGGCTCCCCGGTCGGCTACGGCCGCGACGGCGAGGCGGTGACCGGGCTGGCCGGCACCGTCACCACGGCCTTCGCCGACGGCAGCACGATCCGGCTGACCGGCGCCGGCGCGTGGTCGGCGCGGTACGGCCGGCTCGGCGGCGGCCAGCAGCTGATGGCGGTACGCACCGACGACGGCCGGACCGGCACGGCCATCTACGAGATCACCGGTGCGCGGCACCACCGGTTCTTCCCGGTCGCACGGGCCACCGGGGTGCCGCAGCGGTGAGTCAACCGGCGGCGCCGGCTCCCGGGTCGGCGTCGGAGGTGAACAGCGTCCCGTTCGACCAGACGTACCGGACCTGACCCCAGCGCATCACCGACTCGGCGTCCGGGAAGAACCCGCTGCCGCGGAAGTTGGCGCTGGTGTTGCAGAGCACCGGCACGCCGGTGCTGCGCTCGTACGCGGTCAGCAGCCGCCACATCAGCTCGTTGTCCGGTCCGACGGTCTCCAGCCGGGCGCTGTTGTCGACGTGCGCGACCGCCGGGATGCGCGAGCGCCACTGCGGCCGGATCTGGTGGTCGAACAGCATGTACGGGTCGGGCGTGCCCGGGTCGAAGACCTCCGGCGCCCGGTGCTCCAGGCAGATCGGCGCGACCGGACGGTAGGGCTCCCGGCCCTTCACCGCGTTGAGCCGGTCCTTCATCGCCGCCGAGGTGGGCGGCGCGATGATGCTGCGGTGGCCCAGCGCGCGCGGGCCCAGCTCGGCCCGGCCGCTGACGACCACGACCGGTTCGCCGTGCACCTCCAGGATCTTGGCCAGCTCCTCGATCTCGCAGGGCTGCGCCGACCACCCGGGCGGCGGCTGGCCGACGTCGCGCACGCCGGGCCCGGCGAACACCGACCACTCCAGGTCGGCCCGGCCGGTGCGGCGCACCATCTCGGTGCAGGCCGCGCCGATCGCCGAACCGCTGTCGTTGGGGAACGGCGGCACCCAGACGCCGGCGAACCGGCCGCTCGCCCGCAGCCCGGCGTTCCACTTGATGTTGAGCGCGCAGCCGCCGGACAGGCAGATCGGCAGGCCGTCCAGGTCCGGCCGCCGGGACAGCAGGCCGTCGAGCCCGGCCGCGAAGACCCGGAACAGGAACTCCTGGATCGAGCCGACGAGCGCCGCGTCGGACAGGCCGAGCGGCGCGGTACGGGTGAGCACGCGGCGGCTCCACAGGTACGCCGGGATCGCCGCGTCGACCAGGCCGATCTCCTCGGTCACGGCGGCCATCACGGCCACCGCCTCCTCGCTGACCGTGTCCAGCGCCGCGTACGCCATCGCCTTGCCCGCGATCGGCAGCAACGCCTCCAGGCCGGGACCGGGATCGTTCGCGCGCCGGGTGCCGTGGTCGATCTTGAACGGCGCGAAGTGCGAGCAGAAGATCGGGAACAGCGCGCCGGAGATCGAGCCCACCGGCCCCAGGCACTCCAGGCTCACCCGTTCCGGGTCGAACACGTACAGGCACGGCACCATGCCGCCGTCCCAGACGGTGATCAGGGCACGCTGCCGCCGGGCGGCGAACGGGCTGGTGCAGTAGCTGGACAGCGCGTGGTCGGTGGCGTGGCTGAAGCTGCGGAACGGCGTCGGCGCCCCGAGCAGCGGCGCGCTGCCGGTCACCCCGGTCAGCAACCGGCCGGCGCCCGGCTCGTCGTGGTAGCCGGCCACCTCGACCGGGTGCAGCGTGCCGCCGGCGTCGGCGACCTCGACCCAGGTCTCGCCCTGCGCGCCGCGCGCCCAGCCGTCCACCGCGACGCCGGCGAGGTCACCCGGGGCCAGGCCGTTGGCGGCGAGCTGGGCGACGATGTCGGCCGCCTCGTGCATGGTGGCGTGCCGGGGCCGGTTCTCCAGCTTCTCCGCCTCGATCGAGAACAGCAGGCGGTTCCCCTCGATGGCGGCGACGCCGCCGTCGTGCGTGAGTTTCAGGCCGCACCACACCTCGGGCGTCGGCATGCTCAGCCCGACCGCTGCGCGCTGATGACGGACACGCACTCGTTGACAGTGGGATTCTCGAACAGCAGGAACAGATCGATGACCTCGCCGAACTCCTCGTTGATGCGGTTGCACACCTGCATCAGCTGGATGGAGTCGAGCCCGAGGTCGAAGAAGCTCTCGTCGGGCCGTACGTCGACGCCCGCGACCTCCTCGACGATGCCGTGCACGACGGTGGCGGGATCCGCCCTGTTCGTTTCCTGGCCGCTCGCCTGGTCCAAAGCCATCTCGTCTTCCCCACTCCGGTCGGTGCGACAGAACCGAGAACTCCGAGGCAACATAGGTGCCGGATCGCCGCCGCCACAAGGATCACGGACGCCGTCGTCACGCCCCTGCCCGGGCCGCCGCGCCGCTGTTAGCGTGCGCCCGTGACCGACACCAGAGCCGTACCTCGGACCCTGCCCACACTCCAGATACGAGAGCTGCGCAAGGACGACCGCCGGCCGGCCGCCGGACTGGTCGCCCGCGCGATGCGGGACAACCCCACCACGTACGCGATGTTCGGCGACGAGCCGCTGGACCGGCTGGCCGGGCTGATGCCCATCTGGACGGCCTTCTTCCACCGTCCCGCGCCGCCGCAGATCGGCGCGTTCTACAAGGGCTGCCTGGTCGGCGCCGCCGCGGCGGTCCCGCCCGGCGGCTGCATCGGCACCGCGCTGGACAGCGACGCCCGCCGGATCGCGCTCGGCGCGGCGCCGCCGGTGGGCGACCCGGCCCGGGCCGAGTACGTCCGGGCGCACTACGCGATCCACGACCTGGCCGAGCCACACTGGCACGTCGGTCCGGTCGGCGTCGAGCCGCGCTTCCAGGGCCGGGGCATCGGCGAGGCGCTCATGCAGGCGCTGCTCGACGTGATGGCCGGCGACCCGCGTCCCACCTGGGGCGAGACCGACACCGAGGCGAACGTGCGCTTCTACACCGCGCTCGGCTGGGAGCTGACCAAGACCGTCGAGGTCGTCGGCATCCCGCTGTGGTACCTGCGCCGCGACGGGCGGCCGGCGGACCGCACGGGCTGACGGCCCTCCCCCGTCAGCCGGCGGCCGCCGCCGCGCGGGCCGACGCCAGGCTGTCCCGCAGTTCCTCGAACGGGTCCAGGCCCAGCGCGGTACGCCCGACGAACTCCAGCGCCTCCGGCGGCGAGTACGGCTGCATGAACCCGCCCGCGCGCACGTCCCGGTAGAGCCGGTTGAGCAGGTGCCCGGTCCGGTACGACTGGCCGCCGGTCACCGCCATCGCGCGGTCGACCACCGCGGCGGCGGACCGGTTCACGACCAGCTTCGCGACCTGGAAGTCCTCGATGGCGCGGTACGCGTCGGCCGGCTCCACCTCGGCGTCGGGGCGGGCCAGGAACGCATCGATCGCCTCCGCGGCCCGGCCCAGCGTGGCCCGCGCGACGGCCAACTCCACCGCCATCTCCGCCACCTGCGACCGCACCGGCGCGCGGTGTGCGAGCAACTGGCCGGAGGGCTGCTGGCGGCGCGTCACGGCCAGCTCCGTCACGTGGCTCATCGCCCGCTCGGCGATGCCCACGTACGCGGCCACGAGCGGGAAGTTCACCGCCAGCAGGCCCGGCCACTCGGTGGCCATCTCCCCCAGTGGGCGGCCGACCAGCACCATGTCCCGCCCGACGACGCAGTCGGTGAAGCGGATGTCGTGGCTGCCCGAGCCCCGCATGCCGAGTGCGTCCCAGGTGCGTTCCACTGTCATCCCTGGTGTGCCGGTGCGCACCACGGCGGTGCCGGCGTTGAACCAGCCCGCGCCGTCGGGCACCCGCAGGAACACCACCACCGTCTCGGCGATCTCGGCGTTCGTGGCGAAGATCTTGTGCCCGTTGATCCGGTAGCCGCCGGGGACCGGCTCGGCCGTCGTACGCGGGAAGCTGATCGCCCCGCCGCCGGGCTCGGTGCCGGCGTGCGACACCACGATGCGGCCCCGGCCGAGCAGCCGCAGCAGCATGGTGAGCTGCGGCGGCGGCTGCGCGGCGGCCCGCCAGCCCCGGGCCGTGCTCCACACGAACCCCAGGTGCATGTTCGCGGCGATCGCGGTGGACGGGCAGCCGCGGGCGAGCCGGGACACCGCGACGACGAGGTCGTGCAGGGACGACACGCCGAGGCCGCCGAACTCCCGCGGCGCGGTGGCGGCGAGGAAGCCGCTGGCCTTCATCGCCTCGAAGTTCTCCCGGACGAACGTGTTGTCCCGGTCGTGGTCGGCGGCGCGGGTGGCGAAGTCGGCGGCGTGCTCCTGCGCCAGCTCCACCATCCGCCGGCCGGCCTCGGTGCGGGCGGTCAGCTCACCCGCGTCCGACCGGCACTCCTTGCCCCGCCCGTCGCCGCCGTTGACATCCGGGCCCATACGTCCCCTCCCGTCGGATGACAGTGCCCCGGCCGGGCGGCCGGCTGTGCAACTGATGCGCATCCGCAGTCGCACCCGGTCAGGACCGGGGGGACCTGCGCCCGCGCAGGATCGCAGCCGGGCCCCGCGGGCGGCAACGCTGACCGCTTGCCGGGCCGCGACGGCACCGGCCAAGGTGGAGCGCACCTCGCCCGAGGCGGACGCGTCCACAGTTGACAGGGGAGTCGTGCGGTGCTGAAAGGTTGTGTCGCCTGGCCCGAGACGGACGCGGAACGCTACCGCGCCGCGGGCATCTGGACCGGTGAGCTGCTCGGCGAGATCGGCCGTGAGGGGGCGCGCCGGCACCCCGGCCGCACCGCCGTCGTCGACACCGGCGGCCGGATGACCTACGCCGAACTCGACGCCGCCGCCGACCGGTTCGCCGCCGGTCTGCACCGGCTCGGCCTGCGCGCCGAGGACCGGGTCGTGGTGCAACTGCCGAACACGGCCGCGTTCGTGGTGGTCGCGCTCGGCCTGTTCCGCCTCGGCGCCGTACCGGTGTTCGCGCTGCCGTCGCACCGCGAGGCCGAGCTGACCTACCTGGCCCGGCACACCGAGGCGCGGGCGCTGGTCGTGCCGGACCGCTTCGGCGGGTACGACCACCGGCCGCTGGCCGCGACGGTGGCCGCGTCGGCCGCCGGCCTCGACCACGTCATCGTGGCCGGGGAGCCCGGGCCGCACCTGGCTCTGAGCGACGTGCGGGACGAGCCCCGGGAGCTGCCCGCCCCGGATCCCGGCGACGTCGCGTTCTTCCTGCTCTCCGGCGGCACCACCGGGCTGCCGAAGCTGATCCCCCGCACCCACGACGACTACGCCTACCAGCTGCGCCGCAGCGCCGAGGCGCTCGGCGTGGACGAGCACGGCGTCTACCTCGCCTCGCTGCCGGCGGCGCACAACGCGGCGCTGGGCTGCCCCGGCGTGCTCGGCACGCTGCGCGCCGGCGGCCGGGTCGTGCTCAGCCCGACACCGAGCCCGGACGACGTGTTCCCCCTGATCACCGCCGAGGCCGTCACGCTGACCACGCTGATGCCGCCGCTGCTGGCGGTCTGGCTCGACCTCGCCGGCGACTACGGCGTGGACCTGTCCGGCGTGCTGCTGGAGGTCGGCGGCGCGCCGCTGCGCCCGGAGGTGGCCCGGGAGATCCTGGGCCGAGGGCTGCGGCTGAGCCACTGGTTCGGGATGGCCGAGGGACCGCTGTGGTACACCCGGCTGGACGACCCTCCGGAGACGATCGCCACCACCCAGGGCCGGCCGCTGATCCCGGCCGACGAGTACCGCGTCGTCGACGAGCACGACCGGGACGTCCCGCCGGGCGGCGTCGGGGAGTTCCTGGTCCGCGGGCCGACCACGCTGCGCGGCTACTACGACGCGCCGGAGTACAACGCCACCGCGTTCACCGCCGACGGCTACCTGCGCACCGGCGACCTGGTCCGGCTCACCCCGGAGGGCAACCTGATGGTCGCCGGGCGGATCAAGGACGTGATCAACCGTGGTGGCGAGAAGATCGGCGCGGCCGAGCTGGAGAGCCAGATCGAGGCCCATCCGGCCGTACGCGCCGCCGCCGTCATCGCGGTGCCCGACCCGGCGCTGGGCGAGAAGATCTGCGCCGTGGTGGTCCGGCGCGACGACGGCGGCGGCCTCGACCTCGCGGAGCTGCGCGCCTTCCTGACCGGCCGGGGGCTGGCCGCGTACAAGCTGCCGGACCGGCTGGAGGTGGTGCCCGCGTTCAGCCACACCGGCGCCGGCAAGGTCGACAAGCGGGCGCTGCGCCGGTCCCTCACCGGGGACGGCGCCTGATGGCCGTACGACGGCTGGACGAGCACAGCGGCCCGCTGGAGACGCACTGCTTCGTGTGCAGCCCGATCAACGAGCACGGGCTGCGGATCCCGTTCTCCTACGACGACGAGCGCGCCGAGGTGCTCGCCTCGTTCACGTTCGCGCAGCGGCACTCCGGCGCGCCGACGTACGTGCACGGCGGGCTGAGCCTGGCCGTGCTGAACGAGGCGATGGCGTGGGCGGTGGTGGCCGGCGCCCGGCGCTTCGCGGTCACCGTCGACACCACCGCCCGGTTCGTCCGGCCGCTGCGCATCGGCGCCGACTACCGGGTGCGCGCCCGGATCGCGACGACCGCCCCCGACCGGCTCGGCACGACGGGCACGATCGTCGACGGCGCCGACCGGGTGTGCGTGGAGGCCACCGCGGAGTTCCGGGTGCTGTCCGAGTCGACGGCGAGCCGGCTGAGCGCCCGGGTGGCGGCCCGCCGCGACCCGTCCGCCTGATCCGCAGGCGGCCCGGCCGGGCCGGCCCCGTGAGACGGCCGGTCCGGTCAGGCCGGCGGGGCCAGGCGGTAGAGGCGGTGGAAGCGGTGCTCCACCGGCAGCACCGTGGTCGCGGCGAAACCGGCCCGCTCGGCGTAGCGGCGCACCGTGTCCGGCCGCATGACGGTGCCGGTGCCGGCTGGGGCGCCGCCGTCGTCGCCGTCGCCGGTCAGGCCGACCGGCAGGCAGTGCAGCACGCTCACCGCGTACATGAACCGCTCGACCTCACCGGCCGGCGCAGTGAACCGCTCCCCCACCCGCGGCTCCATCAGCAGCACGCAGCCGCCCGGTCGCAGCAGGTCCCGGGCGGCGGTGAGCACCCGTACCGGCCGGCTCATGTCGTGCAGCGCGTCGAACACGCACACCAGGTCGCCGCGCTCGGCGCCGGGCCGCTCGGCCACGTCGGCGACGGTGAACACGACCCGCTCGGCCAGCCCGGCCGACGCGGCGCGGTCGCGGGCCACGTCGATCGCGGCGGCGCCCAGGTCGACACCGTGGACGGTGGCGAACGGGTACGCCAGCGCCAGCGCCAGCGAGGAGTCACCGGTGCCGCACCCGACGTCGATCGCCACCGCGCCGGGCCGGGACAGCCGGGCGTGTACGTCCGGCAGGGCGGTCCGGATCCAGCGCGGCAGCTCGTGCGTGAACACCGGCCGGTTCATGCCGGCCTGCGCGGCGCGGAACTCCTCGCCGTACTCGTCGTAGCCCACGCCCTCGCCCTTGGCGTACGCCTCGACCAGCCGGTCGAGCATCGGCGCCAGCCCGGCCACCGGCAGCACCGCGAGCGACAGCACCGCGAACGGGCTGGTGGCGTCGGTGAGCGCCTGCCGGTGTCCCTCGGGCAGGCGGAAGCGGCCGTCCCCGGCGGGCTCGACCACCCCGGCGGCGGCCTGCTGCTCCAGCCACTCGGTGGCGTGCCGGGCCCCGATACCGGCGCGCGCGGCCAGCTCGGCACCCGTCACGGGCCCTTCGCCGAGCACCCGGTAGAGCCCCAGCCGATGGCCGAGGTACATCGTCATCAGCTCGGCCGCGCCGAGGCTGTGCAGGAACAACCGCATCGACAGGGCCTGCGCCTGCCGCGCCGGTGAGCTGGACGGTTCCACCCTCGACCTCGTTTCACCGGCCGGATCGCATTGCGCCGGGCGTCGCCGGATCTCGATACTCCGGGGCATGGGCGTACGCGAAGTGCCGGCCTCGATCGGACAACGGTTGCTGTGGTTCCTGGAGCATTATCGGCCCGACTCGGCATCGCTCAACTGCCCCGTCGTGTGCCGCCTGCACGGCCCGCTGGACGTCGGCGAGCTGCAGATCGCGCTGGACCGGCTGGCCGCGCGGCACGAGGCGCTGCGCACCACGCTGGTGCGGCAGGGGCGCAACCTGGTGCAGCACGTGCACGACCCGGCGCCGGTACGGGTCCGCCACGTCGACCTGCCGGACCCGGACGAGGAGACGCTCGGCGCGGCGGTCGCGGCCGAGGTCCGCGACAACGTGGACGTCAGCGAGTGGCCGGTACGGGTGACGTTGTGGCGGCTCGGGCCGGACGAGCACGTGCTGTCGGTGAACATGCACCACCTGGTCTCCGACGCCTGGTCGTGCGGCATCATCGTGCAGGACCTGATCCGGCTGCTGGAGGCCGGCCCGGACGGCGAGCCGGACCTCACGCCGATCGGCTGGCAGTACCCGGAGTTCGCGCAGTGGCAGCACGAGCTGATGACCAGGGGCGAGCTGAAGCCGCACCAGGACTACTGGACCAGGCAGCTGACCGGGCTGACGCTGCCCGACGTGCCGATGCGTGAGCTGGACCCGCAGGCGCCGCGGCGCAGCTACCTGGAGGCCGAGACGATCGACCGCGAGACGTTCAACCGGCTGCGGCTGCTGGCCCGCACCGAGCGGACCACGCTGTTCACGGTGATGCTCTCGCTGTACTACCTGATCCTGCAGCGTGAGACCGGCAGCACCGACCTGGCGGTCGCGTCGTTGTTCGCCAACCGCTCCCGCCGCGAGGTGCAGTCGACTGTCGGGTTCTTCGCCAACATGCTGATGCTGCGCACGCGGATCCCGCAGGGCGCGAGCTTCCGCGAGGTGGTGCAGGCGACCCGCCGGACCGTGGTGGACGCGTTCCTGCACGAGGGCATCCCGTACCAGATGCTGCCGGTGCGGTTCCAGACGAACGGGCGGCGCGCCGACGACGTGGTGTTCCAGATGCTGCTCACGCCGCCACCGGGCACGAAGGTCACCGCGCGCGGCGTCGACTTCGACCTCTACGTGCCGGAGGCGCTGCGCAGCCGGTTCGGGCTGGAGCTGGGGCTGATCCCGCAACCCGGCGGCGACTGCCGGGCGCTGCTGTTCTACGACGACCAGTTCGACCCGGAGTGGGCGCGGGCGTTCCTCACCGACTACGTCGCGCTGGCCGTGCGGGCGGCGGGCGCGCCGGACCGGCGGCCGCAGCCGGACCCGGTCTGACGCGACGGCGCTACGCCGGGCGCACCTCGCGCCAGCCCGGCGCCAGCCGCACCTCGTCGGTCAGGTGCTGCCAGAACGTCCACTGGTGTCCGCCCGGGTCGGTGACGATGTAGATCCGTGCCCCGTACGGCTGGTCCTCCGGCTCGGGCGCGTCCACACCGGCCGCGACAGTGGCCTTGTGGTGGGCGTCGACGTCCTCGACGTACACGATGCACATGTGCCCGACCGGGCCGGGCGCCGACTGCTTCGCCCAGTAGCCGGGGTCGGCGCCGTGCAGCATGATGAGCGTGTCCCCGGCGTGCAGCTCCGCCTCCCGGACCACACCGGCCTCGTCGAGGTAGCGGACCTTCTCGGTGAAGCCGAACGTGCGGACCAGCCAGTCCAGCGCGGCGCCCGCGTCCTCGTAGTAGAGATACGGACTGTAACCCCGATAGTGTGTTCCGGTGAGATCGGCCATGCGGGCAGTATGCCAGCCCCGGCCGCCGCGCCCGAGCGCACGAGCCTCCCCGCCGCCGGCGCGTCCCGGGCCGGCCCGAGCCCTTGGAGCCCGCAAGTGACGACGACAGGAAAGGCGGCGCCGGCGCCGGCCCGCGCCGCCGGCGCGCCGAGCGGGGCGATCCTCGCGGTGGTCTGCCTCGCCCAGTTCATGGTCATCCTCGACGTCGCGATCGTGAACCTGGCGCTGGACCGGATGGGCGAGTCGCTGGCGATGGGCCCGGCCGAGCTGCAGTGGGTGGTGAACGCGTACACCATCGTCTTCGCCGGGTTCCTGCTGCTGGGCGGCCGCACCGCCGACCTGTTCGGACGCAAGCGGATGTTCCTCACCGGCCTGACCGTCTTCACCGTGGCCAGCCTCGTCGGCGGCTTCGCCCCGAACGCGGGCACGCTGATCGCCGCCCGGGCGGTGCAGGGCCTCGGCGGCGCGATCCTCGCCCCGACCACGCTGACGGTGCTGGTCACCACGTTCACCGACCCGAAGCAGCGGGGGCGGGCGATCGGCCTGTGGAGCGCGGTCGCCGCGTCCGCCGGCGCGATCGGCTCGCTGGCCGGCGGCGTGCTCACCGACCTGCTCAGCTGGCGCTGGGTGCTGTTCTGCAACGTGCCGCTGGGCGTGCTGCTGTTCGCCGGCGCGGCCTGGGCGCTCACCGAGTCGGCGCCGGCCGCCGGGGCGCGCCGCCGCCTCGACGTCACCGGCGCGGTCACCGTCACCGCGGGTCTGGCCACGCTCGTGTACGGCATCGTCGGCGTGCGGGAGCACCCGTTCCTCTCCGCTCCCGTCCTGGTACCGATCGCGGTCGGCGTCCTGCTGCTGGCGGTGTTCCTGGTGGTCGAGACGCGGGCGGCCGAGCCGATCATGCCGCCGGGTTTCTTCCGGCACCGCAACGTCGCGCTCGCCAACATCATCGCGCTGGTGGGCGGCACCGCGATGGTGTCGATGTTCTTCTTCCTGTCGCTCTTCCTCCAGCAGGTCCTCGGCTACCGGCCGATCGAGGCCGGGCTGGCGTTCCTGCCGCTGTCGATCGGCATCGTCGCCGGCTCCGGCGTCTCCACGAAGCTCCTGCCGGGCACCGGTCCCCGGCTGCCGCTGGTGGCCGGTGGCGTGGTCGCCGCGGCCGGACTGCTGTGGTTGTCCCGGACGCCGGCCGACGCGACGTTCCTGGTCGACCTGCTCGCCCCGACCGTGCTGATCGGGCTGGGCATCGGCATCGTGATGGTGCCGATCACCGCGGCGGCCACCAGCGGCATCCCGCCGGCCCAGGCGGGCCTGGCGTCCGGGGTCATCAGCAGCACCCGGCAGCTCGGCGGCGCGATCGGCCTGGCCACGCTGGTCACCGCCGCCGTGGCGCACGCGTCGCACCTGGCCGAGGCGGGGCGGTCCCCGGCTGTCGCCCTGGCCGCCGGGTACGACCGCGGCTTCCTGCTGGCCGCCGTGCTCATCGGCGTCGGCACCGTGGTCAGCCTGCTGACGCCGGGCCGCCCGGCGACGCCGGCGACGGCGGGCTGAGCCGTGGGCCACCTCGCCGAGGACACCACCATCGAACCGGCCGGCGACGGCCTGTTCCGGGCGAAGCTGTGCTCGGACTGGGCGCTGATGGGCCCGAACGGCGGCTACCTGGCCGCGGTGGCGCTGCGCGCCGCCCAGCAGACCCTGTCCCTGCCCCGGCCGGCGAGCCTGTCCTGCCAGTTCCTGAGCCCGCCCCGGTTCGGCTACGTCGACCTCGCGGTGGTGACGTTGCGGGCGACCCGCCGGGCGGCGGCGGCCCGGGTGTCCATGACGCAGTTCGGCCGGCCGGTGCTGGAGGCCATGGTGTGGGCGGCGCACGACGGGCTCACCGGCCCGGACGGGCCGTGGACGCCGATGCCCGAGGTGCCCGGTCCGGAGGAGCTGCCCGACCTGCGGGAGCTGCTGGAGGCGGAGGGGCGGGGCGTGCCGCCCTGGCACGACTGCGTCACGCTGCGGGAGCTGGCCGGGCGGACCACGCTGGAGACGCCGGCGCCGGTGGCGTTCAGCTGGGCCCGGTTCCAGCCGCAGGCCACCTTCGACGACCCGTGGCTGGACGCCTGCCGCTCGGTGATCCTGGTGGACAGTCTCCAGTGGCCGGCGGTGATGAACGCGTTCCCGGAGCTGGAGACGCAGTTGTTCGCCCCGAGCATCGACCTGTACGTGGCGTTCCACGACAGCGCCCCGGGTGACGAGTGGCTGCTGGTGAACGCGGCCGGGGTGGCGTCGCACCGGGGCGTGCTGGGTGGGGCGGCCCAGGTCTGGGCGCCGGACGGCCGGCTGGTGGCGGCGGGGATGCAGCAGATGCTGAGCACCTCCACCCGGCGGGGCGCCGCGATGGCACCCCGCCAGGTGCAGCCGACCCGTTCGTGAGCCGCTAGGCCGGGGCCGGGGTGCTGCCGGGCTGATAGGTGCCGATGATCCAGACGTTGCCCTCGGGGTCCCGGGCGGCGTACCCGCGGGACGTCCCGAAGTCCTCGTCCTTGAGTTCCCGGATGATCTCCGCGCCGGCCGCGACGGCGCGGGCGTGGTGCGCGTCCGGGTCGTCCACCACGAGGTAGAGGCCACCCTGCCCGACCTCGGTGGCCAGGCGGGTGCCGGTGCCGACGGAATTGACCATCACCGCTGAGCCGCGCCAGCCGAGCTCGGCGTGCGCGATGGTCCCCTCGGGGCCGGGGAACACCACGTTCTTGGTGAACCCGAACGCCTCGACCAGCCATTCGATCGCCTTTTCGGCATCCCGGTACAGCAGACACGGGTAGATGCCGACCGCATTCTCCGTCATGCCCGAACGCTACGACGCGGGCCAGCGCACCAACAGCCGTTCAGGTCCGTGGAACGAGGTGTTCGGGGCGTGGCCGAAGTCCTGGCCGGGCACCAGTTCCAGCGCGGGCAGGCGGCGGGTCAGTTCCTCCAGGACGACACGCAGTTGCAGCCGGGCCAGGTGCGCGCCGAGGCAGGCGTGGTTGCCGTCGCCGAACGCCAGGTGCCGGCGCACGCCGCGCCGCGCCGGATCGAACGTGTCCGGGTCGGCGAACATCTCGGCGTCCCGGTTGGCCGACGCCGTCACCAGCAGCAGCCGGGCCCCGGCGGGCAGCGGCACGCCACCCAGGACGGTGTCGCGGACCACCCGGCGCCGCCAGGCGACGACGGGGGGCCGCAGCCGCAGGCACTCCTCCACCGCGGCCGGGATGCCGGCCGGGTCGGCGCACAGCGCCGCCCACGCGCCCGGCGTCTCCAGCAGCGTCCGCACCGCGTTGGCCGCGCCGGACGCCGTGGTCTCGTGCGCCGCGGTGGTGCCGTTGAGCACCAGCGACTGCAGGTACGAGTCGCTGAACAGCTCCGGGTTGCGGGCCTGGGCGCGGACCGCGTGGGCGATCCAGCCGGCGCCCCGGCCGCCGGTCTCCTTGAGCCCGCTCACCAGGCGGGCGGCGTACTGCCAGTACCGGCCCATCACGTCGCACGCGGCCACCTGCTCGTCGTCGGTGGGCAGCCCCCAGTTGAACACGGCCTGGGACACCGAGTAGCCGCGCACCTCGGCCAGGTCCTCGTCCGGTACGCCCATGAAGACGGCGACGACCAGGGCGGGCACCTCCCACAGCAGCTCGGCCACCAGGTCGGCGTGGCCCCGGCCGGCGAACGCGTCGATCCGCTCGCCGACGAGCACGCGCACCCGCGGTTCCAGCCGCTGCACCCGGCGCCGGGTGAACGGCCTGGCGAGCCGGCGCCGCCGCCGCAGGTGCACCGGCTCGTCCTCGTTCGCCAGCACCGGGCCGCCGGTGAACCGCCGCCGGACCAGCTCGCGCAGGGCGGGACGGGACAGCGGGCGGTACGGGTCCATCGCGTTGGCGGCCGAGAACGTGTCCGGGTCGCCGAACACGGCACGCACGTCCCGGTACCGGGTGACGATCCAGTAGTCGAGGCCGGGGTGGTGGAAGACCGGCCGCTCGGCGCGCGCCCCGGCGAGACTCGCCCCGGCTTCGGCGTTGTAGGCGGGGCCGAACGGCTCGAAGTCCGCGGCGCCGGTCACCGGGCAGCGGGCGGGAGCGTCGGTCCGGGCGGGTCGTGCGTCCATGGTGGCCTCCGAAGGTGCCGTCCGGTCGCGGCTCAGGCGGCGACTATCGCCTCGAACTCCCGCCGGGCCGGTCCCTCGACGGCGTCGTCGGTGACGGTCCGGCCGTCGAGGAACCCGGTCACCCGGCGCACCACGTCACGGTCGCCGAGCAGCTGGGCGGGTGTGATGAGCAGGTGCGCCATGCGGCCGAGCGCGCGGGCGACGACCTCGTCCCGCCCGGCCAGCACCTCCATGCCGGCCATGAAGCGGGCGAACGGGTCGTCGGACACCGGCGGCGGCTGGCCGCGCAGCCCGGCCGCCATCCGCCGCAGGCCCGCGGTGTCGGCGGTGACCTGGGTGCGGTACCACACGCCGAGGTTGCGGGCGGTCCACGCCTCGAACGCGTCGGTGAACGCCGCCGAGCCCGGGTCACCGGCCGTGTCCAGGGTGCGGGCGAGCTGCTGGGCGTGCAGGAACGCGATCGAGACGCCCCGGCCGTAGGTCGGGTTCGTCTGGAGGGCGGCGTCGCCGAGCAGGACCAGCCCGGCCAGCGCCGGTCCGTCGTCGTCGTGCATCCGCTGCCAGCGGTTGGCGATGCCGGACATGGTGCGCACCGGCCCCTGCGGTACGCCCCGGCGGGCCCACCGGTGGGTGTGCGGCACCGCGGCGATGAACCGGTCCCACGTGGCCGGGCGGCGCAGCGCGTGGCGCAGCTCGTCCTGGTCGGACAGCGTCACCGACAGCGAGAAGGTGCCGTTGTCGGCCGGGAACGCGAGCGTGGCGGCGTACCCGAGGCTCATCGCGAGCGGCCGGTCCAGCGGTGGCAGCTCGGCGCCGGGCCGCAGCCGGTAGTGCCGGGTCAGGTAGACGAACCCGCACGGATGCACCAGCGCGGGCGGGCGGCGCACCTCGATCGAGTCGAGCAGCCGGGCGTGCCGTCCGGCGGCGTCCACGACGAGGTCGGCGGACACCACCTCGCCGGAGTCGAGCCGGACGCCGTCCACCGTCGGCACGCCGCCGTCCGGGCTCCCGGTGACCAGTGCGCGGGCGGTCGCACCGGGTCGCAGCCGTACGGTCGGTTCGCGTCCGACGGCGCGGCGCAGCACCGCCTCGTGCATCAGCCGCCGGGCGGCGAGCGCGAACTCGTCGACCGGCGGCGGCCCGGTGTGCAGGCGGCTGACCGGTACCCGCACCGCGCCGGCCGCGACGAGGTCGTCCAGGACGTCCGGCGCCTCCTCGGCCAGCACCCGGCACGACCGGGCCAGGAACTTGTGCGAGTGCCGTCCCTGCGGCAGGCCCGGCCGGTGCCAGTCGGTGAACCACCGGTCCGCGCCCGCGCCGTCCGGCGGCGCGGCGGCGTCGCGTTCCAGCAGCGTCACCTCGTGGCCCCGGCGGGCGCAGAACAACGCGGCGGCCAGGCCCGCCATGCCGGCCCCGACGACGGCGATCCGGCTCACGTCAGCGGCGGATGTTGGAGAAGAACCGGATCGCGGTGCGTCGCAGCGCCGGCTCGGACCACTGCGGCGGCTCGACCGGCTCGGGAGCGCGGCCGAGGACGGTGGTGAGGGCGTCGCGCAGCGCCCGTTCCGGGTCGTCGGGCCGGGACAGGGCCCGCCACACCACGTAGCCGTCCGGCCGGACCAGGACGGCGGTGTCCGGGCCGAGGTCGTAGCGGCGTGCCGCCTCGCCGGTGTGGTCGGTCAGGTCGGCGCCGAAGGCGTACACCGGCAGTGGCACGCCCAGCGCGGCGGCCTGCTTCTCGGCGGCGGCCCGCCACGGCGTGCCGGGCGAGCCGAGCAGCAGCACGTGGTCGCGGCCGAACAGGTCCAGCAGCGAGATCTCCCGGTCGCCGTGCCGGACCGGCACGTGCGGCGCGCGGCTGCCCGGCCGGGCCTGCGCCAGCTCCGGGTCCTCCAGCAGGTCGCCGTCGTCGTCGGGCTCGGTGCTGACGAACGGCGAGTGGACCCGGTAGCCCAGGTGCTCCCAGACCGGGCTCACCTCCTCGGCGAACTGCAACGTCTTGAGCTGCGGCGCCATCCGCTCGGAGAGGCGGTGCAGCTGCCGGTTGGCGGTCGACTCCCCCACCGGCCGCCGCTCGGCGTCGTAGCCGGTGAGCAGGTTCGGCCCGGCGTATCCGGCGACGACGGCGGCGATGCGCCAGGCGATGTCGTAGCCGTCCTGGATCGCCGTGGCGCCGCCCAGGCCGCCGGTCTGCGGCATGACGTGCGCGCTGTCGCCGGCCAGGAACACCCGGCCCTCGCGCATCCGGTCGGCGACCCGGTGGGCGATGACGAACGTGGACTGGTCGGTGATGGTCACCTCCAGGTCCGGCTCCACCATGGCCTTGCGGACCAGCTCCACGCAGCGCTCGTCGGTGAAGTCGTCGTCGCTCTCGCCGCGCTCGATGAAGTAGTTGATGCCGAGCAGGTGGGCGCCGGAGACACCGAACACCTCGCGGGCGTTCTCCAGGTACGCGTACAGGCCGGTGAACTCGTCGTTCTTGAAGTACGTCAGCAGCGCCTTGCGCCCGGCCAGCAGCTCGGTCAGGTCGGCGTCGAAGAGGATGGTCCGGCACCGCCACAGCTCGCCGACGCCGTGCGTGGGCAGTTCCAGCCACTCGCGGACCGGCGCCTGCCAGCCGTCGGCGGCCACCAGGTAATCGGCGGCCACCCGGTAGCGGCGCCCGGTGGGCAGGTCGACGAGGGTGGCCACCACGCCGTCGTCGTCCTCGTCGAAGGACTCAAGCCGGGTGGAGAAGCGCAGGTCGCCGCCGAGTTCCTCGGCGGTGCGGCGCAGGATCGCCTCGATCTTGGACTGCGGCAGAGCGCCGAACCCGGCCGGGGTCAGCCGGATCAGCCGCGACATGGTGTCGTCGTTGCCGGCCAGCAGGACCTCCGGGTCCGGGTCCTTCATGTCGGTGGCGATGGTGATGTGGGCCTCGTTGACGAAGTCGATGACGTCGGCGGCGAGGATCTTCTCCTCCAGGCCGGGGATCTGGCGCAGCAGCTCCATGCTGCGGTGCACGATGCCGAAGGCCTTCGGCTGCACCGAGGTGCTCGGATGGCGTTCGACGAGGGTCACCGGCACACCGCGCCAGGCCAGGAAGAGCGCCGCGGTGAGCCCGGCGTAGCCGGCGCCGACGACGATGACCCGGGTCCGGTGTTCGATCGCATCCTCAGACATGGGTTAGGACTACCACGAGTGTCCGGACCGGCAGTAGAGCGCAGATAGCAGATACGCCCATAGACTCCTCGCCATGTCGTACACGGAGATCCCGGCCTCCATCGGTCAGCGGCTGATGTGGTTCCTGGCGCACTACCGAGCCGAGACGGCGTCGGTCAACTGCCCGGCCGGCTTCCGCATCCGCGGGCCGCTCGACCCCGGCAAGCTGGCCGGCACCGTCGACATCCTGATGCGGCGGCACGAGTCGCTGCGCACCACGCTGCACCGGCGCGGGCGCGACCTGGTCCAGCGCGTCCACGAGCCCGGCCCGACCCGGGTCGAGTGGACCGAGCTGCCGGCCGGCGCGGAGGCGGAGGTCCAGCGGCAGTACGCCGAGGAGCTGCGCGCCCCGATCGCCGTCGAGCAGGCCCCGGTGCGCTGGCACGCCTGGCGGATCGGCGCCGACGACCACGTGCTCTGCGCCAACATGCACCACCTGGTCTCCGACGCCTGGTCCTGCGGGGTGCTGATCAACGACGTGATCGCGCTGCTCGGCGACGGCGCGCCGCCGGCACCGGTCGGGTGGCAGTACCGGCAGTTCTCCGCCTGGCAGCACGAGCAGAGCGCCTCCGGGCAGCTGCGCGCCGACCACGACTACTGGGCCGCCAAGCTCGACGGGATGCGGGTGCCCGACCTGCCCGCGCGGCGCCCCGGTCAGGGCGCGCCGCGCCCCGGGCTGGCGCTGCACGAGTTCGGCGACGCGGACGCGGCGGCGCTGCGCGCGTTCGCCAAGGCCGAGCGGACCACGCTGTTCCCGGTGATGCTCGGCCTCTACTACCTGCTGCTGCACACCGAGACCGGCGCCGACGATCTGGCGGTGGCCTCGCTGTTCGCCAACCGCACCCGGCCGGAGGTGCAGCTGACCGTCGGCTTCTTCGCCAACATGCTGGTGCTGCGCACCCGGCTGGCCGACGGCGGCTCGTTCCGCGACCTGCTCGCCGCGACCCGCCGTACCGTCCTGGACGCCGTCGTGCACCAGGGCGTGCCCTACCAGACGGTGCCGGTGCCGGCGCTGCGCGAGGCCGGCGGCCGGGTCAACGACGTGGTCTTCCAGATGCTGCCGGACCGGGCGCCGGACTCCTGGTCGCCGACCGCGGTGCGCAACGGGCTGGAGATCGACACGTTCCGGCCCAGCCAGGGGCTGAGCCGCTTCGGCCTGAGCCTGACCGTCATCCCCCGCGCCGACCGGTTCGACGCCCGGCTGTCCTACGCCGAGGACCAGTTCGAGCCGGCCTGGGCGCAGGACTTCGTCCGCCGCTACGCGGAGCTGGCCGGGCGCGTCCTGGCCGACCCGGACGCGCCGCTGCGCCGCCTGGTCGCCGCCGCCGGCCGCTGAGCCGCCGCCGGCCGCTGAGCCTTCGACCGCATCCGGCCGCGCCGTCGGGCGCACGGTCGCGCCGTCAGGCGCGCCCCGGGCCGTCGGGCGCGTTCCCGGGCCGACCGCCGACAGGGACGGGCCGGCCCTCGTCGAGGGCCGGCCCGGTCGATCGGTACGCCTCAGGCGCTCGCCGCCTGCCTACGCGGCTCGGCCACGACAGTCGCCCCCTCGGACGGGGTGAGCAGCACGTGCGAGGTCTTCTGCGCCTCCGGACCGGCGCCGTCGGGGCGGCGCAGGTCCATCCGCTTGATCACCTCGGGGATGACCGCCTTCATCTCGATCATGGCGAACTGCGCGCCCAGGCAGTGCCGCCGGCCGCCGCCGAACGGCAGGAACGCCGCCTTCGGCACGTCCTCGCCGAGGAAGCGGTCCGGCCGGAACTCCTCCGGCGACTCGAACGACTCCTCCCGGCCGTGCAGCAGCGGCACCGACGGCGCGACCCACCAGCCGCCCGGCACCGTGTAGCCGCCGATCTCCAGCGGGCCGGACAGCGCCCGCGGCATCACCGGCACGATCGGCCGGGTCCGCATGGTCTCCTTGATGACGGCCTCCAGGTACGTCTCGTCGCCGTCCTTGGTCTCCTCCAGCAGTCGCCGGTAGACGTCGGGGTGACGGACGAGCCGCTCGAAGACCCAGGCCATCGCCGCGGCGGTCGTCTCGTATCCCGCCTCCAGCAGCGTCATGAGCGCGTCGCGCAGCTCCAGGTCGGTCATCGGCGTGCCCTGGTCGTCCGCGGCGCGCAGCAGCTGGGACATGATGTCCTTGCGCTCGGCGTTGTCCGGCTCGGCCCGCCGCCGCCGGATCTCGTCGTAGAGGATCGCGTCGCAGTCCGCGCGCGCCTGGGTGAACCGGGCCGCCGCGCTGCCCGGGATCTTGCGGAAGATCGGCTCGATGCCGGCCCACGCCGAGCGGGACAGCACGAACGCCAGCGTCTCCATGCTGGATGCCGACGCGGTCAGCCGGGGCAGCATCTCCCGCAGCTGGGCGACCCGTTCGAGGTCGCGGATGCCGAACACGACGCGCAGGAGCACGTCCAACGCGATGGTCTGCATCTTGGGCCGGACCGGGAACGGCGTGCCGACCGGCCAGGTGGCGACCGACTCGACCGCGATGCGGCGGATCTCCTCCTGGTAGCTCTGCAGGTAGCGGGTGTGGAACGCCGACCCGATCATCTTGCGTTGCCGCAGCCACTCGTCGCCGTCGAGCACCAGGATGGAGTAGTCGCCCACCATCCGCTGCAGGAAGTCCTGCCGGGTACGGCCGGCGTTGCCGACGCTGCGGTCGGTGGCGAACACCTGGCGGGCGAGGTCCGGGTTGGCGACGTACACGATCGGCGGCATGCCGATCAGCGACACCGTGAAGATGTCGCCGTACTTGCGGTGGTTCTGGTCGAGGTAGTCGATCGGACCCCGGACGAACGACGCGGTCTGTACGAACCGCGGCGCGTTCGACCCCGGTGGAGTCTTCGAGGTGGTCGACCTGGTCGGAGCGGAAGTCATGCCAGTCTCCCCTGTGGGCAGGCGACGATCGCCACGGATGCACGCGTGGACGCTGCGGCGGCCGCCCCGTAACGAGGCCCGTTGCCCGCCCGGAGCACGCTCGCGGTGTCCCCGGCAGCGTCGCCCGCCGCGCCGCCGCCGCACAAGCGTTCAGGACGCCGCGCAACTGCGACCGGTCCGCAGTCGACCGGCCGGGCGGTACGGTGCCACGACCGTACCCAGCCCGTGCGGCCGGCGCAGTCGGCGCGGGTGCGGCCGGGAGGTGCGATGGAGGACCTGGCCACGGTGAGCGCGACCGCGTTGCTGCGCGCCCTCGACGCCGGCGCCGTGTCCAGCGCCGACCTGGTCCGGGCCCACCTGGACCGGATCGAGCGGCTCAACCCGGCCGTCAACGCGGTGGTGGCGGTGGACCGGGACCGGGCGCTCGCGGCAGCGGCAGCCGCCGACCGGGCACGCGCCGCCGGGGAGCCCCGCGGCCCGCTGCACGGCCTGCCGATGACGGTGAAGGACGTGTTCGAGACCGCCGGTCTGGTGACCACCGCGGGCGCGCCCGAGCTGGCCGGGCACCGGCCGGACCGCGACGCCGAGGCGGTCGCCCGGCTGCGCGCCGCCGGCGCCGTCGTGGTCGGCAAGACCAACGTGCCGCCGTACGCGGGCGACTTCCAGACCGACAACCCGGTGTACGGGCTGACCCGTAACCCGTGGGATCCCGGGCGTACCGCCGGCGGGTCCTCGGGCGGCTCCGCCGCCGCGCTCGCGGCCGGCCTCACCCCGCTGGAGCTGGGCAGCGACATCGCCGGGTCGATCCGGCTGCCGAGCCACTTCTGCGGCGTGTACGGGCACCTGCCGACCTTCTCGGCGGTGCCGACCCGGGGGCACATCCCCGGGCCGCCCGGCACGCTCGGCGCGTCGCCGCTGGGCGCTGTCGGCCCGATGGCCCGGCACCCGGCCGACCTCGACCTGGCGCTGGGCGTGCTGGTGGGCGACGACGCGGGCGGCGTACCGGGCGGGACGCTGCCCCCGGCGCCCCCGGCGACGCGGCGGATCAGCGGCTGCCGGATCGCGGTCTGGCTGGACAACCCGCTGATGCGCACCGACCGGGAGACGCTGCGGGTGCTCCGGGAGTTCGTGGCCCGCCTGGCCGGCGCGGGCGCGCTGGTCGAGGACCGGCTCCGGCCGCCCCGGCCGTTCTACGAGTCCTACGAGATCTACCTGGAACTGCTGCTGGGTGTGCTCAGCACCGACTTCTCCGACGCCGACTTCGCCAAGCTGGCCCGGATCGCCCGCCGGGCCCGCCCCGACGACGACCGCCCGGTGGTGCGGCTCGCCCGGGGCCTCGCCCAGCCGTACCGGGCCTGGCACCGCAGCGCCGAGCGGCAGGCGCGGTCGGCCGCCGCGTGGCAGGCGGTCTTCGAGCGGGTGGACCTGGTGATCACCCCGTCCGCGCCGCTTCCGGCGTACCCGCACCAGACCGACGCTCCCCCGCTGGCCCGGCAGCTCACAGTGGACGGCCGACCGGCGCCGTACGCCGGGCAGCTGGTGTGGGCGAGCCTGGCGAGCCTGGCCCGGCTGCCCGCCACCGCCGTGCCGGTGGGCCGTACCGCGGCCGGGCTGCCGGTCGGGGTGCAGGTGATCGGGCCGCGCTGGGGTGACCGGGGCACGCTGGCCTTCGCCGCGGCGGTGCACGAGCTGACCGGCGGCTACACGGCCCCGCCCGGCTACTGAGCCGGACGGCCGCCGTCCGCGCGGCGGACCTGGTCGCCCACCTCGACCACCGCGTACCAGCAGACGCTGCACGCGGCGCGGGCGCTGCCGTGGGCCTGCCGGAGGCGCTCGTGCGACTCGGCCCCCGGGGTGGAGCCGGCCGGCCACCGGGCCGCCACCTCGACGAGGTCGCGGGCCGCGTCGAGCACCGCCGCGAGCGCGTCGCCGAGCGGGTCGGCGCGCGGTCCGACCAGGTCGGCGACGGCGGACAGCAGCGCGTCGGCCCGTTCCACGGGGACGGGACGCGCGGCCGGGGCGGCGTCGGTGGCCGGCCGCCGGCCGTTGGCGACGGTCAGCCGGGTGCCGTTGGCCCGCGCGCCCGCCGGTTCGCCGGTCATGCCGTCACCGCGGCGCCGGGGCGGTCCGGGTCGTGTTCCCGTCCCGCCGGGACCGTCCACCGGCCGGGCGGCCGGTGGTGCCGGACGCCGCCCACGTCGATCTCCACCGGCACCGGGGACTCCACCGTCACCTCCGTGCCCACGTCGACAGTGAGCGGGCCGTGCGGCGTCGGCACCGCCCCGCGCGCCCAGTCCAGGTCACCCAGGCGCGGCGCGACCCGGGCCCGGGCGAAGCCGGGTGCCGCCGGGCCCGCGCCGAGCGTGTACAGCGGCAGGTCCCGGCTCGGCGTGGCGGACCAGCCGTGGCAGAGCGAGCCGCCCGACCAGGTCTCCGGCCAGGTGTCCGTCTCCTCCGTCAGCAGCGCCCGCCAGTCCCGGCACAGCCGGGCCACGTGCTCCGCGCCGCCGAGCGCGGCGACCGCGTCGTGCACCACGTACCGGAAGAACGGTTGTGCCGCGACCACCTGGCGGTCCACGTCCCAGTCCGGTGGCGGCGGGCCCATCGCGGCCCGCAGCGGCATGACGCCGAAGGACCACGCGCTGGTCACCCGGTCCTCCCGCGCGAGCAGGAACCGCAGCACCGCGGCCCGCGACGCGGCCGGGACGAGGCCGCCGACGACTGCCGCCGCGGCGGCGTGGTCGCTGAGGCCCGGACCGGCCACGCCGTCGTGCGCCCAGTCCCGGTAGCCGCCGCGCGCGGGGTCGAAGAAGATCCGGTACGCCTCGGCGAGGCGGCGGTGCTGCGCGCGCGCCCAGCGGGCCCGGCCGTGGTCGCCGAGCCACGCGGCCATCTCGGCGAAGTCGGTCAGGGCACGTCCCCACAGCCCGTTGAGCACCGCGCCGGCGCCGCGTCCCTGCACGCTGGCCCAGTCCAGCAGCACCCAGCCGGTGACGTCGGTGAGCAGCCCGTCGCGGGCGAACTCGGCGAACCAGCGCAGCACGCCCTCGGCCACCGGCAGCAGCGCGGCCACCTCGTCCCGGTCGCCGGCCCACCACCACAGGTTGCGTACCGACCGGATCCAGTGCAGCGACCAGTCCGGGATGGTGGTGGTGGCGCGGTGCTCGAAGTCGCAGGCCACCGCCATCGGCAGCAGCCCGTCCGGGCCGGGGACGGCGGCCAGGCGCGGATGCCAGCGGGCCAGCCGCCAGTCCGGGTTGGTGACCAGGTCCACGGCCTGGTGCACCACCGAGTCGCCGGTCCAGGCGCGCTGCTCCCGGGTCGGGCAGTCGATGTACGCGTCCTGCGCGGTCAGGTCGACGGTCCGCAGGCCGACCCGGTGGATCTCGTCCAGCAGCGGGTCGCTGCACGTGAAGAACGGGCCGGCCGGCCGTGGGCGCAGCCGTTCGGACACGGTGACGGCGTCCACCGTGACCCGGCCGGACCCGGTCAGGCGCAGCACCGCGTACCGGCCGCCGCCCGGGTCGGCGGTCTCGAACGTGTCGGCGTGCCCGCGCAGCGTGTAGGAGAACGCGGCGCTCGGCGGTGCCGGCGCGCCCTCGCCGTCCAGGCGTTCGCCGAGCGAGCCGTCTGCGACCACGCCGGCCGGGCCGGTCAGCCGCAGCGCCAGCGTGCCGGCGACGACGCGGCCGAAGTCGGCGGTGAGCACCTCCGGCGATCCGGCGTCCAGGTCGACGGTCAGGGGCAGCGTCACCGGCTCACCGGGCGTGCCGGGCCGGTGCCGCCGCAGCCCCGCCGGGGTCCTCGGCGTCACGGCCGGCGGCGCGGTGACACGCGGCGGCATCGGCCCGTACGGGTCGGTGGGCGGGACCGCCCGGCCGATGCCACCGAGGTGCAGGGCGGTGACCACGCGGGGCGCCGACCAGCCCTCGTCCGGGTGGCCGGGCCGCAGCCAGTCCGGGTCGAGCCGGCGGCCGTCGAGCACCTCCGGGCGGGCCTGGCCGAGACCGGACGGGCGCTGGCGCGTCCACGCGTCACTCACCCGGCAGCGCCAGGTCCGGTCGGTGCCGAGGACGCCGCCGGGCAGGTCGACCTCGGCGACGAGCACCCCGGCGCCGTGGCTGAACGTCGGCACCGCCGGCATCCACCAGGCGGTCGGTTCGCCGTAGAACCGCACCAGCACCCCGACGACGTTGACGCCGGGCCGCAGCGCGGGGGCCACGTCGACGGTGTCGTGGAGCAGGCGGCGCGGATGGCTGCGGGCCGGGCCGCGGGCCAGTTCCACCCCGTTGACCCACAGCACGTACCGGGAGTCGGCGGTGATCCGCATGGGCGCCCGCCCGGGCACCCGGTCGAGCGTGAACTCGCGCCGGAACAGCACCCGCCGGTCGTGGACCCGCTCGTCGACCTCCGGGATGCTCTGGAACTCGCCGGTGCGGCGGATGCCGGTGTCCTGGCACCAGATCCACCGGCCGGTCCACGGCCGGCGCCCGTCCGTCGTCACATCATCCATGGGTCCGGCACCGGCACGCCGAGCAGCGCCCGACCCACGCGGGTCTCGTGGTACTCGGAGAAGTAGCCGTGGTGGCTGCCGGCGTTGATGTCGCGCCAGCAGCGTTGCAGCGGCGACCGGTTGTAGAGGGCGCTGCCCCCGGCCAGCCGGAAGATCGAGTCGACGGCGGCGGTCCCGGCGCGCATGGCGTTGCCGGTGGCCAGCCGCACCGCGACCCGGTCGTCCATGGTCATCTCGTCGCCGGCGAGCGTACGGTCCCACGCCCGGCCCAGCGTGTCCTGCACGTACGCGTGCGCGGAGCGCAACTGCCCCTCGGCCCGCGCGACGGTCAGCTGGACCGACTGCTCCTCGGCCAGCGGGCGGCTGCCCCGCGACTTGTGCGGCGCCACGGTGACGAACTCGTCGATCGCGCGGCGGGCGATGCCCAGCGGGAACCCGGCGAACAGCACGCCCATGAGCGCGAAGAAGGACCAGCGGAAGATGGTCCCGTCCAGCTTGGCCGACTCGAAGATCGGGTTCGCGGTGTACTCCGGCGGCACCCGTACGCCGGTCATGCGCACGTCGTTGCTGCCGGTGCCGCGCAGCCCGGCGACGTCCCAGGTGTCGAGCACCTCGACGTCCGCGGCCGGGACGAAGACCAGCCGCCAGTCGGGGCGCCCGGGCGGGACGACGGCCGGCTTGTCGCCGTCCATCACCATCACGCCGTTGGCGAACCAGGAGGCGTTGCGGCAGCCGCTGTTGAACGGCCAGCGGCCGTCCACGACCAGCCCGCCGCCCGGATCCGGCGTCGCCTTGCCCAGCGGCGCGAACACGGTGGCGATGGCGCGCGGCCGGTCGGCCAGCACCGAGCGGGCGACATCCGGCTCCAGCCAGGCGACGAAGAACGTGGCGTTGAGGCTGAGGATGGTGAAGCCGACCGAGCCGTCCGCGCGGGACAGCTCGGTGATGACGTCCACCACGGCCATCGGGTCGAGTTCGAGGCCGCCGAACGCCTGCGGCAGCATCAGGTCGATCAGCCCGGCCCGGGAGATCCGGTCCAGCAGATCGGGGGGTACGCAGCCGAGGCGTTCGCCTTCGGCGGCCCGGTCCGCGATCGTCGGCGCCAGTTCCCGGGCCGCCTTGAGGGCGTCGATCGTCACGGGGGTGGTCGAGGTCATTTGACGTTCCTCCACATTCGACACGCGTGCGGATCGGCCGTCGCCGGGTCAGTCTGCCAACGCCGGTACGGCCGGAACAACGATGTGCGCCGGCACAGCGGCCGGCTGGGTGCGGCCGAGCGGCGCGACCGCCTCGGCCAGCGCCGCGAACAGCTCGAACCGGCGCTCGTCGGCGTCCGCGCCCAGGTCCACGACGGCCACGTCGACACCGAGTTCCGCGAGGTCCTGGAACCGCCGGTGCGCCGCCCGCGGGTCGGCCACGTCCTCGGCGCGCAGCGCGCCGAACGTGGTCCGCAGGATGTCGTCGTAGGGACGGCCGGCCTGCTCGCAGTTGCGCCGCAGCAGGTCCAGCTTGAGCCGCAGCATCGGCAGCCCGCCCGCCTCGAACAGGTTGCAGGCGTCGGCGTAGCGGGCGACGAGCCGCAGCACCCGCCGCTCGTGCGCGCCGCCGACCAGGATCGGCGGGCGGCGCAGCGGCGGCGGGCACAGCCGGGGCCGGTCGAGCCGGTAGTGCTCGCCGGTGAACGGGGCGGTGTCGCCGTCCCACACCTGCCGGGTCAGCCGCAGGATCTCCTCCAGCCGGGCGAAGCGCTCCGGCCACGACCCGACCGGGATGCCCATGTCCCGCTGCTCCCGCTCGTGCCAGGGCGGCCCGATGCCGAGCCAGGCCCGCCCCCCGCTGAGCACGTCCAGCGTGGCGACGGTCTTGAGCAGCACGCCCGGGTGCCGGTACGTCGCCGAGGTGGTGAGCGTGCCCAGCTCGATGCGGCTGGTCCGGGCCGCGACGAACGCCAGCGCCGTCCAGGACTCCGGCACCGGGTCGTCCTCGCCGCCGAACATGGGGATCTGGAACAGGTGGTCGTTGAGCCAGAGGCTCGCCGCGCCGGCCCGCTCGGCCCGTACGGCGAACGCGGCGAGCCGCTCGCCCAGCGCCGCCGTCCCGCCGGGACCGGTGAAGTCGCCGACGAACACTCCCATCCGCATCCTGGTGCTCCCTCCACTGCGGTCCGGCCGGGTACGTGTGTGCCCGTCAGCAGCGCTGCAGGATCGAGGCGGTGCCCTGCGAGCCGCCGCAGCACATGGTGATCAGGGCCAGCTCCGTGCCGGTGCGTTCCAGCTCGTGCAGCGCGGTCGTGACCAGCCGTGCGCCGGTGGCGCCCATCGGGTGCCCGAGCGCGATGGCCCCGCCGTTGACGTTGACCCGGTCCAGGTCCGCGCCGAGGCGCCCGGCCCAGGACAGCACCACGGCGGCGAACGCCTCGTTGACCTCGTACCTGTCGATGTCGCCGAGGCTCATCCCGGCCCGGGCGAGGATCCGGCCGGTGGCCTCCACCGGGCCGTCGAGCAGGTAGTACGGGTCGGCGCCGGTCACCACCTGGTGGGTCAGCCGGGCGCGGGCCGGCAGGCCGAGCGCCCGGGCCCGGCCGGCCGACATCCACAGCACCGCCGCGGCGCCGTCGGAGACCTGCGAGGTGGTGCCGGCGGTGTGCAGGCCGCCGTCGACAGTGGGGCGCAGCGCGGCCAGCCCTTCCGGGGTGGAGGCGCGCAGCCCTTCGTCGACTGCGACCGGTGGGCCGCCGGGCACCGGCACCGGCACGACCTCGCGGTCGAAGTGCCCGGCGGCCCAGGCCGCGGCGGCCCGCCGCTGCGAGCGCAGGCCGTACGCGTCGAGCTGGTCACGGGTGAGTCCCTGCCGTGCGGCGATCCGCTCGGCCCCGCCGAACTGCAGCCGGGGCGGGTCGTCCCACGGGTAGTCCTCGGTGCGGAAGTCGGCCGCGCCGGTGAAGTTGCTGCCCACCGGCACCCGGCTCATCGACTCCACCCCGCAGGCGATGCCGACGTCGATGGCCCCGGCGTGGATGAGCGCTGCGACCAGGTGGTTGGCCTGCTGGGCCGAGCCGCAGCTCACGTCCACCGTGGTCGCCGCGACCCGGTGGTCCAGGCCGGTGGACAGCCACGCGTTGCGGGTCACGTTGAGGCCCTGCTCGCCGACCTGGGTCACGCAGCCGCCGATGATCTGGTCGACGTCCGCGGGCGCGACGCCGGTGCGCTCCAGCACGGCCAGCAGCACGTGGCGCAGCAGGACCGCGGCGTGGACGCCGCTGAGCGCGCCCCGGCGGCGGCCGATCGGGGTGCGGACCGCCTCGACGACGACCGGGTCGCGGTCGGGCGGGGTCACCGGGGCACCAACCGCACCGGCAGGCTGGTCCGGCCGCGCAGCACGAGGCTGCGGGTCAGCACCGGCTCCCCGGCCGGCTCCACCCGGATCGCGGCGGCGAACAGCTCGTGCAGCACCGCCGCGACCTCGGCGGTGGCCAGCCGCGCGCCGAGGCAGAAGTGCGGGCCCGCGCCGAAGCCGACGTGGTCGTTGGGGCGGCGGTCCGGCCGGAACTCGTCCGGCTGGTCGAACCGGCGGCCGTCTCTGTTGGCCGCGCCCCAGACCAGCAGCACCCGGGCGTCGGCGGGCAGCGTACGTCCGTGCAGCTCCACCGGCTCGCGGGTGCCCCGCCACAGCGCCTGGACGGGGGTGTCGTAGCGGATCGCCTCGTCCACGGCGGTCGGCACCAGGCCCGGGTCGTCGCGGATGCGGTCCTGCAGCCCGGGGAAGCGCAGCAGCGCGGCCATCAGGTTGGTCAGCAGGTTCGTGGTGGTCTCGATGCCGGCGACGAGCAGGAACGCGCAGAACGCCAGCAGCTCCTGCTCGGACACCCCGGCGGAGCGGGCCGTGGCGATCGCGTCGAACAGGTTGGCCCGGCCCGGCGTGGCGCGGCGGAGCTGACGGCTGAAGTAGCGGAACATCTCGATCCCCCGGCCCACCCGGGGCGGCCCGGACGCCTGGTCGAGGTCCTTGGTGATGACTGTGGACCAGTCCCGGAACTCCTCGTGCATGTCCGCCGGAACGCCGAGCAGGTCGGCGAGCACGAGCACCGGCAGCGGCTCGGCCAGGTCGGTGAAGAAGTCGCCGCACCCGGCCTCGCTGCGTTCCCGCAGCACCCGTACGCGTTCGCGGGCCAGCGCGCGGATCCGGGGCGTCGCCGCGGTCACCGAGGCGGGGGTGAAGGCGCCCGCCACGGCGCGCCGGAAGATCTGGTGCTCGGGCGGATCGGTGGCGATGAGCACCCGCACCGACGGCGCGCCGATGCGGTAGCTGACGCCGGTCTGCGGGCCACCGGCGACCGCGAAGTCCGGGCTCATGCCGATCTTCGAGGAGAACCGGGCCGGGTCGCGGGCGATGGCGACCACGTCGTCGTACCGGGTCACCATCCACACGTCGTACTCGGGCAGGTAGCTGACCGGGTCGTGGTCGCGCAGCCGCGCGTAGGCCGGGTACGGGTCGGCCAGGACGGCGGGGTCGAACGGGTCGAACAGTCGCGCCGACTCCCGTGCGCTCGCGGTCATCCGCAGCCTCCCGCCGTGTCGGTGTCGTACGCCCCGATCCGCCGGGCCGCGCCGGCCGGGGCGGGCCGCCGCACCGGGGTGGGGTGTTCCAGCTCGGCGGCGAAGTCGTCCACCCGGTCCAGTCCCCAGAACCGGTGCCGGCCGATCCGGAAGTACGGGATGCCGAAGATGTCGTCGTGGTACGCCTGTTCCAGGCAGTCGACCGCCTCGGCCCGGATCAGCGGGTCGTCGGTGGCCCGGGCCGCCGGTCCGGGATCGAGCCCGGCCTCCCGGGCGATGCGCTCGACCGCCTCGACGGTGCAGATGTCCTCGCCGCGCTCCCAGCGGGCCGCGCACGCCGCCTCGTAGAACTGCCGGGCCCGGCCGGCGCGGCGGGCAGCCAGCCAGGCCAGGTGCGGCAGCTCCCACCACGGGTCGTCGTCGATCGGCCAGCGCATCGGCACGCCGACGCGGGCCGCCTGCCGTTTGGTGTCGTGCAGGATGTAGAGGTGCTTCGCCTTGCTCATCTGGGCGTAGTGCAGCTCCGCGCCACGTTCCCGCAGCGCCGCCTCGGTGACCGCGTCCGGGTTCCAGAACGGCACGAAGGTGACCCGGTCGTCCAGGTCCGGCACCCGCCGGCGCAGGACGGTGATCGCCAGCCAGCTGAACGGGCTGCGGAAGGAGAAGTGCACGCGCGGCTGTGTCGTCGGTGTCATCGGGCCGGCCTCTCCGCGTCGGTGCCGTACCGGGCGAACCGGTCGATCGACCGGCCGAGCCGGTGGGCGTGTCGCCGGTGGCAGAAGTGGTCGTAGTCGGGTTCGCAGGCGAGCAGGCCCAGCGGCAGCCGGTCGGTGAGCGCCCGCAGGTGGTCCCGGTTGAGCCCGGGATCGCGTTCGCCGCCGACCACCAGCACCGGGATCTCCACCGTCTGCACCGGCAGGTGGCCGCTGGCCAGGTACTGCTCGAAGACCGCCAGGAACGCGCTCGGGCCGGTGCGCTCCCACGCCCGTTCGAGCATCGATTCGAGGATGTCGGGTTCCAGTGATGTCTTGCGGGCGGTCAGCCGCGAGCGCAGCCCGTCGCTGATCTGGCGCTGGAAGATCCGCCGCGACCTGTCGAACGCGCGCCAGGTCACCGGCGCGTCGTGCGGCCGGTAGAACGGCGTGGTCAGCACCGCCGAGCGGGCCGGCGGCTGCGGGCTGGTGGCCAGCAGCTCCAGGATCGCGTTGGCGCCGAAGGAGTGCCCGACCAGGACGGTCGGTGGCGCGGGCAGCTTCGACAGCCCGGCCGCCACCCACTCCCCCGGCCGCCCGGCGTACCGCCAGGAGTAGTCGTTGCCGGCGTGCCAGGGCACGCACATCGCCAGCGTCCGCCACTGCGGGCCGAGGCTGCGGGCGAGCGCGGTCCAGCCCCGGCAGTCGTCCTCCATGCCGTGCACGAACACCGCGACCGGGCCGTCGCCGTCGGCCGCAGTGGCGTCCCGGTCGTCGGCGGTGAGGCCGTGCAGTCGCGGTGGGATCATCGCCGGCTCCGGCCCCGGACCACCGCGGCGCCGACGCCGCCCTCCGGCGTCCGCGCCACGAGCAGCGCGTACGCGCCGTCGCGGCCCGGGTCGGCGCGGTGCCGGGCGAGCACCGCGGCCAGTTCCCAGGCCGCGGTCGCCGCCTGGCAGTCCCCGACCACGTCGTCGACGTGCAGCCGCTCGGCCGGCGAGCGCCCGCCGAGCCCGTCGTCCACCGCCGCCCAGACCTCGGCGTCGTCGCGCGCGTCGCCACGCCGGCCGCAGGCGACAGTGGTCACGTCCGCGCCGTCCACGCCGGCCTCGGCCAGCGTGGCCCGGACGAGTGCGGAGAGCGCGGCGGGCCGGGACTGCCCGGCCGGGCAGAAGCCGACCCGCACGGCGAGGACGGCGCCGTCGGCCGGCCCGTCCGGTTCGCGGCGCAACACGAACGCGGCGCCGCCCTCCCCGGCGACGGTCCCGCCGGTGCGCCGCACGGTCCAGGCGGCGTGCGGGGTGAACTCCTCCACCGTGGCGGCCAGCAGCACGTCGGCACGGCCCCGGCGGAACAGGTTCGCGCTGTAGCGCAGCCCGGTCAGGAACGCCAGCGGCCCTCCGGCGACGGTGGCGTTCGGCCCGTGCAGCTTGTACCAGATGGCCGACTGGCCGGCCGCGCAGTTCATCACGGTGTTCGGGAACAGCGCCGGGTTCACCAGGTACGGCGGCTGCTGGGTGAACGTCTCCGCCGCGTAGTCCACGCTCGACTTGACGCTGCCGGCGGTGGTGCCGGTGACGATGCCGATCCGGTCCCGGTTGTCGTCGGTGACCACCAGGCCGGCGTCCTCGATGGCCCGGCCGCAGGCGACCACAGTCAGCGAGGTGCGCCGGTCGAAGAAGGCGGTGCCGCGGCGGCGCAGGTGCGCCTTGACGTCGAAACCGACCAGGGCGTGCGCCCGCGCGTCAGGTAGTTCGTCGGCGTACATGCCGGTGACCGGCACCGGCTGCGGCGCGGCCCCGAGCGCCGTGGCGAGCGCCTCCGGGCTGTCCGCGGCCGGACCCACGACGCCCCAGCCGGCGATCGTCAGCGCGGTCACGACGGCGCCCCGAGCAGGACGATGGCGTTGTTGCCGCCGAACGCGAAGCCGTTGTTCTGAGCCACCCGTACCGGCGCGGGGCGGGCCCGGTTCGGGATCGGGTCGAGCCACGACATGGCCGGGTCCGGCGACGCCCAGTTCACCGTCGGCGGCAGGAACCCCCGGGCGATGGCGACGGCGGACGCGATCGCGCCGAACGCGCTCGCCGCGCCCATGGTGTGGCCGAGCATCGACTTGATCGAGCTGACCGGCGGCACCTTCCCGTCGAACGCCTCGAACAGCGCCTCCGCCTCGGTGGCGTCGTTGGCGGCGGTGCCGGTGCCGTGCGCGCAGACGTAGTCGACGTCCGACGGGCTGATCCCGGCGTTGTCGAAGGCCAGGCGCATGCACGCGGCGATGGTCGCCGCGTTCGGCGCGACCATGTGGCTGGCGTCGCAGTTCAGCGCGTAGCCGAGCACCTCGGCGTAGGGCCGGGCACCACGCGCGGCGGCGTGGTCGGCGGACTCCAGCACCAGCATCGCGCCGCCCTCCGCGGTGACCATGCCGGAGCGGTTCAGGTCGAACGGCGCGCAGGCGGTCTCGGCGACGGCACCGAGCCGCACGAACCCGGCGTGCGCCCACCGGCACACCGAGTCGGCGCCGCCGGTGAGCATCACCTCGGCGTCGCCCGCGGCGATCGCGTCGTACGCGTAGCCGATGGCGTAGTTGCTCGCCGAGCAGGCGGTCGCCAGCGTCACCGACTCACCCGTCACGCCCAGCTCCTCGTTCACGGCGAAGGCCAGCCGCCCGGCCGGCAACCCCGCCAGCAGCGCCGGATCCACGGCGGCGAACCCGGCGTCGACCACCCGCCGGCCGAACTCCTCGGTCAGCTTCGACTCACCGCTGGTGGTGCCGACCACCACGCCGACCCGGTCCGGTGCCAGCGCACCGGCGTCGAGCGCCACGTCCAGGCCGGCGTCACGCACCGCGAGCCGGGCCGCGGCGGCCGCGAACAGGGACGAGCGGCCCCACGCCGCGACGTCGAGCCGGCGCAGCAGGTCCGCCGGGACGAAGTCGCGGACCTCACCGGCCATGGTGCGCGGGAAGCCGGTGGTGTCGAAGCTGCGGATCGGCCCGACACCCACGCGCCCCTCGCGCAGCCCCTGCTCGAAGGCGCGGGCCCCGATGCCGATGTTGGAGACCGGCCCGACGCCGGTGATCACGACACGGTTCATCGCACTAGCTGTCCCAGCCCGCGTAGGTGGCGGTGATCTCGTACACCGCCTTGAGGTTTTCCATCCCGGCCAGCTCCCGCTGCGGGATCTCCACCTTGTAGCGCTTCTCGATCCGCGCCAGCATCTCGATCGCCCGCAGCGAGTCGGCCTCGTACTCGTCCTGGAAGTCGGCGGTGTCCGTCAGCTCCGACGGCTCGACCTCGAGCACCTCCGCGACCAGCTCGCGCAGCTCCTCGAGGTGGGTTTGCTTGTCCGACATGACACTGTTCCTCTCCTGGTACGACGGTCGGTGGGGCACGGCACGGGCGTCACAGGACGATCCCGCCGTCGACGTGGAAGACCTGGGCGGTGATGTACGACGCGGCGGGCGACAGCAGGAAGGCCACCAGCGGCGCCACGTCGTCCGGTACGCCGAAGCGCCCCAGCGGGATGGCGGCGAGCGCCTTGGCGCGCGACTTCGACGGCAGCGCCGAGGTCATGTCGGTGTCGATGAACCCGGGCGCGACCACGTTGGCCCGCGACCCGTAGGGCGCCATCTCCTTGGCCAGCGAGCGGGTCAGGCCGATGATGCCGGCCTTCGCCGCCGCGTAGTTGGTCTGACCGGCGTTGCCGTAGACACCGGCGACCGAGGAGATGTTGACGATGTCGCCGGCCCGCCGCTTGAGGAAGCGGAACCCGACGGTGCGGCACAGGTTCCAGGTGCCGGTGAGGTTGACGTCCAGCACGTCCCGCCACTGGTCGGCGCGCATGAGCACGGCCGGGGCGTCCCGGGTGATGCCGGCGTTGTTGACCAGCCCGGTCAGCGGGCCGATCTTCTTCTCCGCCAGCGCCACCAGCTCCTCGACCGCGTCCGGGTCGGACACGTCGCAGGACTGGAACAGGCAGCGCACGCCGTGGGCGGCGACCTCCGCCTCGGCCGCCTCGGCGTCCTCGCCGTCGCGCCGGTAGCAGCCGGTGACGTCGTAGCCCAGACCGGCCAGGTGCACCGCGACGGCGCGGCCGATGCCCCGGGAGGCGCCGGTGACCAGGACGTGCCCGGCGGACTCGGAGCCGCTCATGCCGGCGTACCCCCTTCCCCGGCGCCCGGCCGGAACTCGACGTAGGCGAACCCGCCCGGCAGCGCCACCGGCGCGGCCGGATGCACGGCCCGCAGGCCGGCCACCGCCCCCAGCGCCGCCAGTTGCGCGGCGGTGCGCTGGCGGCCGGCGAAGAGGGTCAGCATCTTCAGGTCGGCGGCGGCCGACCACCGGTCCGGTTCGCCGGCCGGGATGTCCTCCACCACGAGCACCCGGCGGCTCACCGCGGCGCAGCGGCGCAGGATCGCCGCGGCGGTCGCGTCGTCCCAGTCGTGCAGGATGTCGAACAGCAGGTGGGTGTCGCCCTCGGGCACGGCGTCGAGGAAGCTGCCGGCGACCACGTCGCACCGGTCGGCGAGGCCCGCCTCCCGCACCGCCGCGCGCGCCCCGGCCGCCGGTCCGGGCAGGTCGAACACGGTGCCGCGCAGACCGGGGTGGGCGCCCAGGACGGCGATCATCGTGGCGCCGCGACCGCCGCCCACGTCGACCAGGTGCCGGGTGCCGTCCCAGGGCACCACGGCGGCCAGGTCGGCGGCGACGCGCCGGGACTTGCCGGCCATCAGCGCGTCGAAGGCGTCACCGCGGGCCGGGTCGGCGGCCAGGTCGTCCCAGAAGGAGCGGCCGTGGACCCGGTCGTACCCGGGTTCGCCGGTGCGCACCGCGTGCAGCAGCCCGGCCAGCGCCAGGTCCATCCGCCCGCCCGGCCCGTCCAGGTCCAGCCAGGCCCGCAGGCCCGACGGGTGGGCGGTGGCGAGCATCCGGCCGGCCGGGGTGACCGCGTACGTGCCCGGCTCGGGCTCGGTGTAGAGGCCGAGCTGGACCAGGTAGCGCAGGAGCCGGCCGAGCGCGTCCGGGTCGGCGCCGCCGGCCCGGGCAAGCGCCTTGAGCCCGGTGTGACCGTCGGCGATGTGGTCGGACAGCCGCAGCGTGGCGGCGACCCGCACGGCGAAGGGCGGGAGCATCTCGAGCATCGCCGAGATGTCGGCGCGACGGGCCACCATGGTCAGCGGTCCGCCGTGTACAGCCGGCCCCGCGACCAGACCCGCGGCACGCCGCCCCAGCGCATCGCGGAGGCGGCGTCGGGGAAGAAGCCGCGTCCGGGGTGGTTGGCGCTGGTGTTGCAGAGCACCGGGATGCCGGAGTGCCGCTCGTACGCGGTGAGCAGTTCGAACAGCAGCGGATGGGCCGGGCCGACGGTCTGCAGCCGGGCGCTGCCGTCGGCGTGCACCACCGCCGGCACGCGGTCCCGCCACCCGGGCCGGATGTGGTGCTCGAAGAGCATGTACGGGTCGGGGGTGCCGGGGTCGAACACCTCCGGCGCCCGCTCCTCCAGGCAGATCGGCGCCACCGGCCGGTACGACTCGCGCAGCTTGATCTCGTTGAGCCGGTCCTTCATCGCCGGGTCGTGCGCCGGGGCGATGATGCTGCGGTGGCCCAGGGCGCGCGGGCCCAGCTCGGCCCGGCCGTCGACCACCACGACCGGCTCGCCGGTGCGGTGCAGCAGCTCCGCGAGTTCGGCGACGCTGCACGGGCGGCCGGTCCAGCCGGGCGGGACCGGCGAGTCGACGAGGTCCGGGCCGTCGAACACCGACCAGCGCAGCGCGGCGCGGCCGGTGCGGCGGAACAGCTCCGCGCAGGCGGTGCCGATGGCCGAGCCGGCGTCGTTCGGGAACGGCGGCACCCACACGTCGCTGAAGTCGCCGCTGGCCCGCAGCCCGGAGTTCCACTTGATGTTCAGCGCGCAGCCGCCGGACAGGCAGAGCGGCTCGCCGGCCCGCACGTGGGCGGCGCCCGGGCCGGTACGCAGCCCGCGCAGCAGCAGCCGGAACAGGAACTCCTGGAACGAGGCGAGGATCGCCGCGTCCGAGAGCCGCAGCGGCGCGAGCCGGCGCCGGGCCTGATGACTCCAGAGGAACGCGCCGGTGATGCCGATCGGCAGCATCGACTCGGCCAGCTCGGTCATCACCGTGATCGCCTCCTCGCTGGCCGGGGCCAGTGAGGCGTACGCCATCGCCTTGCCGGAGACCGGCAGCAGCGCCTCCAGCTGGGCGAAGTCGCCCAGCCCGCCGAGCCGGCGGCGCTCGTCGGCGGGGACGCCGAACGGCGGGAACAGCGAGGCGAAGATCGGGTAGAGGGCACCGACGATCGGGACCACCACGCCGAGCGAGTGCAGCGCGGGCGTGGCCGGGTCGAACCGGTAGAGGGTGGCGGGCATGCCGCCGTCCCACACCAGGATCAGCGCGGCCCGGTCCGCCGCCGCGTACGGGCTGGTGCTGTAACCGGCGAACGCGTGGCCGGTGGCGTGCGGGTAGCTGGAGTAGTCGAAGGTCTTCGAGCCCAGCGGCAGGCCGCTGCCGGTGGTGCGCGGGTGGGCCGGCAGCGGGTTGCCGGGCTCGGCGATGACCGCGTAGCCGGCCAGGTCGATCATCTGCCGCCCGCCGTCGGGCAGCTCGATCTCCGCCGCGGTCCGTCCGTCGCCGGACTGCACCCAGCCGTCGACGCTGATCGCGTCGATGTCGCCGATGCCCAGGCCGTGGCGTTCCAGCTCGGCCACCACGCCGCTCAGGTCGGTGAGGCGGGCGTGGCGGCGGCGGTTGCCGACCTTCTCCTCCTCGACCGACCAGAGCAGACGGTCGCCCCGGATGAGGGCGTGCGCGCCGTCGTGGGTCAGTTTCAGCCCGCAGATGACCTCGTCGTGCTCGGACAAGTCCGCACCTCCACCGATCGTTGCCAGCCCTCACACGGTCCGAAGTGGACCGTCACTCCGTCGTGGCGGCCAGCGGCTCGGCGTCCTTGCTCTCCAGCTGCCGCACCACGTGGTTCTCGATGTCGGCGGCGGTACGGATGTTCTGCACGCTCTGCTCGTCGATCGGCGGCAGGTCGAACTCGTCCTCCAGGGCGAAGGCGAGCTCCAGGAGGGCCAGGGAGTGGTACTCCAGGTCCTCGACGAGGAGCACCTCGTCCTGGTCGCCCTTCTCCGGGTTGGGGGCCAGTTCGAGGACCAGCTCCCGCACCCGCTTCCGCGTCTGCTGCTCATTCGGAATCGGCACGGGGGCACCGTAACCCCGCCCCGAGCGCCCCCGGAAGCGTGCGCGAACTCGACCGCGGACACCCTCCGGAGGCGGGCTCAGAGGCGCTCGTAGAGCACGTCGTCGGACCACACGTACCGGGTGCGGCCCCAGGACATGGCGGTGCCCGGGTCGGGGAAGAAACCGCGTCCCGGCAGGTTCGCGCTGGTGTTGCAGAGCACCGGTACGCCGCTGAGGCGCTCGTAGGCGCGCAGCAGGTCGTGGACCACCCGGTTGCCGGCGTCGACGGTCTGCAGCCGGGCGCTGCCGTCGACGTGCACCACCGCCGGGATGCGTTCCACCCAGCCGGCCCGGACGTCGTGGTCGAAGAGCATGTACGGGTCGCGGGTGCCGGGCGCGAACACCTCCGGCGCCCGCTCCTCCAGGCAGATCGGCGCCACCGGCCGGTACCACTCCCGGCCCTTGATCTCGTTGAGCCGCTGCTGCATGTCCCGGCTGGTGGCGGGCGCGATGAGGCTGCGGTGCCCGAGCGCGCGCGGGCCCAGCTCGGCCCGCCCGGTGAGCACGACGACCACCTCGCCGCGCTCGTGCAGCAGCGCGGCCAGGTCCTCGACCGGGCACGGCCGCGACGTCCAGCCCGGCGGCACCACGCCGTCCCAGCGCAGCTCCGGCCCGGCGAACTCGCTCCACTGAAGACCGGTACGGCCGGTCGTGCGGGCCATCTCGGCGCACGCGGCGCCGATCGCCGAGCCGGCGTCGTTGGGGAACGGCGGCACCCACACCCGCGGGAAGTGCCCGCTGCTCCGCAGGCCGGAGTTCCACTTGATGTTCAGCGCGCAGCCGCCGGACAGGCACAGCGGCAGCGCCCGCAGCTCCGGGTGCCGGTCGAGCATCGCCACCATGCCGGTGACCAGGGCCCGGAACAGGTACTCCTGGAACGAGGCGAGCAGCTCGGCGTCGGTGGCGCCGAGGCCCCGGGCGAGCTGGAGCACCCGCTGGCTCCACTGGAACGAGCGCATCGGCGTGTCGACCGCGCCGAACTGCGCGGTGACGGCGCCCATCACGTCGATCACCGCCTCCACCGGTTTGCCCAGCCCGGCGTACGCCATCGCCTTGCCGGAGACCGGGAGCAGCGCCTCCATCCCGAACCGGCGGTCCGGGTCGGCGCTGCGCCGGTCGACCCGGAACGGGTCGAAGTGCGAGGCGAAGATCGGGTACAGGCCGCCGATGAACTCGTTGACCCGGCCGACGCCGCGTACCCGGGGTCCGTCCGGTTCGACCAGGTAGAGGAAGGGCGGCATCCCGCCGTCCCAGACCAGGCCGAGCGCCGCCTCGCCGCGCTGCGCGAACGGGCTGGTGCAGTAGCTGGCGAACAGGTGCCCGGTGGCGTGGGTGTAGCTGGCGAAACCGGCCGGGCCGAACCGCTGCGGCAGCGGGCCGTGCCGCGCGTCCAGGGGCCGCGCCGCGTCGGTCACCGGGTCCTCGTAGCCGGCCACGTCCAGCGGGTGCGGGCGCGCGCCGTCGAGCAGCCACACGTACGAGGTGCCGTCCCGGTCCCGGGCCCAGCCGTCGACTGCCACGCCGGTCAGCTCGCCCGCCGACAGGCCGTGCCGGCGCAGTTCGTCGTGGATCACGTCGATGTCGTGCAGTTCCGAGTGGCGGTTGTGGTTGTGGAGCTTCTCCGCCTCGGTGGAGAACAGCAGCCGACCGTCGTCGATCACGGCCACCGCGCCGTCGTGCGTGACCTTCAGTCCGCAGATCAGGGATCGTCCAGGCACCTTCGCAGCCTCCTCGCCGGGTCCGTTCAACTGGGCAGAATGCCCAGTTGCCCGCACCTGACCGGGCAGGCGTGCCAGGGACATCGCGCCCACGTCACACGTCGAGCGCATGCTCGCGCCGGGCCGGCCGGCGCCGCAAGCGTGCCCGCCGGCCGGCTCGCGCGGGCCTGCCGCCGTCGCGTGGCACCGCGTTACGCTCCGCCCACCCGTGCCCAGGAGGTCCCCGATGGACGGACAGGATCGCGCCGCGGCGGCAGGCTCGCCGCTGACCGACTGGGTGCACCGGCCGCGCCCGGACGCGGCGGTCCGCTTCGCCGGGCCCGGCGACGGGTGGGACGAGTGGAGCTACGAGCGGCTCGCCGAGGGCGCCCGCCGGGTCGCCGCCGGGCTGCGCTCGGCCGGGACCGCCGACGGCGACACGGTGGTGATCGTGGAGCCCACCGGGCCCCGGTTCATCCAGCTCTACTTCGGCGCGATGGTCGCCGGCGCGGTGCCGGTGCCGACCGCGCCGCCCGCGTTCGGCCAGGACCTGACCGGGTACGCGCGGGCGCTGGCCCACCTGGTCGGCCGGGCCGCCCCGCGCATGGTGGTGACGTCCGCCGCGCTGGCCGGGCAGCTCGCCGGGCTGGTGCCGCCGCCGGTGCCGGTGCGGGTCGACGACGACGTGATCGCCACCGCCGACCCGGGCCCGTGGCCGGGCTGGGCCCCGGCCGAGCTGGCGATGCTCCAGTTCACCTCCGGCTCGACCCGGGCGCCGCGCGGGGTCCGGGTGCCGGTGCCGGCGCTGGAGGCCAACGTGGCCGCCATCGCGCGGTGGCTGCGGATGCGGCCGGAGGATCCGACCGCGTCGTGGCTGCCGATGCACCACGACATGGGGCTGATCGGCTGCCTCATCACGCCGGTGGTGCGGCAGAGCGACCTGTGGCTGCTCTCCCCCGAGCAGTTCGTCCGATCCCCGCTGCGCTACCTGCGCTGCTTCGGCGTCCACGGCGCGCGGCTCACCGCGATGCCGACGTTCGGGCTGGAACACGTCGCGCGCAAGGTACGCCCGCAGGACCTGGACGGCATGGACTTCTCCGCCTGGCGGGCGGTCATCGTCGGCGCCGAGCGGGTCGGCGCCGGCGCGGTGGAGCGCTTCGTGCGGCTGCTGGCCCCGTACGGGCTGGACCCGCGCGCCATCCTGCCCGCGTACGGGCTGGCCGAGGCGACGCTCGCCGTCACCGGTCTGCCGCTGGACGAGCTGTGGACGTCGGTGCCGCTGGACCCGCGGCGGGTGGTGCTCGACGGGCCGGTGCCGCTGGCGCCGGAGACAGGTGGCGCGCTCGTCGGCTCCGGCCGCCCGCTGGACGGGATCCGGGTCACCGTCGTGGACCGGGACGGCCGGGAACTGCCGGAGGACCACGTCGGTGAGATCGTGGTGGACGGTCCCTGCCTCACCGACGGCTACCACAACGAGCCGCCGGACGCCGACACCGGCCGCCGGGACGGGCCGCTGGTCACCGGCGACGCCGGGTTCCTGCACGACGGCGAGCTGTTCGTGCTGGGCCGCATCGGCGACAGCGTGAAGGTGCGCGGCCGTACGCTGCTGGCCGAGGACGTGGAGGCGGCGCTGGAGTCGGCTGGCCTGCCGCGTCACCGGCAGACCGTCCTGCTGGGCATGCGCGGGGACCGGCCGACCGCGGTGGTGGTGGTCGAGCAGGCCGATCCGCTGCGGCTGGAGGCGGCGCAGGGGCTCGTCGGCCGGGTGACCGAGGGCGCCGACCTGGTGTTCGTCCGGGCCGGCGTCGGCACCATCCCGCGAACCACGAGTGGCAAGCCGAAGCGGCGTGAGCTGTGGAGAATCTTCCTGACAGGACAGCTGACCACAGCCGCCGCACACTCGGAGGATCCTTCATGACCGCACGTCCGGACGTCGTCGTCCTCGGTGCCGGTGTCACCGGTCTCAGCACCGGCATCCGGCTGGCCGAGGGAGGCGCGCGGGTGCTGATCCGTACCGCGGAACCGCCCGCGCGGACGACCTCGATGCAGGCCTCGGCGCTGGTCGGCCCGAACCTGTCACCGCCGGACGACCCGCAGCGCGCCTGGACCGACGAGACGCTGCGGGTGCTGCGCGACGAGCCGATGCCGGGCGTGACGCTGCGCGAGGGCGTACTCGCCGCCCGGCCCGCCGGTGCCACCCCGCCGTTCGTGGAGCAGACCCCGGGTTTCCGGCCGCTGGACGAGCACGAGCGCCCGGCGGGCTTCGGCACCGCGTTCACCGTCCGGCTGCCGCTCGTCGACATGCCCGTCTACCTCGCGTACCTCCAGCAGCGCTTCCTGGACGCCGGCGGCGAGCTGCGCACCGAGCCGGTGGCCTCGCTCGACGAGGCGGCGACTGTTGCGCCGGTGGTGGTCAACTGCACCGGGCTAGCCGCCCGGGCGCTGACCGGCGACGACGAGCTGTACCCGGTGCGCGGCCCGAAGATCGTGGTGCGCAACCCGGGGATCGAGCGGTTCTTCCTGGAGGCGCCGATGACGCCCACCTGGGCGTCGATCTTCCCGCACGGCGACCACGTGGTGCTCGGCGGCGCGCAGCGGCGCAGCGACGACACCACGCCCGACCCGGACGAGGAGCGGGACATCGTCGCGCGGTGCGCCGCGATCGAGCCGGCCCTGGCCGGCGCCGAGGTGCTCGCGCACACCGTCGGGCTGCGCCCCGGCCGCCCGGCCCCGCGGGTGGAGTCCGAGCGCCGGGGGGACGCGCTCGTCGTGCACAACTACGGCCACGCGGGGAACGGCGTCATGCTCTCGTGGGGATGCGCCCGCGACGCCGCCGCGCTGGCGCAGGGCGGCGGGACCACCGACCGGCCTGACGAGTGAGCCGGCGCCGCCGGGCGCCGGCCTGACCGGAGGGACACCATGTCCACTGCCACCTGGGCGTCCGGCGCCGACGCGTCGGCCCTGTTCCGCACCGCCGCGGACCGGGTCCGCGCGATCGACGTGCAGCACATCCGGGACGCGCTGTACGCACCCGGCGGCTCGTACCGGTGGCCCCGGCACCGGATCAACGAGGTGGAGCTGGAGTGGCGGCGCTGGCGGCTGCGTCACCACCTCGGACTGCGCGACGAGCCGCCGGCCTCGATCCGGCTGTACGAGCGCCTGGCCGTGTCGGCCGGGGTGCCGCCGGCCGACGTGTCACCGCTGGCCGGCGGTGGCCCGCTGGTCGACGCGACGTACGACCAGATGTTCCCGCAGGGCCCGCTGATCATCAGGGCGGTGAAGTCGCGGGTGGTGCGGCGGCCCACCGACCACGAGGTGGACGAGGAGTACGCGGCGCTGCTGCGCGAGTCCAGCGGCCGGCGCAGCGACTACCTGTCCATGCTGGACCCGTCCGGCTACTACTGGCACATGCCGGACCTGATCTCGGCGGCCACCGCGCGGGAGTGCATGAAGGACGTCGAGGTGCTGCTGGCCGCCCCGCGCGGGGAGTCCTTCGCGGGCGGGCCGCAGCCGGGCTGGGACGTCGAGCACGACGCGCTGGTGAGCCGGTCGATGAACGCGTACCTGGGCGCCGGGCCGACCCTCATCAAGATCCACGAAGATCCGGCGCTGGTCGCCGAGATCAGCGCCCGGATGGGCCGGCCCATGCACCCGACCCGGTGCACGTACCTGCGCTACGAGAAGGGCGACTACCTGGGCGTGCACACCGACCAGCCGACGTGCGAGGTGTCGCTGCTGTTCACCATCGCCGGCGACCCGGGGCCGATGCGCTCGTACCTCGACGAGACCGGCCACGACCCGGCCTGGCTGGACCGGTGGGTGCGGGAGGCGGGCAACTTCCCCGACGGCGGGCTGGACTTCGTCTACCAGCCGCGCGAAGGGCTGGCGCTGACCGGCCGGGCGGTGCCGCACGCCCGCCTGCCGCAGGCGGAACGGGCCGTCATCGGCGCGTTGTTCTACAGCGGCCTGACCTGACCCGCGCTCCGGGCGCCCCGGAGAGGGCGCCCGGACGGCGGCTCACCGGGGACGGTGACGCACCTGCGCGCCGGTGTAGCCGTGCAGCCCGGCCACGCCGCCCTCCACGCCCAGCCCGCTGCACTTCAGGCCGCCGTACGGCTGGTCCGGGGTCAGTTCGGCGTGCGAGTTGACCCACACCGTGCCCGCGTCCAGCCGCGCGGCGACGTCCCAGGCGCGCTGCGGGTCCGCCGACCACACCGAGGCGCCCAGCCCGTACGGGCCGGCGTTCGCGGCCCGGACCGCGTCGTCGAGATCGGTGTACGGCACGACGGGCAGCACCGGCCCGAACTGCTCCTGCGTCACGACCGCCAGGTCGTCGGTGGCGCCGGCAAGCACGGTGGGGGCGAAGAACCGTCCCGGGCCGGGCAGCGGCGCGCCACCGGCCGCGACCCGCGCTCCCCCGGCGGTGGCCGCCTCGACCAGCGCGGTGACCCGGCGCAACTGCGCCCCGGTGGTGAGCGGCCCCAGCTCGGTGCCCTTCACCGCGCCGTCGCCGACCCGGGTGGCCCGGGCCCGGTCGGCCAGCGCGTCGACCACGCGACCGTGCCGCGACGCCGGCACGTACAGCCGTTTCACCAGCATGCACGCCTGCCCGCTGTTGGCGAACGCCTCCCAGAACAGCTTCTCGGCGATAGCGTCCGGGTCGGCGTCGTCGAGCAGGATCGCCGGGTCGTTGCCGCCGAGTTCGAGGGTGACCCGCTTGAGCCCGGCCCCGGCGGAGGCGGCGACCCGGCGCCCGGCGGCCACCGACCCGGTGAACGACACGTGCGCCGGCACCGGATGCGCGACCATCGCCGCGCCGAGGTCGTCCCCGCCGGACACGACGTTCACCACGCCGGGCGGGAACAGTGGCGCCAGCAGCCGCCCCAGTTCCAGCACGGCCAGCGGCGCGTACGGCGAGGGCTTGAGCACGACCGTGTTGCCGGCCCGCAGCGCCGGGGCCAGCTTGGCCGCGGCGATCGCGACCGGGAAGTTCCACGGGGTGATCGCGGCGACCACGCCGAGCGGACGGCGGGCCAGCTCGACGTGCCCGCGCCGGTCGTCGCGCAGCAGCTCGGCGCCGAGGTCGAGTCCGGCGTGGTAGCGCAGCGCGCCGGCCGCGCCGTACGCCTCGGCGATCGCCATCGCCGTCGGTTTGCCCTGCTCGGCGGTGACCAGGGCGCCCAGCCGGGACGCGGCCCGCGACACCTCCTTCGCGGCGGCGAGCAGCGCGGCACGCCGGGCCTCGTCGTCGGCGGCCCAGCCGCCGGCGGCGGCGAGCGCCGCGTCCATCGCCCGGTCGAGCTGCCGGCCGGAACAGACCGGGGCGGCGCCCAGCGGCGCGCCGGTGGCCGGGTTGTCGACCGGGAGGACGGCGGCCGCCTCCTCGGCCACGCCGCCGATCGTCATCGCCGGGGCGTGCTCAGCGGTCGCGGTCATGGTGGCGTCCTCCGTCACATGCGGCCCGCGCGGCGGGCGTCCTCGATCGATGGGTAGTCGGGCCGGAAGCCCAGGTCACGGCGGGCGGCGGTGGTGTCCACGACGCAGCCCAGCGGGCCGCCCTCCTCCGCGTCGCCGGCTCCGGCGCCGCGCGCGGTGAACTCCGCGGCCAGCGGGCGCAGCAACGCCGCCGAGGCCGGCTCGTCGTCGGCCAGGTTGTACGTGTGCCCGGCGGCGGCCGGGCTGCGCAGCGCGGCGAAGATGCCGGCGCGCACGTCGGCGTGGTGCACCAGGTGCAGCCGCTCGTCGTCCGGCCGGTGCGCGGCCCAGCTCAGCGCGTCGGCGAGATGCGGGTCGCCCTCGCCGTAGGTGAACGCGACACGCAGCACGCACACCTCCAGCTCCCCGCCGGTGAACTGGCGCAGCGCCGCCTCCGCGCCGAGCTTCGCGGCCGGGAACGACGACTCCGGCGACTCCAGCAGCGGGTCTTCCTCGCGTACCGGCCGGTCGCCGGCGGGCGCGTAGACCAGGTAGCTGCTCATCTGCACGAACCGGCGCACCCCGGCGTCGAGCGCGGCACGGGCCAGCGCCGCGGTCGCGGTCCGGTTCACCTCCTCGGCGCCCGGCCCGTCCAGGCCGACGAACGCGGACGCGATGTGCACCACCGCGTCGACCCCCTCGACCGCGCTGCGGCACACGGCCGGGTCGCGCAGGTCGCCGGTGACGAGCCGGCCGCCGCCCGGCCCCGGGCCGGGGCCCCACACCAGCAGGCGCGCCTCGCCGCCGAGCCGCTTGAGGTGGGGCAGCAGCCGGGCACCGACCCGGCCGGTCGCGCCGGTGAGCAGGATCCGGCCGAGCGGCGCCGGCTCGGCGTCGACGGTCTCCACTGGTACGCGCATGGCTGTCGCCTCTCTGCGAGGGGGCCGCGCGAACACGTGCGGGCGTACGCGGCCGGGATCCGTCCTATGCGGCCGCGCGCAGCGGCCGGCGCTCCTCGGCCAGCCGCTCCAGCAGCTCGATGCCCCGCTCCACGCCGGGCATCCCGGCCATCTCCGCCTGGAGCCGGGCGGCGTTGCGCCGGTAGAGGTCGTCGTCCAGGGTGGCGCGCACCGCGTCGCGGATGCGTTCCGGTGTGGCCGCCGCCTCGTCCAGGCGGATCGCCACCCCGGCCGCGCTGAGCCGGTGGGCGTGGTACGGCTGGTCGACGGCGACCGGGACGACCACCATCGGCAGGCCGTGCCGCAGCGCGCCCACGGTGGTCAGGTAGCCGGCGTGGTGCAGCACCACGGCGGTGCGGCGCAGCACCTCGTCCTGCGGGATGTACTCGGCCAGCCGCACGTTCGGCGCGTCGATGCCGGTGGCGGTGAGGTCGACGCCGGAGCCGAGCGTCATGACCACGTCGACGTCCTCGTCGCGCAGGCCCCGCGCGGCGGCGCGGAACAGATGCGGCGTCTGGTTGAACGCGGTGCCCATGGTCATGTAGATCAGCGGCCGTGTCGCGGGGGCGGTGAGCCAGTCCGGCACCGGACCGTCCACCTGGTACAGCGGCGGCATGATCGGGTGCACCACCTCGTCCTCGGCCCGTCCGCCGAACCACAGCAGCGGATCGTCGGACAGCGGCTGCATGCTCGGCAGGTACGCGTCGAGGTAGAGGTACGGGTAGAGCCGCGTCATGCCCGGGTCGGCGGGCAGTCCGAGGCGGGTGCGGGCCTGGCTCCAGCCCGCGCCCATCGTCTGCGCCGTCACCGCCCGGGGCAGGCGCGGGAGCTGGCCGAGCGCCGCGTAGGGCACGCCCACCGCGTCGGCGGCGAGCGGCCCGGCCCACTCCAGCGACTCGTGCAGCAGCACGTCGGCGCGGGTGTCCCGGAGCACCTCGACGATGCCCGGGATGAGCGCGGCGGTGGCCATGGCCATCAGCCGCAGCCGCCGGCGCTCGTCGTCGAACGCCGACGTCCTCGGCCCGTCGGCCAGCCACGCCGGGCCGACCTCCACCACGTCCAGCCCGGCCCGGGTCACCCAGGGGCCGAGACCCCGTCCGGTGACCACCGTGACGTCGTGCCCGGCGGACCGGGCGGCGAGCGCGAGCGGGGCGATCGCATGGAAGTGCCCGACCGCGGGCTGGCAGGTCACCACGACTTTCATGAGGGCCATCCACCTCCGGATAATGGGTGACGGAGCCCTGGCCCCCGGTATTCTCGCCCAGCCGATCCGCAGGCACCACAGTCGACGGAGGCCACCGATGACCACCTCCTCCCCGCCCGGAATCGCGGCGGACTTCCTCGCCACCGTCACCGGCGCCGCGTACGCCGACGACCCGTACCCGTTCCTGCGCCGGCTGCGCGACGAGGCGCCGGCGGTACGCACCAACGCGGGCATCTGGCTGGTGTCCCGGTACGACGACGTCCGCGCCGGGCTGCGCGACCCGCGACTGAGCTGCGACCTGGGCCGGCTGACCGCGTACGACGAGTACTTCCGTACCCGGGGCATCGACGCCCGGTTCCCGCTGCCGCTCAACGCGCTCGACGCGCCGGACCACCCGCGCATCCGCTCGGCGATGAGTCACGAGTTCGTGCCGCAGGCGGTGGACGCCATGCGCCCGGCGATCGACGCGGCCGTCGCCGAGGTGGTGGGCGCGCTGCCGGACCGGGGCGAGATCGACCTCGTCGCCGACGTCGCGTACCCGGTGCCGATCGCGGTCATCGGACGCCTGTTCGGGCTGCCCCGGGCCGACTGGCCGCTGCTGGAGCGGTGGTCGCGCGCGTTCGGCGCCGCCTCCGACCCGGACGCGCTGCTCAGCGACGCGCAGCGGGACGCGGCGGCCGAGGCGACCCGGGAAGCAGGCGACTACTTCGGCCGGCTGCTGACCCGCCGCCGGCGCGAGCCGACCGGTGACCTGATGAGCAGGTGGCTGGCCGCGCAGCGCGCCGAGCGGACGATGACGCTCGCCGAGCTGCTGGTGAACGGCGTCTTCCTGCTCATCGTCGGGCACCACAACACGGTGAGCCTGATCGGCAACGGGATGCTGGCGCTGCTGCGGCACCCGGAGCAGCTCGACCGGCTCCGCGCCGACCCGGCGCTGACGACGGGCGCGGTGGACGAGCTGCTGCGCTACGACAGCCCGGTGCAGACCGCGACCCGGGTCACCACCGGGGAGCACCGGGTCGGCGACGTCACGATCCCGGCCGGGCAGCCGGTGATGCTGCTGGTCGGCTCCGCCAACCGGGACGAGCGGGCGTTCCCCGACCCGGACCGGCTCGACGTGGGCCGGCCCGGCGCGAACCGCAACCTCGGCTTCGGGCGGGGCGCGCACGCCTGCGTGGGCGGCTACCTGGCGCGGCTGGAGACCGCCGCGACGCTCACCGCGCTGCTGCGCGCCCGGCCCGGGCTGGCGCTCGCCGGTGCGCCGCGCCGGGCGGTGCCGAGCTTCAGCCTGCGGGCGCTGACCGCGCTGCCGCTGCGCGTCGACCGGGCGCCCCACTCCTCCCGGTAGCCGCGCGACGCGACCTCGGCGACCAGGCCCGGCAGCACGGCCAGGGACGGGCAGCGCGCCTGGTCGCCGGTCTCGGCCAGCTCCGCCACCGCACCGGCGACGGCCGCCACGACGGTCGTCACCAGGTCGTCGCCGACGTCCCGGAACGCCAGGTCGTTGGTGCCGAACCGCAGCCCGCTGGTCTGCCCGACCGGCCGCGGGTCGTCCGGCACCGGATTGCGGTTGGCGAGCACGCCGTGCGCCTCCAGCACGTCGCAGACGTACCGGCCGGACACCGGGGCGTGCCGCAGGTCGACGAGCACCATGTGGGTGTCGGTGCCGCCGGTGAGCACCGGTACGCCCCGGCCGGTGAGGGCGTCGGCGAGCAGCCCGGCGTAACGCACCACCCGGCCCATCGCGGCGGCGAACGCCGGCCGGGCCGCGTGGCGCAGCGCGACCGCCTTGCCGGCGATGGCACCGAAGTCGGGCGTGCCCTGGAAGCCGGGGAACACCGCCCGGTCCAGGTCGGCGGCGCGGATCCGGGACCGGGCGCCGAGCAGGGCCAGCCCGCCCCGGGGGCCGCGCAACTGCTTGTACGTGGAGGTGGTCACCACGTCGCAGTGGTCGAACGGCGACGGGTGCAGCCCGGTGGCGACCAGGCCGCTGACGTGGCTGACGTCGGCCATCAGCAGCGCGCCGGTCTCGTCCGCGGCGCGGCGGAACGCGGCGAAGTCGACCGCCCGGGGGCAGGCCGAGCCGCCGCAGATGAGCAGCCGGGGCCGGACCTCGCGGACCAGCGCGGCCACCGCGTCGGTGTCCACCAGTCCGTCCGGGCCGACCCGGTAGTGCCGGGCCCGCACCCGGCGGGAGACGCTCGCCGCGCCGGAGACGTGCGACAGGTGCCCGCCGTGGCTCAGCTCCAGCGACAGCACGGTGTCGTCCGGCCCGAGCAGCCCGTAGAGCACGGCCAGGTTCGCCGCCGAGCCGGACGCCGGCTGCACGTTCGCGTGCGCCGCGCCGAACAGCAGCTCGGCGCGGGCCCGGGCGAGCCGTTCCACCGCGTCGACGGTCTCGGCGCCGGAGTGGTAGCGCTGACCGGGGTATCCCTCGGCGGTGACGGCGCCGAAGCCCAGCGCACCGGCGGCCAGCACGGCCGGCAGCGTCGGGCTGGCCGCCGCGACCAGGTTGAGCTGCCGGCACCGCCGCTCCCGCTGCCGGTGGGCGAGTGCGACGAGCGCCGGGTCGGCGGCGGCCAGCCGGGCGAACCCCTCGCCCCCGGCGGCAGCGACGGCGGACAGCGCCGCGATCCGGTCGGTCGTGCCGGTGTCCGGCGCGCCGGTGAGCGCCTCGCTGGTCACGGCGTCGACGGCCAGGCCGCGGCGGCGGGCAGCGCCCACGCGGTACGCAGCACCTCGGCGATCAGCGCGCCCCGCTGCGGCACCAGGTAGAAGTGGTCGCCGGGGAACAGCCGGGCGGTGAACGCCCCGGTGGTCACCGACCGCCAGCCGTCCAGGGCGGCCGGGTCGACCTCCGGATCGCGGTCGCCGGAGCAGGCCAGCACCGGGCAGGTCAGCAGCGGCAGTGGCGCCGGCCGGTAGGTCTCGCTGAGCCGGTAGTCGGCCCGCAGCACCGGCAGCAGCAGCGCCCGCAACTCGTCGCTGTCGAGCACCTCCTGCCGGGTGCCGCCGGAGCGGGCGACGTCCTGCCACAGCTCGTCGCCGCTCATCAGGTGCACCGAGCGGCCCGGGTCCACCGGCGCCTGCCGGCCGGACACCACCAGCAGCACCGGCGACGGCAGGCGGCGGGCGGTCTCGAACGCGACCGCCGCGCCGAGGCTGTGCCCGAACAGGACGGTGGGCGCCGGGTCGAGGCCGGCGAGCGCGTGCGCCACCTCGGCGGCGAGGCGGCACAGGTCGGTGGCGGGCGGCTCGCCGATGCGCTCCTCCCGGCCCGGGTACTGCACGGCCAGCAGTTCCACCCCGCCGGGCAGGTGTCCGGCCCACTGCCGGAAGCCGCTCGCCCCGCCCCCGGCGTGCGGGAAGCAGACGAGCCGCGTGGCCGGCGCGGCGGGCGCGGCGTACCGCTGGAGGCAGCGGGTCAGCGGGGTCATGCCGCCTCCGGTCCCGCGGACAGGTGCCGCGCGGACAGCACCGTGGGGGTGTCCCGCCGGACCAGGTGCATCGGCCCGAGCAGATCGAGCACGTCCTGGGTGAGCCGGCCGAGCGTGAGATGGTACTGGCCCCTGGTCATCGGATCCTCGCCGTCGGTCACCGCGTCCCACAATCCCGTCAGGGCGGCCTGGACCGCCGCCGGCCACTGTCGTGTGAAGACCTCCGCGAACGTCGGCGCGGTCGCCGGACCGACCGGCTCCGCGACGCCGTAGCTCAGGTGCGCGTCGGCCAGCTCGTCGAACCCGGCCATCCGGTCCGTCGGCGGCAGGTGCGGCCGGGGGCACCACAGCACCGGCCCGTTGCTGCTGACCAGCGTCAGCGTGCCGCCCTCGGTGCCGACGGTGATCCGGTGCCACAGGTGGGCGTGGTTGTCCGGCTCGCGCGGGTCGAGGTGGTGCTGCACCCGCAGCGTGACCGGCACGCCGCCGAGCACGCCGGCGAGGCTGTGGAACGGCGCCTCGGCCGCCGGTACGCCGGGCGGCGTGACCGGCGGGGCGAACGTCCACGGACGCAGCCGGGGCAGCGCCTCGCCGAGCACGTCGAACAGCGTGTAGAGCACCTGCACGCTGGTGGCCGCGTCGACGAACAGCAGTTCCTGCCGGGCCGCGAGGTCGCGTACCGCGGCGATGAAACGGCGTACCGCGGCCACGTGGACGTGGTGGCTGTTGAGCCGGTACCGCACCCCGGAGGCGCGGGCCTGGCGCAGGCACTCCGCCAGCTCCCCCGGGTGCACCGGATGCTCCTGGAGGACGTGCACGCGGCGGCGCATCAGCTCGACCGCGAGCCGGGCGCCGGGCCCGCCGGTGGGCGCGGAACCGACCACCACGCAGGCCACGTCCACGTCGCCGGGCAGGTCCGCCACCCGGGTCCACAGCGGCACGCCGTAGCGTTCGGCGCAGGCCCGGGACCGGTCGCTGCCACGGGCGAGCACGCCGGCCAGCTCGAACGGGAACGCCGGGTCGGCGACGCCGGCCAGGTAGACCCGGCCGAACCCGGTGCCGGCGACGACCACCCGGGGGCGGGTCACAACGCGCCCTCCTCGACCGCCGACGCCGCCTCGGCGGCGGGCACGTCGAACGTCTCGAACGCGGTGAGCGCGCCGGTGCGCAGCAGCGCCTCGACCAGCCGCTCCGGGTGCAGGCCCTCGGCCGCGAAGTGCGTCCCCGGCTTCACCAGCCCGTCCAGCACCTGCCGCGCGGCCAGTGCCAGGACCGTGCCGGTGAGGGCGGACGTGTCGGTCGAGCGGGCCAGCACGGTCCGGGTGACCGGGTCGCCCGCGGCGTCCGCGCCGGACAGCTCCAGCAGCATCAGCTGGTACGGGCGGCGCGAGAACATGTCCAGGTCGGCGGCGCGGGCCAGCTCGGCGGCGGCCCGGCTCAGGTCGCTCTGCCCGGCCATCGCCCCCTGGAGGCGGCCCAGCGTGGCCATCATCGCGGCGCCGCCGTCGAAGACGGAGTTCCAGCGGACCTCGTCCAGGCCGAGTCCGGCGCCGAGCCGGCGCGCCTCGTAGCCGAGGTACGGGTGCACGCCGACCGGGTTGGGGAAGAACGGCACCAGCGCGTCCACCTGTGGTTCGGCGGCGCGGGCGACCGGCCGGCCGCCGATCCACACGGCGCGCGACTCCCGCTCGCGGTCGTGCAGGCTGAGCAGGTAGTCGACCGCGCCGGCCGGGGTGAGCCTGTCCATCACGCCGAGGTGGGCGACCAGGCGCCGGGGCCGGGTCACGCCCCGCGCCGCCAGCCAGCGGGGCAGCAGCCCGCTGAGTCCCGGCATCATCCCGGCGGTGACGAGCGCGATCCGGCCCTGCGCGGCGAGGTCGCGCCCGGCGAGGCGGTCGTACAACGGCTCGTCCCCGCCGGCGTCCACGTAGTCCGCGCCGGCGGCCAGAGCGGCCACCGCCACCCGGTCGAGCACCTGGTGCGACGCGCCGCCCGCGCAGACGACGAGCCGGCAGCCGGCGCAGAAGCGGGCCAGCGAGTCCCTGTCGTACACGTCGACAGCGACCGCCTCCCCGGCGCCGCCGAGCCGGTCGCGGACCAGCGCCGCGGCCCGGTCGGGGTTCCGGCCGCCGACGCGCAGCGGGCCGACGCCGTCGCGGTGCAGCCGGGCGGCGGCGGCGCTGCCCACCGCGCCGTACCCGCCGACCACGGCGACCGGGCCGGCGGTCACCGCGACCACCGCACGTCGACCGCGCCGAGGCACAGGTCGCGCCAGCGGGCCGGGATCGCCTCCGCCGCCGACGGCCAGCGCTCACCGTCGAACGCGAGCACGAGCGTGACGTCCCCGGCGTACGGCTCGGCGCGGTGCCGGGCCGCCGCGTCGAGGCTGTGCCGGAACATCTCGTACCGCCGCTCGGTCTCGGCCCCGGTCAGCCCGGCCCGCCCGGCGATAGCGGCGAGCCGCTCGCCGGCCGGGCGTTCGGTCTGCCGCAGCAGCACGTCGGTCACGCCGGGGGCCTCCTGCCCGGCCGGCGGATAGGTGAGCCGGCCCGGCGGCAGCACGCCGCCACCGGCCGCCTCGACGGCACGTGCCAGGTCCGCCTCGGCGGGCAGCCCGACGTCCGGCGGCGCCACGCCGAGGGCCCTGGCGAAGGCGTACTCGACGAGCAGGTCGTCGCGCAGGTCCGGGGTGAACGGCTCGGTGACGACGGCGACCAGCCGGCTGACCTCGCCGCCCTGCTCCAGCCGGCGCCGGGCCACCTCGACCGCGAGCAGGGCGCCGAAGTCCCGCCCGGCCAGCGCGAGCGGCGCGGTCCCGGCCAGCACGTCGGCGCAGGCGGAGGCGTGCCAGTCGACGAGCACCGCCGGGTCCAGGCCGAGGTACGTCTGCGGCGCGGTCACCACCAGGCCGGACCCGGCGGCGGCGAGGTCACCGGCGACCGGGGGGAGCCCGCCGGTGCCGTCGTGCACGAGCACGTCCGGCCCCGGACCGTCCAGGCCGACCAGTGCCACCGGCCCGCCCGGCCCGGTCTCACCACCGGACCGGGGCTCGGCGGCGGAACCGGCGCCGAGACCGGCCGCGAGTTCGGCGAGCGTGCACCCCTCCAGCAGGTCGCGCAGCATCTGGTCGAAGAAGGCGTCGGCGGCCGCCGGCACCGACTCGCGGATCCGGGCGACGAGCTGCGCCGCCAGCAGCGAGTCGCCGCCGAGCTGGAAGATGGTGTGGTCGCGGCCGACGGTGGGCACGCCCAGCACCTCCGCCCACGCCTTCGCCAGCGCGATCTCGACCTCGCCGGACGGCTCCGCCGACACCGGCGCGGCCCCGCCCAGCTCCGGTGCCCGCAGCAGCGCCGGCAGGGCGGCCCGGTCGACCTTGCCGTTGCCGGTCAGCGGCAGCGCGTCGACCACCCCGATCGTGCCCGGCACCATGTAGCCGGGCAGCCGCTCGCCCAGGTGCGCGGTGATCTCGGCCGGGGTGACCGGCACGCGGTCGGCCTTGAACCGCACCGCGAACACGTGCATGCCGATCCGGTCCAGGGCCTCGTCCTCGTCGGACAGGCAGACCACAGTGGAGGCGCCGGCCTCGCTGAGCAGCGCCTGCCACTGCGGCCGGGAGATGAACGTCTCGTCCTGTCCGGCCCGTACGTCCTCGAAGTCGCCGGCGGTGGCGTCGAACAGGAACTCCATCGAGGTGAGGATCTGGTAGTTGTCCCGGGTCGTCTCGATGAAGACCAGCCAGCCGCCGGGGCGCAGCATCTCCCTGAACCGTGCCAGGGCCCGGCCGGCGTGGCGGGCGTAGTGCAGCACGTTGGCGCAGAGGATCACGTCGAACGCGTTGGACTCCAGGCCCTGCGCCCGGTAGTCGGCGTTCAGGTCGTAGATGCCGTAGCCGACCCAGGGGTACGCGGCGAAGCGTTCCTGCGCGGCGTTGAGGAAGAAGGTGGAGACGTCGGTGAACAGGTAGCGCACCGGGTGGGCGGCGAGCGCCGGGATCAGGTCGATGCTGGTGCCGCCCACCCCGGCCCCCACCTCCAGCACCTGCATCGGCCGCCCGGCCGGGAAGTCGGCGGCGAGCGTGCACATCGCCTCGACGACCAGCCGGTTGACCGTGTCGCTGAGGAAGTTGCCCTGGTAGGCCGACTCCTGGATGTCCAGCCGCCCCTCGGGGAACAGCAACTGGATCGGGTCGGCGTCGTCGCGCAGCAGCTCGGGCAGCCGGGTGGTGGCGGCGCGGAAGTACTCCACCAGTTCGGGCCGGTGCCCGCCACCGGGCAGCAGCTCGTCGACCCGCGCCCAGGCCGCCGCCACGTCGTCGGCGGTCACGGGCGGTACGCCGGTGAGCCGGTCGCCGTCGCGGCGCATCATGCCGCCCGCGATCAGGCCCTTGACCCAGCGCCGGACCAGCCGGTGATGCTTCGGGGCGACGCGGGCGGCGTCGAGCACCTCCGGCAGCGTGTGCGCCGACCCGGCGGTGTGGAACAGGCCCGCGCCGCGCAGCGTGGTCACCATCGCCAGCAGCGCGGTGCGGTCCAGTTCGCGGGCGAACGCGACTGCGGCGTCGGCGTCCATCTCCCGGCGTACCTCGGCGAGCCGGCGCCGGGCGCCGTCGAGGAGCCGGGCGGTGTCGCGGACGGCGGCCTCCCGGTCCGGCTCCCGGTGTGCGGTCTCGACCACGGCGGCGAGGCGCCGGTCCAGCGGCGGCTCGCCCTCCACGAACGCGACGGCGGCACCGACCGCCGGATGCGACTGCATCGCCGCCTCGACCTCGGCCAGTTCGATCCGGTGGCCGCGGATCTTGACCTGGTCGTCCTCCCGGCCGAGGAACTCGATGACGCCGTCGGGCCGGTAGCGGCCGAGGTCGCCGGTGCGGTACCGGCGCTCGCCGCCGGGCTCGTGCACGCTGAACCGGCGGGCGGTCTGCTCCGGGTCGCCGAGGTAGCCGGCCGCGACGCCCACGCCGCCGATGTACAGCTCCCCCACCGTCCAGTCCGGGCAGTCGCGGCCGGCCTCGTCGAGCACGTGGAACGTCTGGTTGGTCAGCGGCGTGCCGTACGGGATGCTGCGCCAGTGCGGCGGGACCGCCTCGATCGGGTGGTGGATCGACCAGATCGACGCCTCCGTCGCGCCGCCGAGACTGACCAGCCGCAGCCCGGGCAGCCGACCGCGGATCTGGTCCGGCAGGGTGACCGGGATCCAGTCGCCGCTGAGCAGCGCCAGCCGCAGCGACGGCAGGTCGACGCCGGCCTCCACGGTCAGGTAGTCGGCGAGCATCTGCATCTGCGCCGGGACCGAGTTCCACAGCGTGACGCTGTGCAGCAGCATCGTGTCGACCCAGTGCGACGGGTCGGCGCGCCGGTCGTGGTCGGGCAGCACCAGCGCGCCGCCGACGGCCAGCGGGCCGAACAGGTCGTACACGGACAGGTCGAAGGCGAGGCTGGCCAGGGCCAGCACCCGGTCGTCCGGCCCGACGCCGAAGCGGGCGTTGACGTCCTCGACGGTGTTGACCGCGCCCCGGTGGTCGATCATCACGCCCTTGGGCGTGCCGGTCGAGCCGGACGTGTAGATGACGTAGGCCAGGTCCGCCGGGCCGACGACGGGCGTCAGCAGCCGCTCGTCGGGCTCGACCGGGTCCAGCCGCTCGACCAGGATCGGGGCGTCGAGACCGTCGGCGGTGGCGGCGGTGGCCAGCACGTGCCGCGCGCCGGCGCCGGACAGCAGCGCGTCGCGGCGCGCCCTTGGGCTGCGGGTGTCGATCGGCAGGTAGACGCCGCCGGCCAGCAGCGCGCCGAGCGCCGCGACCGGCTGCTCCCAGCCGGTGTGCATGACGATGGCGACGATGTCGCCGGGCACGCAGCCGCGCTCGCGCAGCGCCGCCGCCACCGCGCCGGCCCGGCCGAGCAGCTCGCCGTACGTGAGCGTGCGCTCCCCGGACAGCACCGCCGGGCGGTCCGGGGTGCGCCGGCACTGCTCGACCACGCCGCTGTGCAGCAGCCGCCCGGACAGCGGCGCCGCGGTGTCGTTGACCTCGGCGCGGCGGCGGCGCTGCCGTTCCGGCAGGTCCACCGGGGACGGCTGCGACCAGGGCGGCGCGTCGCCGGCCAGCCGCCGTACCAGGTCGCCGAACGCGGCGAACATGTCCTCCGCGACACCGTCCGGGAACACCCCCTGCCGGACGTCCCAGTGCAGTTCGAGGCCGTCGCCGCGTTCCAGCGCCTGGCAGTCGATCCACACCTGCGGGGTCTGGCTGATGCCGTAGCCGGTCTCTCCCGCCTCCGGCCCGGGCGCGGTGGTGTCGCCGAGACCGAGCGCGCTGGTGAACACCACGGGCATGAGCGCGGCGTCGGCGCCCCGGCGGCGGGCCAGCTCCCGCAGCACCGTGACGCCGCCGACCAGCCGGTGGTCGAGGTCCTGCCAGAGCCGGCGTTGCAGGGCGCCACCGCGTTCGGCGAGCGTGGTCCCCTCGGCGCCGTCGACCTCCAGCAGCACGGCCGAGGTGAAGTCGCCGACCAGCCGGTCCACCTGCGGGTGCAGCGGCAGCCGGTTGAGCATGGTCAGGTTCAGCACGAACCGCCGCCGCCGGCTCCACCGGCCGATCACCTCGGCGTACGCGGTGAGGACGGCGGCGGTCGGGCTGAGCCCGTGCGCGGCGGCGGCCTCGCGCAGCGCGGCGTACCCGGCGCCGTCGAGACGCAACTCGTGACGCCGGAACCGGACCGGGTCGCCGGCGGACTGGTCGCCGAGGACCGGCAGGTCCGGCGCGGCCGGCAGGGTGTCGATCCGGTCGAACCAGTACGCCTGGGCCCGCTCGTAGCGGCGGGTGCCGCGCAGCCGCCGCTCGGCGGCCAGGTAGTCGCGGAACGTGACGTCGAGCGGCGGCCGGACCAGATCCGGGTCGGTGTAGTGCTCCTGGAACTCGGTGAGCAGCAGCTGGATGCTGACGAAGTCGGCGATCAGGAAATCGATCGAGACGTGCAGCAGCGCGCCGTCGTCGGCGCGGGTCACCGCCAGGTCGAACAGCGGCCACTCGTGCGGTTCGTAGACCCGGTGGTCCATGGCGGCCCGGACGGCCGCGACGTGCGCCTCGACCTCCTCGGCGGGGCGCCCGCGCAGGTCGGTGGCGGCGACCCGGACCGGCGGCACCTCGGCCAGGACGCGCTGCGAGCCGTTCGCGTCGATCACCGCCCGCAGCATGTCGTGCCGGTCCACCAGCGCCTGCCAGGCGTCGCGTACCCGCTCCGGGTCCAGGTCGCGCAGCCGCACCTCGCCGTAGGCGTGACAGCCGACCCCGCCGTACGCGAACACGGTGCGCCGGCCCATCAGGTACGCGGCCTGGATGTCGGTGAGCGGGAACGGCTCGTGGCGGGCCGCCGGTTCGGGCTCGATGCGTCCCGACTCGGCCTCGGCGAGGTACGCGAGCAGCTCGGGTTTGGCGGCGAGCAGCCGGGCCCGCCGTTCCTCGGTCAGCACGCCCTGCGGCGCGCGGAAACGCAGCCGGGCGTCCTCGGCCCACAGCCGGACGCCGGCGGCCTCCAGCTCGGCCAGGATCGCGGCGGCGTCGGCACGCAGCGCTGCGGTCACAGCACACCCTCCTCGACGGCGAGTTCCACGGTGGACTGGGCGGCGACGAGGGCGGCCTGCTCGGCGACCGTCGGCGCGGTGAGCAGTTGACGCAGCGACAACTCGACCCCGAACCGGGCCCGGGACGCGGCCACCAGCCGGGTGGCGAGCAGGCTGTTGCCGCCGAGCGCGAAGAAGCTCTCCCGGCGGCCGGTGACCGGCTGGCCGAGCAGGTCGGTCCAGAGCTGCGCCACCGCCTCCTCGACCGGGTCGCTGATCCGTTCCCCGCCGGTGTGGTCGGGCCGGTCGACGATCGCCTCGACGCGTGCCCGGTCGACCTTGCCGTTGCCGGTCAGCGGCAGCTCGGCGAGGTGTTCGACGCGGGTCGGCACCATGTGCTCGGGCAGCCGGCGGGCCAGGTGCGCGCGCAGGTCGCCGGGATCGACGCCGCCGGGTGCGACCACCGCCGCGAGCAGCCGGCGCTGCCGTCCCCCGGGAGCCACAGCCACCGCCCGGGTCACCGCCGGGTGACTCTCCAGGGCCGCCTCGACCTCGCCCAGTTCGACCCGATGGCCGCGGATCTTCACCTGGTGGTCGGCGCGGCCGAGGAACTCCAGTGTGCCGTCCGGCCAGTAGCGGCCCAGGTCGCCGGTGCGATACCAGCGGCCGCCGTCGTGGCGGACGAACCGCTGGGCGGTGCGGCGTTCGTCGCCGTGGTAGCCGAGCGCGACGCCCGCCCCGCCGATCCACAGCTCACCCGGCACCCAGTCGGGCCGGTCCGCGCCGGCCGGGTCGGCGACCCGGTAGCGCTGGCCGCGCAGCGGGAAGCCGTACGGGACCGACGTCCACTCCGGGGGCACCTCGGTCACCTCGAACGCGTTGGACCAGATGGCCGCCTCGGTGGCGCCGCCGAGGGCGATCAGCCGGCAGCCGGCGGTCACCGCGTCGAGGCGCCGCCGCAGGTCCAGCCCGACCCAGTCGCCGGAGACCAGGGCCAGGCGCAGCGGCAGCGGCGGCCGGTCGCCCGCCATGGTGAGCAGCATGTCCAGCAGCGCCGGGGCCGAGTTCCAGACGGTGACCCGGTGGGTGTCGGCCAGGCGCAGCCAGGCGGCCGGGTCGGCGCGCTCGTCCTCGGCGGTGAGCACCACGGTCCCGCCTGCCGCGAGGACGCCGAACAGGTCGTAGACGGACAGGTCGAAGTCGAGGGCGCTGACCGCCAGCACCCGGTCGCCGGGGCCGACGCCGAAGCGCGTGCTGATGTCGTCGACCGTGTTCCAGGCGGCGCCGTGCGCGGTCACCACGCCCTTGGGCTCGCCGGTGGAGCCGGAGGTGAAGATGACGTACGCGGGCTGGTCGGGCGTGACGGTGACCGGTTCGGCGAGTTCGGCGGCGGCCAGCGCCCGCGCCATCGGCAGCACGGTCACGCCGTCGGGCACCGCCGACCCGGTGAGCGCGACCCGGATCCCGGCGCCCCGGTGGATCCGCTCCCGGCGCAGCTCGGGCTGGTCGGCGGCGACCGGGACGTACGCGGCGCCGGCGTGCAGGACGCCGAGCACCGCGGCGACCTGGTCCGGTCCCCGGGGCAGGGAGACGGCCACGTTGTCGCCGGGCCGCACGCCGGCGGCGACGAGCGCGCCGGCGACGCGGCGGGCCCGCCGGGCGAGTTCGCCGTAGCTCAGCGTCGCGCCGTCGCCCCAGGCCAGTGCGGTACGGCCGGGGTCGTCGCGGGCGACGGCGGCGAACCCGGCGTGCAGCAGCCGGTCGGTGACCGGTGCGCCGGTGTCGTTGACCCGGGCCCGCACCTGCGCCTGCCCGGCCGGCAGCGGCACCGGCGCGGGCCGGTCCCAGCCGGCGGTGGCGAGGTGGCGCAGCAACGCGCGGTACGCGTCGAACATCGCGTCGAGCACGCCCGGCGCGAACAGCTCCTCGACCGCGTCCCAGTTGAACAGCAGCCCGCCCTCGTGCTCGGTGACCTGGTGGTCGAGCCACACCTGCGGGGTCTGGGACAGGCCGGTGACGTACCGGCCGAACGGGGTGGTCAGGCCGAACGGGCGATCGGTGGCGGCGCTGACGCCGATGGTGCTGGTGAACACCACAGGCATGGCGACCTCCGCCGAGCCGGTGTGCCGGGCCAGTTCCTGCAGGACCGCGATGCCGGAGAAGGAGCTGTGCTCGATGTCGGCCCAGACGCGGCCCTGGAGCCGGCGGACGGCGGCGGCGAAGCTCTCCCCCGGTTCGGGCGTGTTCGCGACCAGCAGCAGCGAGGTGAAGTCACCGACGATGCGGGGGATGTCGGGGTGGGTGGCGGGCCGGTCGAACAGCGTGAGGTTCAGCGTGAAGTCCGGCGTGGCGCTCCACCGCCCGAGGACGGCCGCGAACGCGGCGGCGACCACAGTGGACGGGGTCACGCCGTGCTCGGCGGCCCGCGCGACCAGGCGCGACCACGCCTGGTCGTTCAGGCGTCCCTCCCGCCGGGTGAAGCGGGGCCGGTCGACCTGGCGGGGGTCGCGGGCCAGCGGGAGCCGCGGGCCGGGCGGCAGGTGCGGCAGCCGTTCGACCCAGTAGCGCCGGGCGGCCTCGCGGCGCTGCGGGTCGGGATCCCCGGCCACCACGCAGTCGCGGAAGGTGATCCCCAGTTCGGGCAGGGCGGCCGCCGGATCGGCGTACAGCTCGGCCAGGTCGGCCAGCACGATCATGATGCTGAGCGCGTCGAGGACCAGGAAGTCGAGGCTGAGGCCGATGCGGGTGCGGTCCGCCGAGCGGACCGCGCGGACCGCGAACATCGGCCAGGCGGCCGGGTCGTGCACCAGGTGGGCGAGGTCGTCGCGCATCCGCTCGACCGCGATCGGGTACGCGTCACCGCCGACGTCGGTGACCGTGATCCGGTAGCGCGGCACCTCGGGCAGCACCCGCTGCCGGGCGTCGTCGTCGAAGACGGCGCGCAGCATGTCGTGCCGGGCGACGACGCGGTTGAACGCCTCCTCGAACCGCTCCAGGTCGACCTGCTCGCCCTCGAACTCCCAGTACCAGTGCGAGCCGACGCCGCCGAGGGTGAACTCGGGACGCCGGCCCAGCCAGTAGGCGCGCTGGACCTCGGTGGCGTCGAACGGCTCGTACCGTCGCTCGGGGTGGGCCGCGACCGGCACGGCAGTGGCGGGCGCGGCCGGGGCGACCGGCGCGGACGCCCCGCCGAGCCGGTCCACGAACGCCCGGAGCGTCGGCGCGGCGAACAGCGTGGACAGGCGCGCGCCCGGGAAACCGGCCGCCCGCACGGCGGTGACCAGGCGGGTGGCGAGCAGGCTGTTGCCGCCGAGGGCGAAGAAGCTGTCGTCGGGGCCGACGGCAGGCCGGCCGAGCAGGTCGGCCCAGACGGCCGCGACGGCGAGTTCGGCCGGACCGGTCAGCCGGCCCGGCGCCTCGGCTGCGGGCCGGGTGTCGTCGGTGAACCGGGCGGCGAGCGCGGTCCGGTCGATCTTCGCGTTCGCGGTGAGCGGCAGCGCGTCCAGCACGTCGACGCGGTGCGGCACCATGTACGGCGGCAGCCGCTCCCCGGCGTACGCCCGCAGCGTCTGCGCGCCGACGGGCACGCCGGCCGCCGGGGTCACCGCGGCGACCAGCCGCGGTCCGGCCTCGCCGGGTACGGTCAGCGCGACCGCGCGAGCCACGCCCGGGTGCTCGCGCAGCGCCGCCTCCACGTCGCCGAGGTCGAGCCGGTGTCCCAGGATCTTCACCTGGCCGTCGAGGCGGCCGAGGAACTCCAGGCGCCCGTCGGGGTGGAAACGGGCCAGGTCACCGGTGCGGTACCAGCGCTGCCCGTCCCGCTCGACGAACCGCGCGGCGGTGCGTTCCGGGTCGCCCCGGTAGCCCGGCCCGACACCGACGCCGCCGAGCCACAGCTCGCCGGGCACGAGGTCGGGCCGGTCCCGGCCGAGCCCGTCGGCCACGCGGGTGAGCTGGTTACGCAGCGGGGCGCCGTACGGCACCGACCGCCAGTGCGCCGGCACCTCGGTCACCTCGTGCCAGGTCGAGTGGATGCCGACCTCGGTGGCGCCGCCGAGCGCGACCAGGCGGGCGCCGGGCGCCCGCGCGGTGAGCCGGTCGTACAGGTCGAGCCCCACCCAGTCGCCGCCGACGAGGGCCAGCCGCAACGGCAGGTCGCCGGCCTGCTCCGCCGCTTCGCCCTCGGCCGCCACGAGCAGCATGTCCAGCAGCGCCGGTACCGACGTCCACACCGTGACGCGGTGGCGGCGGACCAGGTCGAGCCAGTGCTCGGCGTCGCGGCGGGCGGTGTCGTCGACGCAGACCAGCGCGGCGCCGGCGGTGAGGAACGCGAAGATGTCGTACACCGACCAGTCGTGGTCCAGCGCGGACAGCGCGAGCCCCCGGTCGTCCGGGCCGATGCCCCACCTGTCGCCGATGTCCTCGATGGTGTTCATCGCCGCCCGGTGCGTCATCTCCACGCACTTCGGGCCGCCCGTCGAGCCGGACGTGTGGATGACGTACGCCAGGTCGTCGGGCCCGGCCGGCCGGAGTTCGGCGAGCGGCGGCGCGTCGGCGGCCTCCTCGACGGCGAGCACCGGCAGCCCGTGACTCCAGATCGGCTGGTCCCGGGTGGCCGTGTCGGTGAGCACGATCCGCACCCCGGCGGCCCGGTGGATCGCGGCGCGGCGCACCGGCGGCAGGTCGACGCCGACCGGGGCGAAGACGCCGCCGGCGCACAGCACGCCGAGCACCGCCTCGATCTGCGCCGGCCCCTTCGGCAGGGTCACCGCGACCGTGTCGCCCGGGTCCAGCCCGGCGGCGACGAGCCGGCCGGCGATCCGCCCGGCCCGCTCGGCGAGGTCGCCGTAGCGCACCCCGCCCCCGGCGGCGACGAGCGCGATCCGGTCCGGTTCGGCGGCGGCGTGCGCCAGGAACCCCTCGGTGAGCGTGGTCCGTCGCTGCGGGCCGGCGGTGTCGTTCGGCGCCGCCCGGCGGCGGGCGGCGGCCTCCGGCAGCAGGCTCGGCACCGGCTCGGTCCAGGCCACCGGGTCGGTGACGATCCGGTCGAGCAGCCATAGGTACGCGGCGAACATGTCGTCGAGCACGTCGGCGGGGATCAGGCCGTCGACGGCGTCCCAGTTGAGCAGCAGCCCGCCGTCGTCCTCGGTGACCTGGTGGTCCAGCCAGACCTGCGGGGCCTGGGAGATGTTCCAGCCGGCGTCGCCGAAGCAGTCGCGAACCTTGCGGCTGAACAGCTCGCCGAGGCCGAGCGCGCTGGTGAACACCACCGGCGCGAGCGCCTGCGCGCCGCGTTCGGCGGAGAGCGCGCGCAGCACCTCCAGGCCGGAGAAGTCGCTGTGCAGGGCGTCGGCGCGGACGCGGTCCTGCAGCCGGCGGCAGGCGTCGAGGAAGGTGCCCTCCCCGGTGTGCACGGCCACGATCAGCAGGTTGGTGAAGTCGCCGACCAGGTGCGCCACGTCCGGGTGCAGCGGATCCCGGTCGAACAGCGGCACGTTGAGCAGGAAGTCGGGCTCGGCGCTCCACGCGGACAGCACCTCGGTGAAGGCGGCGGCGAACACCATCGACGACGTGACACCGTGCGTCCGGGCCCGCTCGTCGAGGCGTTCGCGCCAGGCCGCGTCGAGACGGTGGAAGCGCCGGACCACCCGGTGGACCGCCAGGCGCTCGGGCGCGGTCGCCAGCGGCACCTGCGGCGCGGCGGGCATCTCCGGCAGGCGTTCGCGCCAGTAGGCGACGGCCGCCTCCCGTCCCCGGGCCGGTGCGGCGCGGCGCTCGGCGAGGTACCGGCGGTAGCTGTAGCGGATCGGCGGCAGCGCGGCGTCCGGGTCGGCGTACAGCTCGGCCAGGTCGTTGAGGATGATCCGGAAGCTCAGCGCGTCCGCGACGATCATGTCGATGTTGAGGTGCAGCCGGCTGGCGCCGCCGGGCAGCACCGAGACGCCCAGGTCGAAGACCTCGCCCCGGGCGATGTCGAAGCGCCGGTGCGAGAGGCGGTCGCGGATCTCCGCCAGCCGCGCGGTGACCGCCGGCCCGTCGAGGTCGCGCAGGTCGTGGACGGTGGCGCCGGACCACGGCGAGGAGTCGGCGACCCGCTGCCGGCCGTCGTCGAGGATCGTCACGCGCAGCATGTCGTGGCGGGCGATGAGCGCCCGGGTGGCGGCGTCGAGCCGGGCGGTGTCGATCGCGGCGCCGTCGAACTCGGCGTAGAAGTGGGTGGCCACGCCGCCCAACACGAGCTGTTCGTGCCGGCCGACCCAGTAGGCGTACTGCATCGGGGCGAGGTCGAACGGCTCTCCGGGGTCGTCCGCCGGGGCACCGGACGCGGCGGCGGGAGCGGCGGTGGCGGGTGCGGGCGCCTGGCGTGCGGTGAGCAGGTCCATCCAGCCCGCGAGCGTCGGCCGTTCCATGAGTTCGGCGTACTTGACGTCCACTCCGGCCGCCCGCCACCGGCTGGCCAGCCGCATCACCTTCAGCGAGTCGAGGCCGCAGGCGATGAGGTCGCCGTCCGAGGCGTCGAGCGCGTCGGTGTCGCCGACCGCGGCACCGATGTCGGCGCGGACCCGGTCGAGCGTCAGCTCGTGCTGCGTATCCATTTGTCCCCAATCCCACCGGTGGCGACGTCAGGCCGCCTCGTTCGCCCGCTGCCTGAGCTGGTCCGCGAACTCGAGCCACTCCTCGGCGATGCTGCGCGCGATGTCGGCGACCACGTACGTGCAGTGCGCCGGGATGGTGCCGATCAGCTCCGCGTAGCCTTGCGGCCCGGTGGCCTGGCTGTCGAGCCAGCGCAGCAGTGCACGGCCGGACTCGGTGAACCGGACGGACGGGTCGTGCCGCAGGTTCTGCAGGTTGACCGAGCGCTCCCGCATCGGTGGCCGGCGGCTCAGGCCGGCCCGGGCCGGACGCGGCTCACCCCCGCGCTGACGCAGCGGCAGCGGGTCGTCGCCGCGCTTCATCCGCTCGCGTACGTCCCGCGCGGTGGCCGGGGAGATGCCGGCGGTCTTGGCGATCTCGCGCAGCGACGCCTCCGGTTTGCGGCTGATCAGCTCGCTGGCGATGCGGCGGCCCTCGGCGCTGTTGACCGGGCGCAGCCGGCCGTCGCGGCCGAGCCGGGCGTGCACGTCGGGGGCCCCGATGTCCTGCCGGCGGATGCTCGCCACGGTCTTCGCCGCGAGCCCGGCCGCGGTCGCCACCGCCCGGTCGGACCAGTGCGGGTGCGACCGCAGGATCCGCTGGGCCGCCGCCTCGCGGTCGGCGAGCGACAGCGGCAGTCCGTGGGTGACGTTGGCCTGCACCGCGAGCACGAACGCCGCCTCGACGGTGCCGTCGAACAGGCGGGCGGCGATCTGCGTCTCGCCGCGCAGGACCGCGGCGCGCAGCCGGTGCATGCCGTCGATCACGCGCATGGTGCCGCGGTGGACCAGGATCGGCGGCAGTGGCGCGTCCGTCTCGGCAAGTGTCTGCGCGTGCAGGTCGTCCTCGCCGGCCAGCCGGGGCGAGTCGGCCGCGCGCAGGCAGGCGATCGGCAGCAGTTGCACCGGCCCGCCCTCGGTCGCCCCCGCCGGCTCCTCGTCGAGGTCCGCCACCACCGTCATGGCTGCTCCCTTGGTCACGCCGCCTCCAGGGGATGTCGTATCTAGCTTTTACGTCTCTCGTCGCGTCGCAAGAGCCGTGATACGCGAATCCTAATCAGACGGGGAAGCCGAGCACACGCCCCGGACGTGCCGGGATCGCGACAGGTCAGTGATCGCCGTCGCTGCACTATCTCGCTTTCAAGCGTCCCACCGGCGCTACGATCCCGTCGTGCGAGTGCGATACGACGCGACCGCGATCGCCGGACTGGACGACCCCTACCCCGCCTACGCGGCACTGCGGGAGGCCGGGCCGGTCGTGCCCGCCGGTCCCGGCGTGTGGGCGGTCACCGGGCACGCCGACGTCACCGCGCTGCTGGCCGACCCGCGCGTCGGACACGAGTTCCCCGACGTCGTGTACCAGGCCTCGGGCGAGCCCGACGCGGTCACCGGCTTCTTCCGGGCCACAGTGCTCAACCGGGACGCCCCCGTGCACACCGTGCTGCGCCGGGCGATGTCCCGGCTGCTCGCGCCCCGGGCCGTGGCCGGGCTGCGCGGCCGCGTCGACGAGCTGGTCGGCGAGCTGTTCACCGCGATGGACGGGGACGCCGACCTGGTCACCGGGCTGGCCGCGCCGCTGCCGGTGACCGTCGCCGCCGAACTGCTCGGCATCCCCGTCGCCGACCGCGACCTGGTGCGCCCGTACGCGATGACGCTGGCCCGGGCCTTCGGCGCAGGCATCCGGGTGGAGGGCGACCGGGACGCCACCGCCGCCGCGGTGACCTGGCTGCGCGCCTACGTGCGGGAGCTGCTGGCCGAGCGCGAGCGCCGGGGTCGCGACGACGATCCGCTGGCCGGTCTGCTCGCCACCGCCGACCCGGGCGGCGCGATCACCGCCGAGGCGCTGGTGGACAACGTGATCTTCCTGTTCTTCGCCGGCTTCGACACGACCACCAACCTCATCGCCACCGGCTGCGCCGCCCTGCTGTCCCGCCCGGACGTGCTGGCCCGGTTGCGGGCCGAGCCGGAGCTGGTGCCGAGCGCGGTCGAGGAGTTCCTGCGCTTCGACGCACCGATCCAGGCCACCGCCCGGCTGACCCGCGCCCCGATCGAGCTGTCCGGACGGCGGATCAACGCCAACCGGCTGGTCGTGCTGCTGCTCGCCGCCGCCAACCGGGACGGCAGGCGGTTCGCCCGCCCGGACGAGCTGGACATCGCCCGTACCCCGAACCCGCACGTCTCCTTCAGCGCCGGCCCGCACTTCTGCCTCGGCGCCACGCTCGCCCGGCTGGAGGGGGCGGCGGTGTTCGACCGGATCGCCCGCGGCCTGGCCGGCTTCGAGCCGGCCGGCGTCCCGGTCCGCCGCCTGCACATGAGCTTCCGGGGATACGACCACCTGCCGGCGCGTGTTCGACTGGGCGCGTTCCCCGGTTGAACACCCCCGCTACCGGACCAGGCGCACCGGCAACGACTTGATCCCGTTCATGAAGTTCGAGGCCAGCCGCTGTGTCGGGCCGACGCGGCGAAGATGCGGCAGGTGCGGGCGCAGCGCCCGCAGCAGCGCCACCGCCTCGGCCCGGGCCAGGTGCGCGCCCAGGCAGAAGTGCGGGCCCACGCCGAAGGCCAGATGGGGGTTCGGCGCCCGGTCCAGCCGCAGGCGGTCCGCGTCGGCGAACACCGCCTCGTCCCGGTTGGCCGACGCGTAGTACAGGACCACCTTGTCACCGGCCCGGATCGGCTGGCCGTCCAGTTCGGTGTCGGCGGTGGCGGTCCGGCGGAACTGCATGATCGGCGTGATCCAGCGCAGCAGCTCCTCCACCGCCACCGGCACCCGGTCCGGGTCGGCCAGCGCGTCCCGGACGGCCGGGTCGTCCGCGGCCAGCTCCAGCGCGCCGGAGACCAGATGACGGGTGGTCTCGTTGCCGGCCACCACGAGCAGCAGCCACAGGCCGCACAGCTCCGGCTCGGTCAGCGGCCGGCCGTCCACCTCGGCGGTCGCCAGCACGCTCGTCAGGTCGTCGCCCGGGTCGCGGCGGCGCGCGGCGGCGGCGTCGGCCGCGTACCCGAACGCGTCCGCCATGGCCCGCTTGAACGTCCGGACGTCGCCGCCACCGAACTCCGGATCGTCGAAGCCGACCAGGTGGTTGCTCCAGGAGAACATCAGGTTCCGGTCCTGCGGCGGCATGCCGAGCAGGTCGGCGAGGACCACCAGGGGCAGCTCGGCGGCCAGGTCGCGTACCGCGTCGACCTCACCTCGGCCGGCCGCCGCCGCCACGATCCGGGCGGCGTGCGCGTCGATGGAGTCCTGCAGCGCCCGGACCGTGCGCGGCGTGAACGCGGCGGTCAGCACCCGGCGCAGGCGGGTGTGCCCGGGCGGGTCCATGCCGGACAGCAGCTGGCGGGTGCGCTGCAGGTCGCCCCGGGTCTTCGGGTCGGCGAGGAACGGCCCGCGGGTGGCCGAGGAGAACAACGCCGGGTCGCGGGAGGCCCGCACCACGCTGGCGTACCGGGTGACCGCCCAGTATCCGTCGCCGCGGTGCAGCACCTCGCCCGCCGGTCCGTCGCCCGCGCGCCCGGACCGGCGGCGCAGGGCCGGCTCCCGTACCCAGGCCACCGGCGCCTCGGCCCGCCGCCTGGCGAACTCCCGCCACGGCGGTCCGGAGACGTACGTGGCCGGGTCGGCGAGCAGTTCCGGCGACGCGTCAGGGCTCACCGCCGCCGTCATCCGTGGGCCTCCGCCAGGATGCCGCGCTCACGCAGCAGCGGCAGCACGCCCTCGCCGAACCAGTACGCCTCCTCCAGGTGCGGCTGGCCGGACAGCAACAGGTGCTCCACGCCCAGCGCGTGCAGCTCGGCGATCCGGTCGGCGACCTGCTCGTGGCTGCCGACCAGGGCCGCCCCGGCGCCCGGCCGGAGCAGGCCGTACCCGGCCCAGACGTTCGGGTACACCTCGAGCCGGCCCTCGGCGCCGGCGCTCATCCGGGCCATCCGGCGCTGTCCCTCGGACTCGCTGCGGCGGAACCGCTCCTGGGCGGCGGCCACCGTCTTCGGGTCCATCCCGGCGATCAGCCGGTCCGCCTCGGCCCACGCCTGCTCCGGCGTGTCCCGGGTGATCACGTGGAAGCGGGTGCCGCAGGAGAGTTTGCCGCCGGCGCGTTCGCGTACCTCGCCGAGCAACGCGCCCAGCTCCGGCGGTGACTCCCCCCAGGCCAGATAGACGTCGCCGTGGCGCAGCGCGGTGTCCTGCGCGCCGGCCGACGAGCCGCCCACGAACACCGTCGGCGCGGTCCGCGGCGGGCGCGTCACCAGAGCGGCCCGGACCCGGTGGTGCGCCCCCTCGAAGTCCACCGGCTCGCCGGTCCACGCCCCGCGCAGGATGGTGAGGAACTCGTCGGCGCGTTCGTAGCGCCGGTCGTGGTCCAGCCAGTCGCCGTAGCGGCGCTGCTCGTCCGGGTCGCCGCCGACCACGACGTTGAGCATGAGCCGGTCCCCGGACAGACGCTGGAACGTGGCCACCATCTGCGCCACCAGCGTCGGCGACATCAGCCCGGGCCGCAGCGCGATCATGAACCGGATCCGCTCGGTGCGCCCGGCCAGCGCGGCCGAGACCAGCCAGGGGTCCTCGCAGAACATCCCGACCGGGATCAGCATGCCCTCGAAGCCGAGCCGCTCCGCCGCGAGCGCGACCTGGGCGAGGTAGGCGAGGTCGGGCTCCCGGCGTACCGTGCGCCGCGCGCCGGCACCCCGCGGACGCCAGCCGATGTCCCGCCCGTCGCTGTGCGACGGCAGGAACCAGTGCAGGTGCAGTGTCATCCGATCGTCCCTTCACCGGGCCGGGCACACGTTACGACTCCACACATACGAGAGTCGACAAAGGAGGCGGCCGAAACCTACGTTGCTGGGGTCACCGACGGGCCGGGTGGCACCGCCCGGGCGAGGAGGATCCGCGATGGCGCAGCTGCTGCACCCGATGGTGGCCGCCGCGCCGGACGCGGTCGCGCTCGACGACGGCTACGCGGCGCTGAGCTGGCGGGACCTCGACCAGCGGGTGAATCGCTGGTGCGACCTGCTGCACCGGGAGGGGCTGCGCCCGGGCGACCGGGTCGGCGTGCTCGCCGGGAACCGGCACGAGGTGTTCGAGCTGCTGCTCGCCTGCCTGCACGCCGGTCTGGTGATCGTGCCGATGAACTGGCACCTCACCGGCGCCGAGGTCGCGTATCTGCTCTCCGACTCCGGATGCCGGGCGCTGGTCACCGACACCGAGCGCCTCCCGGCGGCCCGGGACGCGTGGCAGCGCAACGACCGCCGCCCCGGACTGCGCGTCGTGCTCGGCGACGAGCCGGTGGACGGGTTCGCCGCCGCCGAGCCGCTGCTCGCACACGCCGCCGCCGCCGAGCCGCCGGAGACGGGCAGCGGCGCCACCGGCCTCTACACCTCCGGCACCACGGGAGCGCCGAAGGCGGTGGTCAGCCGGCTGTTCCGCCAGGGCGAGCCGCTGCCCCGGCTGCGCGGACGCCTGAACCGGCTGTGCACGGTGCTGGGCATGCCGGCGGACGGGGTGAACCTGCTGTGCGGCCCCTGGTACCACTCCGGCCAGCTGTTCTTCTCGCTGCTGCCGCTGATCCGCGGGTTCCGGCTGGTCACCCGGCCCCGGTTCGACCCGGCCGCGACGCTGCGGCTGATCGACGACGAGGGCGTCACCATGACGCACCTGGTGCCGACCCAGTTCGTGCGGCTGCTGCGGCTGGACCCCGCGGTACGGGCCGCGTTCGGCGGCGCCACGCTGCGGCGCGTCTGGCACGGGGCGGCGCCCTGCCCGGTGGACGTGAAACGGCAGATGATCGCCTGGTGGGGCCCGGTGCTCAGCGAGTACTACGCGGCCACCGAGGCGGGTATCGCCACGATCATCCACGCCGAGGACTGGCTGGCGCACCCGGGCAGCGTCGGCCGGCCGCTGCCGCGCACCGAGATCGTGGTGGTCGGCGCCGACGACATGCCGCTGCCGGCCGGGCACGAGGGCCGGGTCTACCTGCACCGCCCGGACGGCTTCGAGTACCGCGACGCACCGGAGAAGACCCGGGCGGCGCACCGCGCCGACGGCAGCTTCACCTACGGCGACCGCGGCTACCTGGACGCCGCCGGCTATCTCTACCTGACCGGCCGCGCCGACGACATGATCCTGTCCGGCGGGGTGAACGTGTACCCGGCCGAGGTCGAGGCCGTCCTGCTGCGCCACCCCGCGGTCCGCGACGCGGTCGTCTTCGGCGTGCCGGACGAGGAGTTCGGGCAGCAGGTCCGGGCCGTGGTCGAGGTGGACACCCACGCGCTCACCGACGACCTGACCACCGCGCTGGACCGGCACTGCCGCCGCGAACTGGCCGGGTTCAAGGTGCCGCGCTCCTACGAGCTGTCCACCGCGCTGCCCCGGGAGGACTCCGGGAAGGTGCGGCGGCAGGCGCTGCACCGCAGCTCGGCACACCGATCGCAGATACCAGACAGCTGGCGGTGAGATGGACAAGGCCGGTTTCTACCGCGAGGCACGTCACGACGTGGACGGGCCGCTGCACGGCGTACGCGTGCTGGAGATCAGCAAGGTGTGGGCCGGGCCGATGACCGGCGCGGTCCTGGCAGACCTGGGCTGCGAGGTGATCCGGATCGAGATGCCCGGCAACCGGGAGGGCCGGATGCCGCCGGACATCCCCGGCACCGGACTGTCCTGGTTCCGGGAGACGGTGCACCGCAACAAGCGCAGCGTGTCGCTGGACCTGCGCAGGGAACCGGCCCGGGAGGCGTTCCTGCGGCTGGTGGTCACCGCCGACGTGGTGGTGGAGAACTACCGGCCGGGCACGCTCGACGGATGGGGCGTCGGCTACGCGCAGTGCCGGCGCGTCAATCCCGACATCGTCTTCGTCTCCATCTCCGGCTGGGGCCAGTACGGCCCGCGCGCCACCGACGCCGGTTTCGACCCGATCGCGCAGGCAGCGGCGGGCTGGATGGGCCTCAACGGCGAGCCGGACGGCACACCGATGAAGGCGCCGTCCTTCCTCGCCGACGACCTGGCCGGGCTGCACGGCGCGATCGGCGCGCTGGCCGCGCTGCGCCACCGCGACCGCACCGGCGAGGGCCAGCACGTCGACGTGTCACTGCTGGACGCGTTGCTCGCCAACAGCGGCGGCTACCTGACGCTCGGCGCGACCGGCGTGCCGCTGCGCCGCTGGGGCGACCAGGCCGACTTCGTCGTGCCGGCCGGCACGTACCGCTGCCGGGACGGCTGGCTCTACCTGGCGGTCGCGCTCGACAAGCACTGGCGCTCGCTCGCCGCGGCGATGGACCGGCCGGAGCTGGCCCGGGCCCCGGGCTTCGCCACGAACGAGGAGCGCCGCGCCCGCCGCGACGAGGTCAACGTGCTGGTCGGTGCGTGGTGCGAGGCGCGGACCGTCGCCGAGGCGGCGGCCGGGCTCGCCGCCGCGGGCATCCCGGCCGAGCCGGTACGCGACTTCGCCGACGCCGCCGCCGACCCGCACGTCCGGGAACGCGACATGGTGCAGACCGTCCCGCTGTGCAACGGCACCACGGGCCCGCTGACCGGCCCGGCCGCCAAGTTCTCCCGGACACCGACCCGGGTGCGGCACGGCGCGCCGGCCGTCGGCGCGGACACCGAGGCGCTGCTCACCGAGGCCGGCGTCGACCGGGCGGAGCTCGCGCGGCTGCGCGCGTGCGGCGCCACCGACCGACAGGAGGCCCCGGCGTGTACCCGCCCCCGCTGAGCCCGTTCGACAGCATCGAGATCGAACGCTCCGGTCACGGGGTGCGCATCCGCACCCGCACCGTCGTCGAGCCGGACGGCCCGTACCTGTCCGGTCACTTCCCCGGCCGGCCGATCCTGCCCGGGGTGTTCCTTGTCGACACGCTGCTGCGCGCCGTCTGCGCCGGGGTGGACGGCGCGCGCCTGACCGTGCTGCGCTCGGCCCGGTTCACCGCGCCCGTGCTGGCGCCGGGCGAGTTCACCATGCGGGTCGAGGTGACAGGTGACCCGGCGACCGGACCGCTCACCGCCCGCGCCCGCTGCCACCGGGGCGACGGGGAGCAGTGCGCCCGCCTGGAGGCGCAGTTCGACGCCGGGCGGTATCGGTGAGCGCGCCGGTCGGGCAGGAGGCGATCCGCGGGCTGCTGCCGCAACGGTTCCCGCTGCTGCTCGTGGACCGGGTGGTGGAGGTCCGGCCGGACGGGATCGTGGCCGAGAAGGCGGTCACCGCCGCCGAGTGGTGCTACGCGGGCCTGGACGAGACCGCACCTCCCGAGGCGTACGCGTATCCGGTGGCGCTGCTGCTGGAGTCGTTCGGCCAGGCCGCCGCGCTCGCCTGGTTCCTGCGCGCGGGCGCCGGCGTGCCGGGGCCGGGCAGCGGGCTGCTGCCGCTGTTCGTCGGCGTGCGTGAACTGCGGCTGTCCGGCGCCGCGTACCCGGGGGACGTGCTGCGCCACGACGTACGGCTGGACAAGGTCGTCGACGGCGCGGCCGTCGCGTCGGGCACCGTCACGGTCGGCGGGCGGACCACGGCGGTGATCGGTGAGCTGATCGCCGCCGTCCGGCCCGGCGCCGCGCTCGCGGAGCTGGGGTAGGCCGCGATGCCGGTGGAGATCGCGGCGAGCGCGGTGCGGACCTGCTTCGGCGACGGTGACGCCACGTTCGCCGCGCTGCTCGGCGGCCGGTGCGGGGTGGCGCCGCTGTCCGGCTACGACCCGGCCGCCGTGCACGTGCGCCACGGCTACCCGATCCCGGACGGCTCCGGCGGCGAGTTGTGGCCCGCCGCCGGCTGGCTGCGCGACTGCGTCCGGCGGGCGCTCGCCGACGCGGCGCTCGACCCGGCCCGGCACCGCGTCGCGGCGCTTGTCGGCACCGGGCTGCGCGAGCTGCGCGCGGTCGAGCGGGCGGTGGCCGACCGGGCGCCGTTCCGCGCGGGCGGGCTGCACTTCCGGTCCGCCGTCGCGGACGCCGGCGTGCCCGGCGCGGTCACCGTCGCGAACGCGTGCAGCGCGGGCGGGCACGTCCTCGCGCTCGCGCAGGACATGATCGAACTCGGTGAGGCCGACGCCGTCGTCGTCGCGGCCACCGACGCGATGACCGAGTCGATGCTCGCGATGATCGGCCGGGTCGCCGACGAGCCCGCCGACCGGGTACGCCCCTTCGACCGGGACCGGGCCGGCGTGCTGCTGGGCGAGGGGGCCGCCGCCCTCGTGGTGACCCGGGCCGGGCTGGCACCACGCGTGCTGGCCCGGGTGGTCGCCACCGGACTGTCCTGCGACGCGTACCACGAGACCGCGCCGTCGGCCGAGGGTGTGCGCCGGGCCATGGACGACGCGTACGCCCGGGGTGCCCGGGAGCCGGCCGACGCGGGCCTGGTGGTGGCGCACGGCACGGGCACGACACTCAACGACCCGACGGAGGCGGCGGCGCTCGTGGCGCTGGGCGGCCCCACCACCGTCACCGGCCTCAAGGGCGCGATCGGGCACACCTCCGGCACCGCCGCGCTGCACGGCCTCGACGTCGCCGTCCGCTGCCTGCGCGCCGGGGTGGTACCGCCGATCGCCGGGTTGCGCACGCCGCTGCCCGAGGCCGAGGGCCTCGACCTGGTCCGCGACCGTCCGGCCCGGACTCGGGCGACGCTGGCGCAGGTGAACGCGTTCGGCTTCGGCGGGGTCAACGCGGTGACGCTCGTCGAGGCCGCCCGATGACCGCCTCCGGAACGGCGGCGGCACTCACCGCCTGGTACGCGTACCTGCCCGGGCCGGACGCGCCGCCGGCGGAGCGGGCCCGGACCGTCCTCGGGCGCAAGGGACTGCTGTACAAGGAGACGGCGACCCGGCTGGCCCTGTGCGCGGTGCACCGGGCGCTCGGCCGGGCCGACGGCGACGGCACCCCGCCGGATCGGGTGGACCCGCGCACTGCGGTGGTGGCCAGCAGCAACCTGGGCAACGTCGGCACCGTCGCCGGGATCGTCACCACCGCCCGCGCCGACGGCTGGCGGGCGGTGTCCCCGCTGTCCGCGCCGAACGCCTCCCCCAACGTGGTGGCCAGCTCGGTGGCGATCTGGTTCGGCTTCGGCGGCCCGTGCCTGATGTGCTGCTCCGGCGCCACGTCCGGCCTGGACGCGCTCGCCGCCGGGCTGCGGCTGCTGGCGGCGGGCCGGGCCGACCGGGTGGTGGTGGTCGGCGCCGAGCCGGACGACGACATCGCCGTCGCGCTGCACGCGACCCGCCCGGGCTGCCCGGGTCCGCTGCGGGCCGGCGCCGCCTGCCTGGTGCTGGAGCCGCTCGACCGGGTGCCCGCGCCGCACCTGGTGGTCGGTCCGGTGCGGACGGTGCCCGGTGACCCGCCGGACGGCCACGGCACCGGCGGCGAGGGCGGCCACTACGGTGCCGACGGCCTGGTTCCGGTCGCGCTGGCGGCGGACGCCCTGCGCGCGCCCGGCGGGCCGGCGGTCGTGGAGGTCCGCTGTGGCGACGACGAGGACGGGTTCCGCGCGGTCACGGTACGCGCCGCGCCGGACCCCGGGTCCGCACCCCGATCCGACAGTCGAGAGGAGACCCGGTGACCGCGGTCCTGCCGGACGAGACCACCACCGTGGCGCTGCGCCCCCGCTTCGAGGGCGCCAACATCCGTACCTGGGTGGGGTTCAAACACTTCATGTACCTGGCCGAGGAGGCGGTGCTCGCCTGGTTCCGCGAGCGTGGCGCCGGGCCGTCGCGGCTGTACCACGAGCACGGCCTCGGCCTGGTGATCGCCGACGCCTCGGTGCAGTTGCCGGCGGTGCTCGACGTGGACGACGAGGTGACCGCCGAGGCGCGGCATCGCGGCGGCGGTGAGTTCGCGGTACGGCTCACCGCGCGCGGTGTGCCGGTGCTGCGCGGCCGGGTCCGCGCGGCGCTGGTCCGGACCGGTCCGGCCGTCGACGTCGCGGTCCCCGGTGACGTGCCGGTCGTGGCCGAGGTCCGGGCGGGCGATCCCGCACCCGTCGCCGACGCGGCCGGTACGCCGTTCGAGTGGCGGTGGCGGGCGCCGTACTTCTACTGCCAGTACTCGCAGCCGGTGCAGCACTCCGGCTACGTACGCGCGGTCGAGGAGGTGGTGGACCGGTTCCTGGCGGCGCGCGGCATCTCCGTCGGCCGGATGCTCGACGTGCGCGGCTGGATCCCGGTCGTGTCCCGCGCTTCCGTGCGGGTCCTCGCCGCCGCGCGGATGGAGGAGGAGATCGAGACCACGTTCACCGTCACCGACGTGCTGCGCGGGACCATGTTCGACGCCGACGTCCGCTTCGCCGTGCGGCGTGACGGCGAGCGGGTGCCGGTGGCCCACGCCCGCATCCTGCACGGGTACGCGATCAGCCGCGGCCCGGACGCGGGACGGCTGGCCGAGTTCGACGACGAGGTCGTCGCCGCGCTGCTCGGGACGGCGTGATGGGGGCCCGGAGCGTCGCGGAGGAGCGGCTGCGCCGCAAGCAGCGCCTCGCGGCGGCGTTGCGGCTGTTCCACAGGTACGGCTTCGACGAGGGCGCCGGCGGTCACCTCACCGTCCGCGACCCGGGCGAGCCGCACCGGTTCTGGATCAACCCGTTCGGCCGGTCGTTCGGCCGGCTGCGCGTGAGCGACCTGCTGCTGGTGGACTCCGACGGCACCGTCGTGGACGGCGAGGGCACGATCAACCCGGCCGGCTACGCCATCCACAGCCGCATCCACGCGGTCCGCCCGGACGTCGTGGCGGCCGCGCACAGCCACAGCGTGTACGGGCGCGCGTTCGCCACGCTGGGCCGGCTGCTCGACCCGCTGACCCAGGACGCGTGCGCGTTCTACGAGGACCACGGCCTGCACGACGGCTACTCCGGGGTGGTCCTCGACCGCGACGAGGCGGACCGGATCGCCAAGGCGCTCGGCCCCGGCAAGGCGGTCATCCTGCGTAACCACGGCCTGCTGACCGTGGGCGGCAGCGTGGACGAGGCCGCCTGGTGGTTCTTCAGCATGGACCGCTGCTGCCGGATCCAGCTCGCGGCGGAGGCGGCCGGCACGCCGGTGCCGATCGCGCCCGCCGAGGCCCGTCTCACCCGGGCCACCATCGGCACCCCGGGGCTGGGCCGGCTGAACTTCCGCCCGATGTACGAGGACGTCGTGCACGCCGAACCGGACCTGCTCGACTAGGGCTGGTCATCCGAGGGCGGCCGGACCAGGACGTGCGGCTGGGTGTACCCGGCCAGTCCCCAGTGTCCGTTCTCGACCCCGGGGCCGCTGTCCTTCCGCCCGCCGAACGGCAGGTCGGGCCGGACCCCGGCGGCGTGCGCGTTCACCGACACCTGGCCCACGTCCAGGCGGGCGGCCACCGCGGCGGCCCGGTCCGGGTCCGCCGACCAGACCGAGGCGGTCAGGCCGAACGGTGTCGCGTCGGCCCGGGTGAGCGCCTCCTCGACGTCGTCGAACGCCAGCACCGGCAGCACCGGCCCGAACTGCTCCTCGGTGACGACCCGGTCGGTGTCGGACACCCCGGACAGGACGGTGGGCGGATGGAAGTGACCGGGCCCGTCGGCGGCTCGACCACCGGCGGCCACCGTCGCGCCGCCGGCGACGGCCGCGCGGACGAGCCCTGCCACGTACTCCTGCTGGGCCCGGGTCGTCACCGGGCCGAGCCGGACACCGGGGTCGGCGCCGGGGCCCATCGGGACGGTGGCGGCGCGGTCGGCGAGCGCCTCGACGAGCGCGTCGTGCACCGGCCGGGCCACGTACACCCGCTTGACCGCCATGCACATCTGGCCGCTGTTGGCGAAGGCCGCCCAGAACAGGTCGTCGGCGATCCGCGCCGGGTCGGCGTCGTCGAGCACCAACGCGGCGTCGTTGCCGCCGAGTTCGAGCGTGACCCGCCGGAGCCGGGTGGCGGCCTCCGCCGCTACTCGCCGGCCGGTCGCTGTCGACCCGGTGAAGGTGATCTTCCTGGGTACGGGGTGGGCGCACAGCCACGCCCCGAGCGGGTCCGGCCCGGTCACCACGTTGAGCACGCCGGGTGGCAGCAGGTCACGCAGCAGTTCGCCGAGGGCGAGCGTGGCGAGCGGGGTGTGCGGGGAGGGCTTCAGCACCACGGTGTTGCCCGCCCGCAACGCCGGAGCGATCTTCCAGGCGGCGAGCGCTAGCGGATAGTTCCACGGCGTGACGGCGGCGACGACGCCGAGGGGCCGCGCGGTGACGATCGCGGTGTCGCGTCGCCCGTCGACGATCTGTGGTCCGGTCTCGATGCCCGCGAAGTAGTGCAGCCACGCGGCGGCGGCGCGTACCTCGGTGGTCGCCTCGGCCAGCGGCTTGCCCTGCTCGGCGGTGACCAGCGCGGCGAGGTCGGCGACGGCGCCGAGGACCGCCCGGGCCGCGGCGCGCAGCGCGCCGCGCCGCGCCTCGCCGTCGTGAGCCCACCCCGGGTACGCGGCGGTCGCCGCGGCCATCGCCCGGTCGAGCAGTTCGGGCGGGCAGGCCGGGGCGGTGGCGAACACCGCGCCGGTGGCCGGGTCGACGACGTCGAAGGTTCCGGCGCCGGCGGCCGGGCGGCCGTCGACGGTCATCGTCAGCGCCACGGCTGCCCCTCCGTCGCTGGTGCCTGCGGCTGGCAGCGTATCCGCGGGTGTGTGGGGTGGGCAGCGTGCACGTTGTCCCGCCGCGGCGCTCCGCCCATCATGAGAGTCGGACCGGTCCGTGCACTCCCCCGTCCGTCGCACGCGTGGGGGCCGGCCCGGGGCCGTCGCGCGGAAACCCGCTCCCGGCGCCCGTCCGGCGCTTAGCGTGGGACGAGGGGCGGCCTGCGGGAGGCGCCGGTGAGCGGAGGGAGAACGCGGTGACGGAGCCGGAGGAGGAGCAGGAGAAGACCCGCAAGACCGATCGGGTGCTGTTCTCGCCCGACGGCGATCCGCACCACACGCTCGCCGAGGCGCCCCAGCCGGACGAGCACCTGCCGCCCACAGTCACCCGCGACGGCCGAACGGACGTCCTCGACGACGAGCAGTGAGCACACCGTCCCGCCCGGCCCGCCGGCCGGGCGGGACGCGCCGCGGTCGGACCGGCGGATCACCGTCACGCAGCCAGGACGTGTCGCGGTCAGACCGGCGGGATGCCGGAGCGGCCGATGTCCGACATGTCGTCGCCGATCTCGGTGCGGGTGCCGGCCACCGGCCCGGCGCCGGCCTCGGTGCGGTCCTCCACGCAGGCGTCGCCCAGGCCGTGCATCAGCTCGCCCACCACGGCGAGCGCCGAGCCCTTGTCCGGGCAGGGCGCCCCGGTGGCGAGCAGCTGACCGTCGCCGCCGACGACGGTGAACCCCACACTGCCGTCGGCCTCGCTCTCGATGACGAACTTCACAGTGCTCCTCCCGCCCCGCTCAGCTCACGCCGTGCGTCTGCAACCACAGCTCCAGCAGGCCCAGTTGCCACAGCTTGTTGCTGCCGGCGGCGGCCTGGGCCCGGTCCGGCTCGGCCAGCAGCTCGTCGACGTACGCCCGGCGGAACAGCCCGCGCCGGCGCGCCTCGGGCGCACCCAGCGCCTCGACCACCAACTCTCGCACGGGACCGTCGACGTTGCGCAGCGCCGGTACCGGGAAGTAGCCCTTGGGCCGGTCGATGACCTCGGCCGGCAGCACCTCGCGGGCCACCTCCTTGAGCACGCCCTTGCCGCCCTGGGCCAGCTTGTGCTCCGGCGGGCACGCCGCGGCGAGCGTGACCAGGTCCTGGTCGAGGAAGGGCGTACGCACCTCCAGCCCCCACGCCATGCTCATGCTGTCCACCCGCTTCACCGGGTCGTCGGGCAGCATCAGGTGGGTGTCCAGGCGCAGCACCGCGTCCACGGCGGTCTGCGCGCCCGGCGCGGCCAGGTCCGCGGCGACCAGCTCGCCGCTGGCGTCACCGTCGCAGGCGTACGCCGGTTCGACCACCTCGGTCAGCTCGGCGTGGTCGCGGTCGAAGAACGCGGCGGTGAACTCGGCCGCCGCGTCCTCGCGGGCCGCGTCGGCAAGCCGGTGGTGGTAGCCGTAGCCGGCGAACACCTCGTCGGCGCCCTGGCCGGACTGCGCCACCTTCACGTGCCGGGCGACCTGCTCGGAGAGCAGGTGGAACGCCACCACGTCGTGGCTGCCCATCGGTTCGGTCATTGCCGCCACGGTGGCGCGTACGGCCGGGCCGAGGTCGCCGTCGGCGAGCCTGATGCGGTGGTGGTCGGTGCCGAACGTGCGGGCCACCAGGTCGGAGTAGTGGAACTCGTCGCCGGTCTCGTCGCCGCGGCTGTCGAAGCCGATGCTGAACGTCTGGAGGTGGTGCTGTCCGGCGCCGTCCAGCAGCGCCACGATCATGCTGGAGTCGAGGCCACCGGAGAGCAGCACCCCGACCGGCACGTCCGCGACCAGCCGGCGGCGTACGGCGGTGCGCAGCGCGTCCCCGACGGCGGCCCGCCAGTCGGCGGCGTCCATGCCCTCGTGGGCCGGGTCGCGCCGGTACTCGGGCCGCCAGTAGACGCGCTCGCGGCCGCGCCCGTCGGCCTCGATCACCCGGACCGTGGCCGGGGGCAGCTTGCGGATGCCGCGCAGGATCGTGCGCGGCGCCGGCACGATGGAGTGCCAGGACAGGTAGTGGTGCAGCGCGACCGGGTCGATGCCGGTGTCGACGTCACCGCCGGCCAGCAGCGCCGGCAGCGTGGAGGCGAACCGGAGCCGGCCGGGCGACTCGGCGAGGTAGAGCGGCTTGATGCCGAGCCGGTCACGGGCCAGCACGAGGCGGCGCCGCCGCCGGTCCACCAGCGCAACCGCGAACATGCCGACCAGGTGGTCGACGAACCGCTCCCCCCACTGCGCGTACGCCACCAGGATCACCTCGGTGTCGCTGGTGCTGTGGAAGGTGTGCCCGGCCGCGCGCAGCTCGTCGCGCAGCTCCGGGTAGTTGTAGACGCAGCCGTTGAAGACCAGGGCCAGGCCGAGGTCGTCGCGGACCATCGGCTGGGCGCCGGCCTCGGACAGGTCGATCACTGTCAGCCGGCGGTGCCCGAGGGTGATCCAGCCGTCACTCCACGCGCCCTCGCCGTCCGGCCCGCGTGAGCGCATGGCGGCGGTCATCCGGGTCACCGCGTCGGCGTCGGGGGTGGCCCCGTCGAATCTGGCCTCACCGCTGATCCCGCACATCTCAGCGTCCACCGGTCAGTCGCGGAGCACCCACCATGCCAACCTCCCGCCACGTCGTCTCCCGGGCGGTCCGCCGGGTACGGCGACTACCCGGCCTGTGGCGAAGGAAACCCGGATGGGCTGTTGGCGAGCCGGGCACGGCGCGCCGTCGTACGGTGGCGGTACGGGCCATGTCCCCGGGCGGTCCGGCCACGGGACGTGGCCAGGATCAACGACGCCTGCCAGGAGGACGTGTGTTCGCCAATTCCGAGGAACTCCTGCGATACCTCACCGACGAGGACGTGAAGTTCGTCGACGTACGTTTCTGTGACCTGCCCGGCGTGATGCAGCACTTCAACCTGCCGGTCGAGTCGTTCGACGACAGCGTCTTCACCGACGGCCTCGCCTTCGACGGCTCGTCGATCCGTGGTTTCCAGTCGATCCACGAGTCGGACATGCTGCTGCTGCCGGACGTGGCGACCGCGTTCGTGGACCCGTTCCGCACGCAGAAGACCGTCGCGTTGAACTTCTTCGTCCACGACCCGTTCACCCGCGAGGCGTACTCCCGCGACCCGCGCAACGTGGCGAAGAAGGCCGAGGCGTACCTCGCCGCCAGCGGCATCGCCGACACCGCGTACTTCGGCGCCGAGGCGGAGTTCTACATCTTCGACTCCATCCGCCACGAGACCTCGGCGCACCAGTCGTTCTACTACATCGACTCGATCGAGGGCGCCTGGAACACCGGCCGGGTCGAGGAGGGCGGCAACCGCGGCTACAAGACCGCCTACAAGGGCGGCTACTTCCCGGTGCCGCCGGTGGACCACTACGCCGACCTGCGCGACAGCATGGTCCGCCGGATGGTGGACGCCGGTTTCACCGTGGAGCGTTCGCACCACGAGGTGGGCACCGGTGGGCAGTCCGAGATCAACTACAAGTTCTCGACGCTGCTGCACTCCGCCGACGAGCTTCAGCTCTTCAAGTACCTGATCAAGAACGAGGCGTGGGCGCACGGCAAGACCGCGACGTTCATGCCCAAGCCGGTGTTCGGTGACAACGGTTCCGGCATGCACACCCACCAGAGCCTGTGGCGTGGCGGCGAGCCGCTGTTCTACGACGAGACCGGCTACGCCGGCCTGTCCGACACCGCCCGCTGGTACATCGGCGGCCTGCTGCACCACGCACCCTCGCTGCTCGCCTTCACCAACCCGACCATCAACTCCTACCGCCGTCTCGTCCCCGGCTTCGAGGCCCCGGTGAACCTGGTCTACTCGCAGCGCAACCGCTCCGCCTGCACCCGCATCCCGGTCACCGGCAGCAACCCCAAGGCCAAGCGCGTCGAGTTCCGCGTCCCCGACCCGTCCAGCAACCCGTACCTGGCCTTCTCCGCCATGCTCATGGCCGGTCTCGACGGCATCAAGAACAAGATCGAGCCGCCGGCGCCGATCGACAAGGACCTCTACGACCTGCCCCCGGAGGAGTGGGGCGACGTCAAGCAGGTCCCGGGTTCGCTGCCCGAGGCGCTGGCGGCGCTGGAGACCGACCACGACTACCTGCTCGACGGCAACGTCTTCACCGCCGACCTGATCTCCACCTGGGTCGACTGGAAGAACGCGAACGAGGTCGACCCGGTCCGGCTGCGGCCCACTCCGCACGAGTTCGCGCTCTACTTCGACTGCTGAGCCGTACCGCCACCGCCCCCGCCACCCGCGGGGGCGGTGGTCGGTGGAAACGGCCTCGGGCCGGCCCCCGCCCTCGTACCGTCGAGACATGACTCCGCCTCACGTCGACACGCCGACCGCTCCGTGCCGGTGGAGCCGTCGGTGAGGCCGCGGCCCACCACCACCGCCACCACCCCGCAGATCCCCACCGTCCTGACCCTCGGGGTGGAAGAGGAGTTCCTGCTGCTGGACCCGGCCACCGGCGAGAGCATGCCGGTCGCCGACCGGGTACGCGGCGCGCTCTCCGGCACCGCCCGCGAGCAGAGCCGGCAGGAGTTCCGGCACAGCATGGTCGAGATGGTGACGCCGGTCAGCCCCGATCTCGGAGAGCTGCGGGAGCACCTGGTCACGCTGCGCCGGGCGGCCGCGCGGGCGGCCGATGCGGCCGGGGCGCGACTGGTCGCCGTCGGCGCCACCCCGGTCTGCGAGGCTCACCGCACGGTGCCCGACGAGCAGCGCTACCACGCCATGTCCCGCCGGTTCGGCCCGGTGGCCCACGACCCGGCGGTCTGCGGCTGCCACGTCCACGTCGGCGTCCCGGACCGGGAACTCGCCGTACAGGTCTGCAACCACCTGCGTCAGTGGCTGCCGGTGGTACAGGCGCTCACCACCAATTCGCCGCTGCACGACGGACGGGACACCGGCCACGCGAGTTGGCGCTCGATGCAGCTGGAACGGTGGCCGAGCATCGGGCCGACACCGCACTTCGACTCCGCCGCCGACTACGACGCCACGGTGGCGGACCTGATCACCGCCGGGATCATGCTCGACGCCGCGATGGTCTACTGGTACGCCCGCCCGTCCGCGTCGTACCCGACTGTGGAGGTGCGGGTCGGCGACGTGTGTCCCACCGTCGACGACACGGTGCTGGTCGCCGGGCTGGTCCGGGCGCTCGTGGCCACCCTGATCGACGACGTCCGCGCCGGCGTGCCGGCACCCCGCATCCGGGACTGCCTGGTCGCCGCCGCGCACTGGCGGGCCGCCCACGACGGCGTCGACGGCGAGCTCGTCGACCTGCGCACCGGGCGGCCCCGGCCCGCCTGGGACCTCGTCGACGACATGCTCGGCATCGTCACGCCCGCGCTGACCCGCCACGGCGACCTGGACCTGGTAGGCCGCCAGATGGAGCGGGTGCGCCGCGAGGGCACCGGCGCCACCCGGCAACGTCAGGTCATGGCCGACACCGGCGGCGACATCCGCGTGGTACTCGCGCACTTGGCCGCGCAGACCGTCGCGGCCTGAGATGAGCGGCCCGGCCGACGACACGCCGGACCGGGCCCGCGCCCGGTCAGCGCAGCCCGGCGAACAGGTCGTCCTCCGGCGTCGGCGCGCCGGTGGTGTCCCGCACGCGCACGAACGTCTCCATGCCCATCAGCTCGGTGAACCGCTCCTGCCCGAGGCGCAGGAAGAAGATGTTCTCCGCCTGGCTGGCGTGCGCGGCGAGCGAGGCGAACTTCTGCCCGCCGTATCCGCTGGTGTCGACCCAGGTGGTGATCTCGTCGTCCGGCAGGCCCAGCGCCGGCATCTCGTCGGTCGCCTCCGGCTCGGGGAACTCCACCCCGATCTCCCGCATGATCGTGCCGAACTGCTGGAACGCGCTGCGCGGCACGGTGGTCCAGTAGACCTTGGCCGGGATGCCGGTCTGCTCGACGGCGGCCATCGTGATGCGGTGGGCCTGGATGTGGTCCGGGTGGCCGTAGAAGCCGTTCTCGTCGTAGGTGACCACCACGTCGGGGCGGTAGCGCCGGATCAGCTCGGCCAGCCGGCCGGCCGCCTCGGACACCGGCGTGTTCCAGAACGCGCCGGGCGCCTCGTTCGTCGCCCAGCCCATCATCCCGGAGTCGCCGTAGTCGAGCGTCTCCAGGTGGGTGACCTTCAGCGCCTCGCAGCTCGCGGCCAGCTCGGCGCGGCGCATCTCGACCACGGCCTGCGGGTCGTGCCCGGGGTCGCCCGGTTTGATCCCGCCGGGACCGTCGCCGCACCCCCCGTCGGTGCACGTCACGAGCACCGTGGTGACGCCCTCGGCCGCGTAGCGCGCCAGGACGCCGCCGGTGCTCGTCGCCTCGTCGTCGGGGTGCGCGTGCACCGCCATCAGGGTCAGGGATCGATCGGTCACCCCGTCACCATACGAGCATCGGCCGACGAACTAGCATTGCCCGGTCCGCAGACGGCGACGGAAGCGAGGCGCGATGGGTTGGCTCCAGCGGTTGCTCGGTGGCGGACGGGTCGAACTGGACCCCGCACGTCAGCAGGAGCTGCTGCGGGACGTACGGCGGTCCTACGGCGCGCACGCCCGCCTCCGGTTCCCGGAGCAGGCGGACGCGATCACCCGGCTGCTGTCCGATGACGACGGTCTCGTGGTGGCCGCCGGGATCGTCTGCGAGGCCGCCGACCAGGCGCACGCCGACCTCCAGGGGCAGGCGCAGGAGGTGTTCCGGCGTACCGGGCGGCGGCTGCTGGTGCACCGCCGCAACTACCGGCCCCTGTGGAAGGAGGCCGGGCCCGCGCTGCGCTGGCCGCTCGGCGCGCTGCCAAGCGGGCTGCACCCGTACGCGCAGGTCAGCGCCGCCGTGGCGGTGGTCGGCGGGCGGGCCGACCGGCTGGACCGGGTGACCGACCCGCAGCCGTTCGTGACGCGCCTGTTCGAGGTGCTCGACCTGACCACCGCGGGCTGGGAGTTCGGCCGGGTGCGTGTGGACACCGACAGCGCGACGCTCGTGGAGCGGCTGATGGGCACCGGCGCGCGGGTGCTCGCGACGATGGACGACCCGCCCCGGCTGCCTCCGGCGGTGCGGGAGATGATGCGCCGCAACCACCGCATCGCCGTGTACGACCCGGCCGGTCCCCGGGTGGTCGGCGAGCTGAACCTGGGCGCGCGGCTGCGCGAGACGCTGCTGGCCTGACCGGCGGTACGCCCCACCCTGGCCGGGTGGCCGCGGCGGGGCGCGCCGGTGCTCAGGTGGTCGTGCAGGTGAGGTTCGCCGGCGGGTTGTTGGTGCCGCCCGCCGAGCCGATGAAGCCGAACGTGGTGGAGCCGCCGGCCGGCACCGAGCCGTTGTAGTCGACGTTGCGCACTGTCACGTTCGCGCCGTTCTGGGTGTGCGTACCGCTCCAGATCTGGTTGATCACCTGCCCGTTCGGGAACGTCCAGGACACCGTCCAGCCGCGGATCGCGGTGGCGCCGGCGGTCACCGTGACCTCGGCCTGGAAGCCGCCCGACCAGGAGCCGGTGATCGCGTACGTGGCACGCGCACCGGACGGCGCCGGGGAGCTGGTGGTCGGGGTCGGCGTCGGAGTCGGAGTCGGAGTCGGAGTGGGTGACGGCGTGGACGTCAACGTAGACGTCGGCGAGGGTGTCACGCCGGGCCGGGCCGCGCGGTAGGTGTGCCCGGCGCGGACGGTGAGCGCGACGACGTCGGACTCCGGCCGGGTGGTGGCGGGTGTGCTGCCGTCGGTGACGTCGGTGAGGGTGAAGCTCCCGGTGAACAGCCGGGACCGCAGGCGCAGCGTGCCGTCGCGGTCGGCGCGGACGGTGATCTCGTCGGCCTGGCCGCTGCTCCAGGTCAGCGCCACCGTGTAGCCGCCCCGGCCGCGCAGGCCCGCGACCTGCCCGGCGGGCCAGGCGCTGGGAAGCGCGGGCAGCAGGTGCAGCTCGCCGGTGTGGCTGTGCAGCAGCATCTCGGCGATGCCGGAGGTGGCCCCGAAGTTGCCGTCGATCTGGAACGGCGGGTGCAGGTCGAACATGTTCGGCGCGAGCCGGTCGGTGCGGACCAGGTCGCGCAGGAGCTTGTGGGCGCGGGCGCCGTCCTCCAGCCGGGCCCAGAAATTGATCTTCCAGGCGAGGGACCAGCCGGTCCCGTCGTCGCCCCGCAGCTCCAGCGTCCTGCGGGCGGCCTCGTACAGCGCCGGGGTGCCGCGCCTGGTGATCTGGTTGCTGGGATGCAGCCCGTACAGGTGCGAGACGTGCCGGTGGGTGCGTTCGGTCTCGACCCAGTCGGCGAGCCACTCCTGCACGTTGCCCCGGGAACCGACGCGGCTCGGCGGCAGCCGGTCCTTGGCGGTGCGCACCTGGGACCGGAAGGTGGCGTCGACGCCGAGCACCTCGCTCGCCCGGGCCGCGGCGTCGAACAGGTCACGCAGGATCTGGTTGTCCATCGTCGGGCCGGCGCAGACGCTGGCGTTGGCGTGGTGCGCCAGCTCCGGCGAGTTCGACGGGTTCGTCACCAGGTAGCCGAGCGTCGGGTGGGCGACCAGCGTGTCGAGGAAGAACTGGGCCGCGCCCTTGAGGGCCGGGTAGTTGGCCTGCAGGAATCCGCTGTCGCCGGTGAACAGGTAGTGGTCCCAGATGAGCGTGCTCAGCCAGGCCCCGCCAGTCTGCCACATGCCCCAGAACGCGCCGTCCACCACCGATGCGCCCCGCCAGGCGTCGGTGTTGTGGTGGGTGACCCAGCCGCCGGCGCCGTACTGCGCCTGGGCGACCCGCGCGCCGGTCACGGTGAGGTCCTTGACCATGTCGAAGACCGGCAGGAGGCACTCGGACAGGTTCGTGGTGTCGGCCGGCCAGTAGTTCATCGGCAGATTGGCGTTCACCGTGTACTTCGAGTCCCAGGACGGCGTCAGCGAGTCGTTCCAGATGCCCTGGAGGTTCGCCGGCTGGGTGCCCGGCCGCGACGACGAGATCAGCAGGTACCGCCCGAACTGGAACAGCAGCGCGGCGAACTGCGGGTCGTTCGTGCTCGCGTGCTGCGCGATCCGTACGTCGGTGGGCTGGTCGGCGGCGGCGGTGCGGCCCAGGTCGAGCGTGACCCGGCCGAACAGCGCCTGGTAGTCGGCGCGGTGGCGGGTGCGGAGCTGGTCGACGTCGACGCTCCTGGCGGCAGCGAGCCGGTTGCGGGCGATGCCCTGGTAGTCGCCGTTGACGGTGCGGTAGTCGACGTAGCTGGTGCCGATCGAGACCAGGACCGTCACGCTGGTGGCACCTGACACCCGCAGCGTGCCGCCGGAGCTGCTGACCGTGCCGCCGGTGACCCGCGCCCCTGGTGTTCGCCGAGTCGTACGGGCCCCCGGCCCAGACGGTGTCCTCGTTGAGCTGGAGCCGTTCGGTGTCGACGTTGCCGAACACCATCGCGCCGAGCCGCCCGTTGCCGATCGGCAGGGCGCGCAGCCAGTCGGTGCCGGCCGGTTCGTCGTACCAGAGTGCCAGGTCGTTCGCGGCCAGCACCTGTGGTGGCGCCGCCGAGCCGGCGCGCGCGGTCGCGCTCCAAGCGGCCGGCACCAGCGCGGCACCGGCACCCGCCGCCGTGGCCTTGATGATGTTTCGTCGTGTCACTTCGGACATGGTTGCTCCCAACCGCGCAGATCAGAGACGGGCCCGGGTGCGCGGCGGCGCTGTTATCGCTAACAGCACACACGCGCGCACCCGGACGCCGCATTCCTGCCACTACGCGCCCAGGGCTCCCGACCGGGCGACACATCAGCCAACATGGACTCTCATGGATGAAGTGACACCGCGTCAAGGGATGTTACCGCTAACAGTTCCGATCCGTGCTCCACTCGCCGGGCCGAACGGGGCGCGGGGGCGGCCGGCCGGCCCACCCGGGCCACGTGCACGATCCGCTCCGGCGCCACGTCCAGCAGCGCGCCGAGCGCGTCCCGGGTGGCGGCCACGTCGACGAGCTGACTGAGCGGGTGGGCGGCCAGCCCGGCCGTGTGCAGCGTCAGCCACATCCGCATCAGCACCCGTCCGAACTCGACCTGCCCGGCCGCGTCCAGACCGGGCGGCGCGACGAGCGCCAGCACCCCGCCGCCCTGCGCCAGCGGATCACCGCCCGCGGCGGCGAGCAGCCGGGGCAGCCCCAGCGGGCGCAACGCCGGGTACGCCGCGAGCGCCGCCCGCAGCCCGGTGGCCGTGGCCCGGCCCAGCCCGAGGCACCTGTCACTGAGCCCGTCGGCCCGGTAGCGCGGGCCCGACCGGTCCAGACGCAGCCAGCGGCGCAGCTCCGCGACCACCGCCGGGTCGGCGTACACCTGCCGGTCGGCCGTGCGCAGCAGCGCGCGCAGCCGCCCGGCCGCCGGCACCGCGCGGACCGCGCCACCGGCCCGGCGGGCGACCGCGTCCACGGCGGCGACCACGTCGGCGTCCGGACCGCCGGTGAACCGGCCCCGGTGGGTACGCCGATCCCACACGTCGGCGGTGCGGAACGGCGTCCGGTACGGCTGCCGTGCCGGCCGCAGCCGCCCCACCCGCCGGTCGGACTCGTCGTGGTCGGCGGCCCAGTCCAGCCGCAGCCCCGCGTCGGCGGCGACGATCAGGCAGGTCTCCACGAACGCGCCCAGCGACAGCCGCAGGTCCCGGCCGGTCGGGTCGCCCGCGGGCAGGGCGTCGGCCGGATCCCAGCCGACGGTGATCGCCCAGCGCTCGTAGCGCAGCCGCCACGGCTGGGTGTTGTGTGCGCTCGGGGCCCGCCAGCACAGCGGCTCCAGCGCGTGGAACGCGGCGAGGTCCATGGTCACCGCTCCCTGGCGTAGAACGTGTAGCCGTGCAGCGGGCGTCCGCCGAGACGCCGGTACTGGGCCGCGGACGCCGGGTTGTCCCGCCCGACGTACGTGCTGCGCAGCGCCGTGTAGCCGCCGTCGTGCAGGTTGCGGTGCAGGTGCTCCGACAGCAGCCGCTGGTAGCCGCGCCCCTGGAACTCCGGCACCACACCCTTGACGATCAGCACCGCCTCCCGCCGGTACCGGCGCCGGGTCGCCAGCAGCCGCAGCTGGTTGACCGGGTTCAGATCGCCGCGCACCGCGACCAGGAAGTCGCTGATGTCCGGCACGCAGAGCACGAACGCCACCGGCCGCCCGTCGCGGGTCAGGTAGAGCAGCAGCGAGGAGTCCAGCAGGTACGCCAGCCCGTCGGTCTGCCGCCGCAGCTGGGCCGCCGAGATCGGCGTGTAGTAGCCGAGCTGGGCGAAGGAGGCGTTGAGCATCCCCCGCAGCAGGTCGAGCTGCTCGTCGAGCCGCCGGGTGCTCCCCCGGTGCAGCTCCAGCCGCACGCCGTCGGGCTGCATGCCGAGCGCGGGCGGCGGCCCGGCCGGCGGCGGCACCGGGCAGATCCAGGTGTCGGAGACGAACCGCCCGGCGAACCCGTTCTCCTCGTACGCGTCCGGGTAGTACGGCGGGTTCCACGCGCTGTCCACGAAACCCCGGTCGGCGTACCCGGAGGTGATCACGCCACCGGCCTGGTTGGGCAGCAGCGCCACCGGCCCGAACAGCAGGTCCCGGCCGGGCGTGGCGTGCGTGGTGATCGCGTCGAACAGCGGCCCGGCGGCGGACGCGGTGAACTCGGTGAGCCCGAACAGCTGGCACCGGCGGCCCAGCTTCGCGTCGAGGTCCGCGTCGGTGTGCAGCGTGGTCCGCCCGGCCACGGCGCCGGTGGTGTCACGCAGCACGTACATCGGCACGCCGTCGCGCCACCAGCGGCGGATCTGCTGCCGGGGCGTCGGCACGTACCGGGGCTCGTCCGCGTACAGCCGATCGGTGAGCGCGAGGAAGTCGCGCAGGCCGCGCCGGCCGGTCACGCGCTCGAACCGGTGGCCGGTCACCGGCGCACCGCCGGTCCGGTCGTCTCCGCGCCCAGCGGCGTGAACCGCTCGATGTGGCCCATCGCGCCGTCCTCGGCCCGCCACGCGCCGTTTGAGTAGCCGTCCGGGGAGGCGGTGTAGAGCCGGATGAACCCGGCGGTGGCGTTGCGGTCCCCGTCGGTCAGCCACATCATCAGCTTGCGGTGGTGCCGCGTGCGGGCGAAGCGCAGCAGCGCGTCCCGGTCGGTGAAGAACGCGATCGTGCCGAGCGTCAGCGGGAACTGCCAGTAGACGGTGTGCCAGCAGTAGCCGGACATCCGGCGCATGTCCCGCACCATCCGGATCCAGTCGGGGGCCAGGCGCAGCAGCACCAGCGGGTTCGCGTACCGGGTGCCGCCGATGAACATGGCACCGGCGCGGGCCTGGGCCGGGGCGCGGGAGAAGTCACGGGTACGCATCGTTCACCTCACCAGGTAGACATTCTTGATCTTCTGCATGTCGGCGAACGGGCCGCCGTCCGGTTCGTGCAGCTCGACCCGCAGGTCACCGGCGGTCGGGTCCTCCACCAGGGACTGCGCGAAGTCCCGCGACACCGAGGTCAGGTGCGCGCGTACCCCGTCGCGGCAGGCGTCGGCGAGTGCCGCGCGGGCCGCGGTGTCCAGCGGGCGGCGCAGCTCGACGTGGATCACCGGCCGGGTCTCCAGCGCCGCGTCCTCGTGCAGCGTCAGGCAGAACCTGTTGATCTCGGCGGCGTACGGGTTGCCGGTGTACAGGCCGTACTCGACGTCCTGCGGGTAGAGGTTCGCGCCCAGGTAGGACACGGTGGAGTCGCTGCGGCCGAACAGCAGCAGCAGCGGCAGCGTCATCCGCTCCTCGGCCACCGCGGTACGGAACTCGGCGCGGCGTACCGGGTCGGCGTACGCCAGCTCGACGATCCGCCGGTACGGCACCAGCACCGCCTCGTCGCCCACGTTGTAGCGCAGCCGCGGCTGGAGCACGTGCGGGCTCGTGACGGTGCAGAGCAGTTCCCGCCGCTCGTTGGTCTCCAGGTAGGTGGCGAACGGGTTGTACTGGAACACCATCGGCAGCCGCTGCTCGCCGCGGCCGAGCAGTTCCGCGCGCAGTCCCGCGTCGGTGCGCAGCCGTCGCCGCAGCCACACCGTGAACCGGGTCTCCGCGCCGATGCCGATGGTCAGGTCCGACGCCCCGTACGCCGACCGCACCCGCACGAACCGCTGTTCCAGGTAGTCGCGCAGCGCCTCGGTCATGCCCTCGCCGCCGCAGCTGGCGAAGATCCGGTACCGCGACCACTGGAAGTCCTCGGCGTCGAGCCGGTCCCGCAGGTGCTTGAGGAACGGTGGGTACGCGGTCACCAGGTAGTCGTGGCCGGGACCGAACTCGCGCAGCGTGTCGACGATCTTCCCGAGGTCGGGGCCGGTGTTCTTCACGGTGGCGATCCGGGCCATCGCCGAGCCGGTGGTGGTGCCGGTCGCCCAGGCGCCCATCGAGTACGCGTTGATGACGAACGGGCGGCGCATCGGGAACGCCAGTCCGGTGTAGCCGGCGATGTCCCGGTGCACCCCCCGCAGCTCCCGCTCGCCGCGCGGCCAGTTGAACGGCCGCCCGGACGATCCGGCCGACTCGTCGACCACCACGCCCCGCTCCGGCATCCGCCCGCCGAGGCACCGGGCGGAGGAGTCGTACGCCATGACGTACCCGCGCTTGTCGGTCTCCGGGAAGTCCCGCAGCCGGCGGCGCGGGCCGCCCGGGCGGGCCCGCAGGAACGCCTGGTAGGCGGGCACCCGCCGGGCGGCCCGCACGCAGGTCGACCGCGCGTTCGCGGCGGCGAGCCGGTCCAGGACCGGGTGGTGGCGCCGGGCCAGCCAGCGCCAGCCGGCGGGGTGGTGGGCGACGAGCCGGGCCAGCGCGGCGACCGCGCGGCCGGCGGGGGCCAGCGCGGCCTCGGCGGGCAGCGGCGTGTCGACGGTACGTGCAGCGGCGTGTCGGTGCAGCGTCTCGGCCATGACAAGCATCCTGTCGACGCCGCGACGCCGGCACATGAGCGACGAGACGGTACTGCGCTGAGTACCCGTACCCAGTGGAAGACCACCCGGCCTGGACACGCTCAGTCACCATGGCGACACTCGTCTGGTGCGTCGTCCCTGGTCCGGTGACACTTCGCCCATGACAGACGGCAAGCGTGAGCGCGCGAACGAGCGCTTCGAGAAGGTGGCCGAGGAGACCTCGGAGACCGTGACCCACGCGGCCACGGTGCTGGAGGAGGAACTCGCGGCGGGGCTGGCCGGCGCGCGCCGGCTCGAGGAGAAACTGACCGAGAGCCGGCGCGTGGACCCGGAGGCGTTCGACGAACTCGTCGCCCGGGTCCGCACCGACGGGCACGCCCTGATCGACACCGTGGTCGGGCAGTTGAAGACGGCCGACGACCAGCGCGGTGAGGTGATCCGGCGGTACACGTCGGACGCGCACGACGCGCTGGACACCGTACTCAATCTGGCGCGGCTGGCCCCGGAGGTCGCAAACGGGCTCGCGGACCGGCTGGCGTCGCCGGCCCCGAAGCGGCCGGCGGACCGGTAGCCGCGCGATGGCGCCGACCACCGGGGTGGCCGGCGGGCACGTGGAACGGATGCTGGAGCGCTATCGCGGGCTCGCCCTCGGCGCGCTGCTCGACGACGTGCCCGACGGCGGCCCGCGCTACCTCTACGACCTGGTCGCGGAGTACCCCCGGCGCTGGGGCAAGGGGCTGCGCGCCGCGCTGTGCCTTGCCACGTGCCGGGCGTTCGGCGGCGGCGACGCGGTGGGCCTCAACGCCGCCGTGACGGTGGAGCTGTTCCACAACGCCTTCCTCATCCACGACGACATCCAGGACGAGAGCGAGCAGCGGCGCGGCGGGCGGACACTGCACGCCGAGTACGGCGTGGGCGTGGCGCTGAACGTCGGCAACATGACGAACCTGCTGGCGTTGCGGCGGCTGGCCGCGAACCGGGCGGCCCTCGGCTCCGGGATCGCCTGGCGGCTGTTCACCGAGACCGAGCTGATGATGCGCCACTCGCTGGAAGGGCAGGCCATCGAGATCGGCTGGATCCGCGACAACGTGTGCGACCTGGACGCCGACGACTACTACCGGATGTGCCTGAAGAAGACCTCCTGGTACACGTGCATCTACCCGTGCCGCACCGGGATCCTCGTGGCGACCGGCCGGGAGAACGCCGTCGACGTGCTCGATCGGTACGGCTGGTACCTGGGTGCGGCGTTCCAGATCCAGGACGACGCGCTGAACCTGACCGGCGACTACGCCCGGTACGGCAAGGAGATCGCCGGTGACCTGTGGGAGGGCAAACGCACGCTGATCCTGATCGACTTCATGCGGCGGTGCACCCCGGAGGAACGCGAGCGGCTCGTGCGGTTGCTGAGCCGGACCCGGGCGGAGCGCACCGACGCCGAGGTGCGCTGGCTGCACGGGCGGCTGCTCGCGTACGACTGTGTGGAGTCGGCGCGGCGCAGCGCCCGGGATCTCGCGCTCGCGGCCCGCCGCGAGGGTGAGCGGGCGCTGGGCGCCGCCGCCGACACCGAGGACGGCCGTTTCCTGCTGGAGCTGACCGACTACGTGGTGGAACGCGCCCGCTAGGCGCCCAGGATCCCGCGCAGCCAGGTGAGCTGTTCGCGCTGGTGCGCCGCCTCGCCGCCCTCGTGGTCGTTGAACTCGTACACCCGCACGTCCTTGTCGCCGCCGTAGCGGTGGTAGGCGGCGAAGCAGGTCGACGGCGGGCAGACCTGGTCCCGCAGCGCGATGGAGAACAGCGCGGGCGCTGTGGCGCGCGGCGCGAGCACGGCGGCGTCCAGGTAGGACAGCGTGCGGAACACCTGGTCGGCGCGGTCGCGGTGCAGCGCGAGGTACTCGACGACCTCGGCGTACGGGCTGTCCGGGCCGGCGACACGCACGCCCCGGCGGATGTCGCACAGGAACGGCACGTCCGGCATGACCGCCACGACGTCCGGGCACAACGCGGCGGCGGCCAGGGCCAGGCCGCCGCCCTGGCTGAAGCCGGTCACCGCCACCCGCGCCGGGTCGACGGCCGGGTGCCGCCGGGCGGCCTCGGCGAAACGCACCGCGTCGGTGATCAGCCGCCGGTAGTAGTGGTCGGCCGGATCGTCGACGCCCCGGGTGAGGAAGCCGGGCACGGTGCCGGCCGGGTAGGGGTGCGGGTCGGGCGTGCCACCGGTGGCGGCGCTCCAGCCCTGACCCCGGCTGTCCATGATCAGGTGCGCGAAGCCCGCCGCGGCCCAGAACAGCTTCTCGTGCGGCAGGCCGCGGCCCCGGCCGTAGCCGAGGTACTCGACCACGCAGGGCAGCGGCCCGTCGGCCCCGGCCGGCAGGTGCAGCCATCCGTGCACCGGCTCGCCGCCGAAACCGGGGATCGTGGCCGCGTACGTCCGGATCTGGGTCAAACCGGTGCCGACCGGCTCGTAGACCGCCGCCTCCGGGTCGCCGCCGCCGTCGAGCGTGCGCGCCCAGAACGCGTCCAGGTCCGCCGGCACGTCCAGCTCCGGCCGGTACGCCAGGCAGCCGGCCAGGTCGAGGTCGGTCAGCGGCACGACGCGGCCTCCCGGACGGCGGAGGCGAACCAGCCGGTGATGGTGCTCGGGTGGGTGATGGCGGTGCCGACCACCACCGTCCACGCGCCCGCCCGCAGCGCCTGCGCGGCCTGCTCCGGGGTGTGGATGCGGCCCTCGGCGACCACCGGGACGTCGACCGCGGCGGCGAGCCGGGCGACCAGGTCCAGGTCCGGCCCGTCGCCCTTCGTGGTGTACGCGGTGTAGCCGGCAAGCGTGGTGCCGACCAGGTCGGCGCCCGCGGCGGCGGCAGCGATGCCCTCGTCGAACGTGGAGCAGTCCGCCATCACCAGCGCGCCGGTGCGCTCGTGCACGGCGGCGATCGTCTCGGCGAGCGTCCGGCCGTCGGGCCGGGGCCGGGACGTGCCGTCGAGCGCGACGACGTGCGCCCCGGCGTCGGCGACGGCGAGCGCGTGCTCCAGCGTCGGGGTGATGAAGACGTCGTCGTCACCGTCCTTCCAGAGCCCGATCAGCGGCAGGTCCACCGCCGCGCGGATGGCCGCGATGTCCGCCAGTCCCTGCGCGCGGATGCCGGCGGCGCCGCCGCGTGCGGTGGCGAGCGCGACCCGGCGCATGGTGTCCGGGTCGCGCATGGGCTCACCCGGGTACGCCTGGCAGGAGACGACCAGGCGATGACGGAGCTGGTCGACGAGCGTGTTCATGAGACCTTCCAGGCGAGCGAGGCGGCACCGAGCAGCGGCGCGTCGGGGCCGAGGGCGGAGGCGAGGACCGGAACGCCGGCCAGGGCGGGCAGCGTCTCGGCGGGCACCGCGTCGCGCAGCGCCCGCCACCACGGCTCGCCGAGGCCGGTGACGCCGCCGCCGATCACCACTGCGGCGGGGTCGAGCACGTTTACCAGGCCGCCGACGGCGGAGCCGACAGCCGCGCCGCCGAGCCGGACGACCTCCCGGGCCGTCTCGTCGCCGTCCGCGGCGAGCGCGGCGACGGCCCGCAGGTCGGCCACCGGCCGGCCGGTACGCCGGACGTACTCGGCGGCCAGCGCGGGCCCGGCGGCGATCGCCTCCAGGTGTCCGCGCCCGCCGCACGTGCAGGCAAGCGTTCCGGCGTACGGGGACGGCTGGTGCCCGGCGTGCCCGGCGGCGCTGTGCGCACCGGCGAGCACCGAGTCGCCGAGGACGAACGACGCCCCGACGCCGGTGCCTACGGCGACGTAGAGCACTGTGTCGTACCCGGCCGCGACGCCGTGACGCGCCTCGCCCAGCGCGTGGGCGTGCACGTCGTTGACCACCGTGACCGGCACGTCCAGGCGCCGGCTCAGGTCGCCGCGCAGGTTCGTGCCGGTCCACCCGGTCAGCACGTCGGTGGCGGACAGCACCAGGCCGGAGCCGCTGTCGATGACGCCGGCGCTGCCCACGCCGAGCGCCCGTACGACACCCGGCGCGTCCGCCCGCAGCTTCTCGACCAGGCCGGCGGCGGTGTCGAGCACCGCGGCGGCGCCGGAGCGGCCAGGTGTCGGCGCGGTGCGCCGGCCGACGATCTCTCCCCCGGCGGTGACCAGGGCGGCGGTGGTCTTGGTGCCGCCGATGTCGAGCGCGGCGACCAGACCGGTCGTGCTCACCTCGGGCATGGTCAGAGCAGCCCGGCCAGTTCCAGCTGGGTACGCACGCGGCCCGTCTCGGCGGCGTCCAGCGGCCGCAGCGGCAGCGACACCGCGTTGCCCGCGATGACGCCGAGCAGGGACAGTGCGGTCTTGAACGCGCCCACGCCCCGGGTGGCGCCTGCCGAGGTGGCCGGGTCGGCCGCGTCGACGATGCGGAACAGGCGGGTCAGGCGATCCTGCTCCCGGCGGGCCGCGGCCCAGTCACCGGCCACGCACGCGCGGTGCAGCCGCACGTATCCGGCCGGGTCCACGTTGCCCAGTCCGGGCACCGAGCCGGAGCCGCCCGCGAGCATCATCGCGTCGACCACCACCTCGTGGCCGGTGAGCAGGCTGAAGTCGCGCTCCGGCGCGTGTTCGGCGACGGCGAGCGCCAGCTGGCGGAAGGCGACGTCGTCGCCGCTGGAGTCCTTGACGCCCGCCAGCACGCCGTCGGCGGCGAGCCGGGTCAGCAGGTCGACGGAGAGCTTGCTGTGCACGCAGACCGGGATGTCGTACGCCAGCAGGGGAAGCTCGACCGCCGCGGCGACCGCGCGGAAGTGCCGCTCGATCTCGTGCGGGCCGACGATGGCGTAGAACGGCGCGGTCACGACCAGGCCGTCCGCGCCCAGCCGGGTGGACGCCTCGGCGCGCTCCACGACCCGGCGGGTGGTGGGTTCGATGCAGCCGGCGATGACCGGCACGGCGCCGCCGGCGGTCTTGACGATGGTCTCCAGGGCCAGGTCCCGCTGCCGGTCGGTGAGGAAGACCGTCTCGCCGGAGCTGCCGAGCGCGAAGATGCCGTCGACGCCGGCGTCGAGCAGCCACTCGACCAGCCGTTCCAGCGAGTGGACGTCGACCTCGCCCTCATCGGTCAGGGGGGTCACGGCCGGCGGCACGACTCCGGCGAACCGCGGGGCTGGGGTGGTCACAGGTTCTCCTCGACAGACTCAGTTGTGGTGCGGCCGGTCGCCGAGGTGGCGAGCGCGACCAGTTCGGTGTTCGCGGTTCCGGCGGGCACCGGGTGGTGGCAGCGGAACTCGTGGCCCTCACCCTCGGCGGGGCGCGGCGCCGGCATGTCCACGGCGCAGCCGTCGGTGGCCGCCCAGCAGCGGGTCCGGAACGGGCAGCCGCTCGGCGGCCGGGTGGCCGACGGGACCGGACCGACGAGCGGAATGGGCTCGATCGGTGAGAGCAGGCCCGGCGTGGCCGAGAACAAGGCCCTGGTGTACGGGTGCCGGCCGCCCTCGGGCAGCAGGGCGGCTGGCGTCTGCTCGACGATGCGGCCCAGGTACATGGTGACGACCCGGTCGCTGACCCGTTTGACGGTCTGGATGTCGTGCGACACCAGCACCATCGCCAGCCCGAGCCGGTCCTTGAGGTCCAGCAGCAGGTTGAGGATCTGGGCCCGTACCGACACGTCGAGCGCGCTCGTCGGCTCGTCGGCGATGACGAGACCCGGTTCCAGGGCCAGTGCCCGGGCGATGGACACCCGCTGGCGCTGGCCGCCGGAGAGCTGGCTGGGCAGCACGTCGGCGACCGAGCGGGGCAGGCCCACCAGGGCCATCAGCTCGGTCACCCGCTGCTCGCGCTGCTGCCGGGTGCCCCGGCGGTGCACGTCGAGCGGGTCGCGCAGGATGTCGCGTACCGGCATGCGGCGGTTCAGCGAGGTGGCCGGGTCCTGGAAGATCATGCCGACGCCCGCGCCGATGTGCTCGCGCCGCTCGGCGGCGCTCATCGACCACACGTCCTTGCCGGCGAACGACACCGTGCCGGCGGTCGGCCGTTGCAGGCCGACGAGCACCTTGGCCAGCGTCGACTTGCCGCAGCCGGACTCGCCCACGATGCCGACCGTCTCGCCGGCCCGGATGACCAGGTCGGCGCCGGTGAGCGCGTAGACCTTCTCCCGGCTGAACATGCCGCCGCCGCGCGAGGCGTGCACCACGTGCACGTCGCTCAGTTCGGCGATCGGCCGGTGCTCGGCGGTGGCGCTCATCGGGCCGGCTCCTTCTCGCTGACGGTGACGGCGGGGTGGTGGCAGGCGTACCCGTGGCTGTCCGTGCCCTCCAGGGCGGGCGCGGTGTCCCGGCAGATCTCGGTCGCCATCGGGCAGCGGTCGGAGAACCGGCAGCCCTTCGGGAAGTCGGCGGGTGACGGGACCACGCCGCGGATCTGGGTGAGCCGTTCCGCGCCGGTCTCCAGGGACAGGACGGAACCGAGCAGCCCGCGGGCGTAGTGGTGGGCGGGCGCCTCCATCACGTCGGCGGTCACGCCGGTCTCCACGATCTGCCCGCCGTACATCACCACGACCCGGTCGCAGACGTCGCTGACCAGGGCGAGGTCGTGGCTGACCAGGATGAGGGCGAAGCCGAGCCGCTCGCGCAGGTCCAGCAGCAGCTTCATCACCTGGGCCTGCACGGTGACGTCGAGCGCGGTGGTCGGCTCGTCCGCGATGATCAGCTTCGGGTCGCGGGACAGCGCCATGGCGATCACCACGCGCTGCCGCTGCCCGCCGGACAGCTCGTGCGGGTACGCGGCGAGCGTGCGCTGCGGGTCCAGCCCGACCAGCCGCATGAGTTCCTCGGCCGAGCGGGTGCCGCCGCGGCGGATCATCTGGGCGAGCTGGGCGCCGACGCGCAGCGCCGGGTTCAGCGCCGACAGCGCGTCCTGGTAGACCATGGCGATCTCGCGCCCCATCAGGGCACGGCGGCCCTTGGCGTTCAGCTTCAGCAGGTTCGTGTCCTGGAAGCGGATCTCGCCACGTACCCGGGCGCCCTGCGGCAGCAGGCCCATCACGGCCAGGACGCTCAGCGACTTGCCCGAGCCGGACTCCCCCACCAGGCCGACGACCTCGCCGGGGCGGACGTCGAAGGAGAGCCCGTCGACGATGTCCACGCCGCGGTGGCGGCCCTCGAAGCCGATGGACAGGTCGCTGACCTGAAGGACCGGCTTGCCCTGCGGCAGCGGGCGGGCGCGTTCGCGCAGCCGCCGCGCCGCCTCGGCGAGGCCCGGCAGCTCGACCACCTCGCCGGTGCCGGGCTTCGCCTGCTCCAGCGCGTCGCCGCTGGTGGTGGACGTGGCGCGGCGCGCCGCCGGGGCGGCCCACGCGTCGGACATGCCCTCGGAGAGCACGTTGAGCGCCAGCACGGTGAGCAGGATCAGCAGACCGGGGAAGAACGTGGCCCACCAGCCGCCGATCTGCACCATTTCCTTGCCGAACGCGATCACCGAACCCCACGAGGAGGCCGCCTCCTGCGGGGCGAGGCCGCCGCCGATGAAGGACAGCGACGCCTCGAAGACGATCGCGTCGGCCACCATGACGGTGACGAAGACGAGGATCGGGGCGGCGCAGTTGCGCAGGACGTGCCGCCAGAGGATGTGCGGCCGCCGGGCGCCGATGATGCGCTCGGCGGCCACGTAGTCCTCGCCGTACTGGGACAGCACGTTGGCGCGGACGATGCGCGCGACCGACGGGGTGAACACGAAGCCGATCGCGATCACGAGGACCAGCAGGCTGTTCTTGCCGAACGAGATGATCAGCAGCGCGGAGAGCACGATCGCCGGGAACGCCATGACCACGTCGAGGCAGCGCATGATGACCTCGTCGACGGCGGTGCGGCTGCTGCCGGCGATCGCGCCGAGGATCGCGCCGAGGACCAACGCGATACCGGCCGCGCCGAAGCCGACGATCAGGGAGCGCCGGGTGCCGGCGACCAGCCGGGAGAAGACGTCGCGGCCGAGCTTGTCCAGGCCGAACCAGAAGTCGCCGTTCGGGCCGGTCAGCGCCGGTCCGAGCCCGGTCTGGGTGGGGTCGTGACGCAGCAGCAGCGGGGCGAGCACGCCGACGACGACGATGAGCGCGACGAAACCGAGCGCGAACCGGGCCGCGAGACCGAGCCGGGCGAAGGCCATGCCGGGGCGGGACAGCCGCGTGGTGAGGGACCGGCGCATCAGTGGCCTCCGCGCAGTCGGGGGTTGGCGAAGAGGTAGAGGATGTCGACGACCAGGTTCACCAGCACGAAGCCGAGCGCGATGGTCAGCACGGTGCCCTGGGCCAGCGCGGTGTCGTTCTGCTGGACGGCGCTCATGATCTGGGTGCCCATGCCGGGCAGCGAGAAGATCGCCTCGATGACGACGGTGCCGCCGATGAGGTAGCCGATCCGCAGGCCGAGCGCGGTGAGCGGGTTGACCAGCGCGTTGCGGAGCACGTTGCGGCCGACCACCACGCGCGGCGGCAGTCCGGCGCCGATCGCCGTGCGGACGTAGTCCTTGTCGAGTTCCTCGACCATCGACGTGCGGACGATGCGGGCCAGCGAGCAGCCGACGGGTACGGCCAGCGCCAGCGCCGGCATGGCCAGCGACTGCAACCACAGACCGACCGAGTCGGCGGGGTTGACGTAGCCGCCGGTCGGGAAGATCGGGCGGCGGACCGAGAACTCCTGGATGAACAGCAGGGCCAGCCAGAACGAGGGCGTGGCGATGCCGGCCATGGAGACGATCCGGATGACCTGGTCGGGCCAGCGGTCCCGGTACAGGGCAGCCGGGATGCCGAGCGCCAGCGCGATGACCAGCGCGCCGACGACGCCGAGCGCGGTGAGCTGGATGGTCAGCGGCAGCGCCATGGCGATCTTCTCGGCGACCGGGACCGACGGCGGGAACGTCATGCCGAGGTCGCCGCGGACGAGGTCGCCGAGGAAGTGCAGGTAGCGCAGCGGCAGCGGGTCGTTCAGGCCGTTGGCGGCGCGGAACGCCTCGACCTGCGCCGGCGTGGCCTGGTCACCGAGGACTGACAACGCCGGGTCGATCGGGGAGAACTGCATGATCACGAAGACGAAGAGCGTGATGCCCAGCACCAGGGGGATCAGCGTCAGGAATCGTCGTGCGACCAGGTTCAGGACGGTCAGCATGGATTCTCTTTCTCGTGGCGGGGCGCCGGGACGCCCCGCCCGGCCGCACGAGTCATGTGGGCCGGGCGGGACGCCTGCGGGGCCGGAACCCCGAGCGTGGGCTCAGCCGGTCCGGCCGGTGCCCAGGAAGTACAGGCCGGTGGTGGAGGCGCCGGAGAAGCCGTCCACCTTGGCCGGGTCGTACGCGGTGACGACCTTGGTGTGCAGGATCGGGTACAGCGGCACCTGGTCCGCCGCCATGTCCAGGGCCTGCTTCCACAGCGCCTTGCGGGCCGTCTCGTCGGAGGTCTGCGCGGCCTTGTCCAGCAGGTCGCCCATGGCCTTGCGGTCGGCGTCGCTCCAGCGGTAGCGCTGGCCCGGCCAGGTCTCGCCGAAGTAGTACCAGCGCATCAGCAGGTCGGTGTCGACGCCGAAGACGCTCGGGTCACCGGTGGCCATGAGCACCCGGAAGGTGTCCTTGGGGACGATGTCGCCGTAGATGGCCGAGGACGGCACGGTGTTGAGCGTGGCGTTGACGCCGATCTTCTTCCACTGCTCGATGACCAGCGGGGCGACGTCCTTGACCACCGAACTGTCGGTGGTGTCGAGCCGGAACGACAGGTTGGTGACGCCGGCCTCCTGGAGCAGGGCCTTGGCCTTGTCCGGGTTGTAGTCGTAGACGGTGGCGGCCTTCTGGTAGGCCTTGTTGCCCTCGTCGAGGTAGCTGGTCGCCGGGCTGCCGTAGCCGTTGAGCGCGGTCTTGATGACCGCGTCCTTGTCGATGGCGTAGTGCAGGGCCTGGCGCACCCGCTTGTCGCTGAACGGCGCGGCGGCGTTGTTGAACATGAGGAAGACCTGGTTGAAGGCCTGCTTCACGTCGATCGTGTACTTGTCCTTGAGCGAGTCCACGTTCAGGTACGGCACGGCCTCGATGGCCTGCACCCGGCCGCCCTGCAGGTCCGACACGCGGGCCGACGCCTCGGTGGTGGTGTTCCACGTCATCGTCTCGACCTTGGCGGCGCGCGGGCCGTTGTAGTTCGCGTTCTTGCTCAGCTTGATGCCGGATTCCTTTGACGCGCTGTCCACCTTGAACGGGCCGGAGCCGATCGGGGCGGTGTCGAACGCCTTGGCCGCGGCCGCGTCACCGGTCTTCGCCTTGGGGACGATCTTGATGACCGAGATCCGCTCGCTGAACAGCGCGAACGGGTACTTCAGCGTGAACTCGACGGTCGTCGCGTCCTTGGCGGTGACGGTGTCCAGGAACGACACGAAGCCCTGCATCAGCGGCGGCGCCTTCGGGTCCGCGGGCTTGAGCACGCGGGTGAAGGACCAGGCAACGTCCTCGGCGGTGACCGGGGCGCCGTCGGAGAACTTCGCCCCGTCACGCAGCGTCACGGTGTAGGTCCGGCCGTCGGCCCCGGGGGTCGGGTCGCTCTTGGCCAGGGCGTTGTAGGGTTCCCGCGTGATCGGGTCGAGGTCGACGAGGCCCTCGAAGACGTGCTGGTTGACCGCTGTCGCCACGGCCGAGGAGGCGTTGCTGGGATCGAAACCGCTGGAGAGCGTGAAGGCCAGCGTGGCCTCGATGGACGTGCCCCCCTTTCCGTCGCCCACGGCGTTGGTCGAGGCGGGACCGCCACTGCAGGCCGCCAGCGCGACCGCGAGGCCGCCCGCGAGGGAGGCGACGGTCAGGGAGCGGACGCGGCCGCGCAGTGCGCGCCGGCTCCTCGACGGCTTACCGGTGGTGCTCACGTAGCTGCCTCCATAGGCTCTTCATGCGCTCGCGTGACCGCTCGCGCTCGGGGATGTGAAGCATAAGGTGTATGACGTCTGACGTCTGATGCCGGTAGGGTGAGGGTGTCAGATTCGGGAACGAAGGGCAAGGGGCAGATGACGACCATTGACGCCAGTCCGCTACGCGGCGCCGAGCGGCCGAGCCCTCGCCGGCAGGAGGTCGCCACCAGGATCAAGGAGTACATCCTGCGCAACCGCCTCAAGCCGGGAAACCTCCTGCCCACCGAGACGGAACTGTGCGAGGCGGTCGGCGCCAGCCGCTCCAGCGTCCGCGAAGCAGTGAAGATCCTCTCCGCGCTCGACATCGTCGAGGTACGCCACGGCCACGGCACGTTCGTCGGCCGCATGTCCCTCAACGCCCTGGTGGAGAGCCTGACGTTCCGGGGCCTGCTCAGCGGTGAGGACGACCACCGCGTCCTGGCCCAGGTCGTCGACGTCCGACAGACGCTGGAGCAGGGACTGGCCACCACCGTCATCGACGCCCTGGACGAGCAGCACCGCTCGGAGCTGTCCGCGCTCGCCGACGAGATGCACAGCCGCGCCGCCCGCGGCGAGGACTTCCTCGACGTCGACCGCGCGTTCCACCTGAAGCTGATGGAACCCCTCGGCAACGACCTGCTGGTCCAGCTCACCGAGGCGTTCTGGCAGGTGCAGGCAATCGTCGCGCCCACGCTGCAGACCGAGCCGGAGGACCGGGTCATCACCGCCCAGCGGCACCAGGCGATCGTCGCCGCCCTCACCGCCGCCGACGCGGCGGCGCTGCGCTCGGCGGTCGCCGAGCACTACGCGCCCATCCGGGCGAGCATCGCCCGCGCCGCACAGACCTGATCCGCCGTACGCCGGGACCTGTCGTTCGAGCCTGATCGAAGGTCTCTGTCCCGGCGCACGCCCCGCACCGAAGCTGTCTTCTGACGGGCGCACCGGGCGCCCCGGGCGGCCGAGGGGCATGTCATGGCGGTGGTGTCGCGTCGCGCGCGGTCCTGGTGGTACGCCGTCGCGGTCCCCGCCGCCCTCGCGGCGGCGGTGGCCGGGGCGCTGGGCGCCCGCCCGGACATCGCGCCGCCGTCCAAGGGTCACGGGCTGCCCGCAGCGAGCACGGCCGCCGTGCCGCCGGTCCCGCCCACCTCCGTAACGCCCGCCGAGGTGCGGTACGCCGCCACGCAGGTACTCATCCGCGACTGCATGCAGCGGCGCGGGTTCCGCTACTGGCCGGTGCCCCGGCAGCCGGTGCCCGAGCTGCGCGAGTTCCCGTACGTCCTCGACGACGTCTCCTACGCCCGCCGGTACGGATACGGCGGCGCCCTGGAACGCCGGCTCCAGGAGGCGATTGCGGCCGACCCGAACGCGCGGTACGTCCGGGACCTGCCCCCGGAGCGCGGCGCCGCCGCCGTACGCGCGGTGAACGGCGACCCCGGCGAGCCCGACGCCCTGCGCGCGACGCTGCCGGCCGGCGGCGTGCTACGCCGCAGCAGTCACAGCTGCACCTCCGAGGCGGAGCGGCAGCTCTATCGCGACCTGCCCGCCTGGTACCGCGTCACCAGGATCACCGACAACCTGGCCGGACTGCGCGTCGGCCGGGTGCTCGCCGACCCCCGCTACGCCGACGGTGTGACCGCGTGGCGGCGGTGCATGCGCGCCGCCGGGCACGACGTCGCCGACCCGGCGTCGGCCCGCGCGTCGGTGCCCGAGCCGGCGTCCGGCGCCGCGTCACCCGGTGAGATCGGGCTGGCGGAGGCGGAGGCGACCTGCGCGACCCGGACCGGGTTCGGCCGGCTCGCCCGGCGGCTCGACGCCGAGCATCGGGGCGCCCTCGACAGGCGGTTCCACACCGAGGTCGCCGAACGGCTCCGCCTGGAGGCCGACGCGCTGCCGCGGGCACGCGCCGTGCTGGCCGCCGGCTGAACCACCCCCACGACGTCCGTGGCGGCCCGCCGCGGAAGGACCCGACCGGAGGGAAACACCATGAGAGCACTACGGTCCGTGCTGGCCACAGTGGCCGCGGCGGCAGCCGCGCTGGCCTTCACCGCCACCGCCGCCCAGGCCGCACCCCGGCCGACCCCGCACGCGGACGCGACGCAGCGTGCCGCCGCGGGCAGCGGTTACCTGTACGTCAGCCAGGACGCCAACTGGGCCGGCCGGTGGTGCTGGTGGTACAACGCCGACAACAACTGGGACACGATCAACACGGCGGAGAACGCCAACTGCGACTACAACAACCGGGCCAGCATGCGCAACCTGGCGTCCTCGGCCTGGAACGACTCGAATGGCGGCCGGCCGGTCGCCCTCTACATCCACCCCGACTACACCGGCGCGTACGCCTGTCTCGGCGCCGGCGAGGTGTGGGACAACCTCACCCAGCACACCTTCAACTGGGGCTCCACGCGGGGCGGCTACGGGGAGACCACGAACGACAACATCGCCTCCCACCGGTGGCGTACGAGCTGCAGCGCGGGCTGAGCCGGGACAGGGCGGGGCGGCAGCCGTGCGGCTGCCGCCCCGCCGCGTCCATTCCAGCGATATATGTCAATGTCGTGGACGAGACTGAAGACGGCAGCACACCTCGGAACACTGTGCGTCATGGGGACGCTACGCATCCACTTCACAGCCGGGGACCTCAGCCGCACCCGGCTGGCGGTCCGGCCGGATCCCCTGTGGGAGATCGTCTGCAGCCTGCACCGCCTCCAGACCCGGGCCGGCTACGCGGGTTACGCCCGGTGGCACCGGCAGATCCGTCCGGGCCTGGAGCGGGCCGGCCTCGTCCCGGTCGTGCGCGAGCGGCTCCTGCCCGTCGTGCCGCTCAAGCGGTACTTCCCCGACTTCCTCACCCCCGGCCCGGTCACCGACCTCGACGAGGGGATCGACCGGGTAGTCGGCACCCCGGCCCGGCGGATCCGCACCGAACTGGGGCGGATGGTGACGCCCGTCGACGGCGCGTGGATGAGCGACCTGGCCGCCGGCCGGCTCGCCGCCCGGCACGGCCTCGGCGACGCGCTGCGCGCCTACTTCCGGGTCGCGCTCGCACCGTACTGGGCTCAGATCACCTCTGCCGTCTCCGGCGACCGGGCCCTGCGCGGTGCCTGGATCCTCGACGACGGCGCCGGGCGGATCCTCGACGACCTGAGCCCGGAGACCTCCTGGGATCCGCCGGTGCTGTCCGTGCACGGCTACCCGGAGGACCGGGACATGCATCTCGACGGTCGGGGCATCACGCTGGTCCCGTCGTACTTCTGCTGGCACGCGCCGATCACGCTGGCCGACCCCGAACTGCCGCCGACGCTCGTCTACCCGGCACGCCGGCAGCGACCGGAACCGGCGCCGCCGGCCGGTCCGCAACGCCGGCTCGGACCGCTGCTCGGCCACACCCGGGTGGCGGTGCTGCGCGCCGCCGCGGCCGGCGCCACCACCGGCGAACTGGCCCGGCGTGCCCGCATCTCGCCGGCCACCACCAGCCACCACACCACCATCCTGCGCGAGGCCGGGCTGATCACCAGTCAGCGGCACGGCAACCTGGTGCTGCACCGGCTCACCGCGATGGGCGAGGCGCTGCTCGGCGAGACGCACGGGCCGGACCGCTGACGACCGTCCATGCCGGACGGTCGACGTCGACGGGAACCGATCCTTGACGGGCCGGGGTGAACCCACCTAGCGTGCAGACATCGGACATCTGACGTCGGATAGATCGGCCGATTCCCCCTCCCCCGTCCCGGAAGGAACCACGTGTCCCCTCGCCGCGCCATACCGCGCCGCGCAACCGTCCTCGCGGCGGCCGCCCTCACCCTGCTCTCCGTACTGCCCGCCACCGCCGCCCAGGCCGCCGCCCCCGCCGGTGTGACAGCCACCGTCGGCGCCGACTGCACCGCCGGCCGGCTGCTGCTCGACCTCGACAACCGCAGCGCCACGACGCAGACCTACACCGTCACCTGGCCCGGTCGCTCCGGCTCGCCGTGGACCCGCACGGTCGCCGCCGGTGGCAACGCCGAGCTGTACTGGACGCTGTCCCCCGGCACGCCGTACACGCTACGCACGACGACCCCGACCGGTCTGGACGAGACCACCGGCGGCATCTTCCACTGCGGCACCGGCATGTCCGCGCTGGCCGGCTTCGACTGCACGAACGGCCGCCTCCAACTCGCGCTGGAGAACCGCACCACGACGGCCCGGGACTTCACCGTCACCTGGCCCGGACGCACCGGCTCACCGTGGACCCGCACCGTCGCCGCCGGCGGCAACCACCTGCACTACTGGACCGTCGGCGCCGGCACCCCGTACACGCTGCGGGTCACCGCGCCCGGCTTCGACACCACGCTGCGCGGCACCACCTCCTGCGACCTCACCGCCGGCAGCCCGCAGCTCGCCACCACCACGCTGCTGACCACGCAGACCGTGATCCGCGGCCTCAACGGCGCGAACGGCCGCTACGACGGCACAGTCGCCTCGGTCCGCATCCCCGGCCTGGCCGTCACTGGCAGCGGCACCGTCATCGCCGTGGCCGACGCCCGGGTCAACGGCTCGTACGACCTCGGCGGCGGCACCAACAACATCCAGATCGTGATGATCCGCAGCACCGACGGCGGACGCAGCTTCGAGCAGCCCCGCGTCATCCACGCGCCGCCCACCACCAGCGAGGGCGTCGGCGACCCCAGCCTGCTCGTGGACCGCGCCACCGGCGTCGTCTACTGCTTCTTCACCTACTCCCCCCGGCCCGGCATCAGCTTCTGGTCCGGCGGCTCCGGCCTGAACACCGCCGACGACCCGAACAGCATGCACCTGCGCTACATCACCAGCCGGGACGACGGCGCCACCTGGAGCGCCCCGGTCGAGCTGAACCCGGCCATCAAGGACCCCACCTGGCGGCAGGTGTTCTTCTCCTCCGGCCACGGCATCCAGACCAGCACCGGCCGCCTGATCCAGCCGATCGCGTACCGGGACTCCGCGGGCACCAGCCACGCCGCGAACATCTACAGCGACGACCACGGCGCGACCTGGCGGCGCGGCGGATCCGCCGGCGGGAACATCAACGAGAGCAAGGCGATCGAACGCGGCACCGGCGCAGTGGTGCAGAACATGCGGCACAACTCGACCCGCAGCCGCTTCTACGCCACCTCCACCGACGGCGCCACGACGTTCGGCCCGGCGACGGCGAGCGCCGTGCTGACCGACCCGCTCTGCAACGCCGACGAGATGTCCTACCTGCGCCCGGCCGAGGTCGGCGCGAACCGCGCGCCGGTACGCACCCGCACGGCGCTGTTCAGCAACAACGCGCACCCGACCGCGCGCAACGACCTCACCGTCCGGCTGTCCACCGACGACGGCGCGACCTGGCCGGCGCGGGCGCTGGTCAAGCCCGGCGGCGCCGGTTACTCGACGATGGCGGTCCTGGCCGACGGCACTGTCGGCAACCTGTACGAGGTGGGCGACACCGGCGGCATCTACTTCGCCCGGTTCAGCCTCGACTGGGTGAAGGGCGCCTGAGCGCCGTGTCCCGCCCGGACAGCGGCGTCCGGGCGGGACACGGTCAGCGCTGCCAGCGGACCACGCCACCGACCACCGTGATCGCCACGGTCAGGTCCCGCAGCCGCGCCGGTTCGACCCGGTACGGGTCGGTGGGCAGCACGATGAAGTCGGCGAGCATGCCGGGACGCAACCGGCCCTTCAGGTGCTCCTCGTAGGAGGCGTACGCGCCGGCCTCGGTGAAGCAGCGCAACGCGGCGTCCAGGTCGAGCCGCTCGTGCGGGTCGACGCCGCCGGGCGGGGTGCCGCCGGGCTGCTGCCGGGTCACCGCGGCGTGGATGCCGAAGAACGGGTCGGGGTCCTCCACCGGGGCGTCCGACCCGAACGCCACAGTCGCCCCGGCGTCGAGCAGGCTGCGCCAGGCGTACGACGCCAGGCCCCGGCCGGCGAGCATCCGGGTGGTCAGCGGGATGTCGCTGGTGCAGTGCGTGGGCTGCATCGAGGCGATCACGCCGTGACGGGCGAGCAGCGGCACGTCGTCCGGCAGCAGGTGCTGGGTGTGCTCGATCCGGTGCCGCAGCCGTGCCACCGCGCCGGGCTCCGCCGACTCACGCCAGCGCGCGTACGCCCGCAGCACCATCCGGTTCGCCGCGTCGCCGATGGCGTGCGCCGCCACCGCGATCCCGGCCGCGGCGGCGGTCGCCACCAGCCGCTCGAACTCCTCGGCCGGGGTGACGGCGATGCCGTGGTTGCCGGGCTCGCCGTCGTACGGCTCGGTCATCAGGCAGGTGTGTGAGCCGAGCGCGCCGTCGGTGAAGATCTTCACCGGGCCGGTGCTCAGCCAGCGGTCCCCGTCGCCGGTGGCCCAGCCGGCGTCGATCGCCTCGTCCAGGGCGGTGGCGGGGATCGTCTTGTGCACCCGCAGCGGCAGCTCGCCGCGGGCGTACAGCGTCTCGTAGGCGGCGCGGGCGTCCTGCCCGTCGAGGTCGTGGATGCCGGTCAGGCCGGCGGAGAGCAGCCGGGGCAGGTGGGCGCGCAGCTGCGCCACCAGGTCACCGGCGTGTGGGGAGCGCACCACCGCGTACGCCGCGTCGGCCGCCGCCTCGCGCAGGATGCCGGTCGGCTCGCCGTGCTCGTCCCGCGCGATCTGCCCGCCGGGCGGGTCGGAGGTGGTGGCGTCGATGCCGAGGCGGGCCAGGGCGGCGGTGTTCACCCAGATGGTGTGGCCGTCGATGCTCGGTAGCGCCGCCGGCCGGTCCGGGCAGACCCGGTCCAGGTCGGTGCGGGCCGGCTGCACGGGCCGGGTCCATCTGTTGCTGTCCCACCCGCCGCCGAGCAGCCAGGCGTCCGGCGGCAGAGTGGCGGCGTGTCCCGCGATCCGGGTCAGCGCCTCGTCGAGGCTCGCCGTGCCGCGCAGGTCCACCTGGTTCAGCCCGCGCACGTAGGACGCCGCGTGGATGTGGCTGTCGATCAGCCCGGGCAGCACGGCCATCCCGCCGAGGTCGACCCGCCGTGCGCCGCCGCCGGCCCGGTCCCGGCAGTCGGCGAGGTCACCGACGGCGACGATCCGCTCGCCGCGGACCACCATCGCCTCGGCGTACGGGCGGTCCGGGTCGAGGGTGTGGATGCGGGCGTTCTCGTAGACCGTGCCGCTCATGGGCTCCCCTGCCTCGGCGCTCGTACGGAGTGTCAGGACGTGCGGACCGGCGACGTCTCCTCCGGCTCACCGGCCCGGTCCGCGCGGATCCGGTCGATGTGGTCGGCCAGCTCGTCGGTGATCAGCAGGTCCCGCCGGATGTCGTCGTGCGGGTACGCGGTCCGCCCCACCATGTGCGCCGCCACCGGGGCGGTCGCGAGCTGGAACAGGCCCACCAGGACCAGCGTGGTGATGTCCACCCCGGTACGCAGCCGCAGCGCGCAGCCGAACAGCACCAGTAGCAGCCCGAGCACCTGGGGCTTGGCCGCCGCGTGCATCCGCGACAGCACGTCCGGGAAGCGGACCAGCGCGATGCCGGCGGCGAGGCAGAGCAGCGCGCCGGCGATCAGGCAGACGCTGGCGACGATGTCCAGGATCGCGTCGGCGGTCACTTCGTGCTTCTCCGGGACGCGAACCGGGCGACGCTCACCGATCCGACGAAACCGACGAGGGCGAGGACGACGAGGACCGGCAGCGCGGTGGCGTCCCGGCTGTAGGCCGCCTCGGTGGCGATGGCCGCGACCGCGACGGCGAGCAGCACGTCGGTGGCGACGGCCCGGTCGAGGATGGACGGCCCGCGGATGATGCGGACGAGGGTGAGTCCACCGGCCGCGACGAGCAGCGCGGTGACGATCACGGCGACGACGGTCACGTCGGTGCTCCTTCCAGTTCGACCGAACCGGCGGGTTCGGCCTCGTCGTGGCGGATCCGGTCGCGTTCCTCGGCCGAGCCGACGGCGGCGACGATGCGCGCCTCCAGCTCCAGCACGCTGCGCCGGAACCGTTCCACCTCGTCGGGGCTCCGGATCCCGATGACGTGCACGTAGAGCGTCCCGGTACTCCGGTCGGCCTCCAGGATGAGGCTGCCCGGCACCAGCGACAGCGCCTCGGCGTTGAGGGTCAGGTTGAGGTCGGTGTTCACCCGCAGGCGCACCGCGATGATCGCCGAGTGCGGGTGCCCGGAACGGAAGGCCAGCCAGGCCACCTGGGCGGACGCGACCACCAGGTCGTACAGGAAGCGGATCACGAACCGCAGCAGCGGTACCGGCCGGATCCGGCCGGCGAACGTGACAGGGGGCAGCGGGAAGACCACCAGCAGCACCGCCGCGACCACGAGTCCGCTGATCACGTTGGCCCAGCTGAAGGTGCCCCACAACAGCACCCAGACGGTCACCAGGCCGGTCACCGCGATGGCCCGGTTGCGCCAGCGGTCACGGCGGGTCAGTGGCGCTTTCGGCTGACTGGTCACGGCGGTCCCTCCGGGAACACGGCCTCGACGTACGGGGCACGGCGCAACAGGTCGTCGGCGGCGTCGGTACTGATGTCGAACAGCGGTCCGGCCACCACCGTCAACGCCAGGCCGAGCACCACGAGCGCGGCGGTGGACACGGTCATCAGCCGGGGCAGCACCGCACCGGCCGGCGACGAGCCGTCGTGCGGCTGCTCGGCGCCGTCGGTGCGGGCCGCCTGCTCGGCGTCGCCGGGCTCCGGCATGTCCGCGTGCGGCGCCCGCCAGAAGGCGAGGTTCCACACCCGGGCGATGGCGTAGAGCGTGAGCAGGCTGGTGAGCAGTCCCCCGGCGACGAGCGACCAGGCCAGGAACCCGCCGTCGTCGACGCCGGCCTGGACCAGCCCGAGCTTGCCGAGGAACCCGGAGAACGGTGGTATGCCGGCCAGGTTCAGCGCGGGCACGAAGAACAGCACCGCCAGCAGTGGTGACAGCCGGGCCAGGCCGCCGAGGCGGTCCAGCGCGGTGCTGCCGCCGCGTCGTTCGACCAGGCCGGCGGCGAGGAACAGCGTGGTCTGGATGGTGATGTGGTGCACCACGTAGAAGATCGCCGCGGACAGGCCGAGCGGGGTGGTCAGGCCGACCCCGAACAGCATGTACCCGATGTGGCTGACCAGCGTGAACGACAGCAGCCGTTTGATGTCCGACTGCGCGACCGCGCCGAGGATGCCCACCACCATGGTCAGCGCCGCTATCACCATGAGCAGGTCGGCGGTGCGGCCACCGGGGAACAGCAGCGTCTCGGTACGGATGATCGCGTACACGCCGACCTTGGTGAGCAGGCCGGCGAAGACCGCCGTCACCGGCGCGGGCGCGGTGGGATAGCTGTCCGGCAGCCACGCGGACAGCGGGAACACCGCCGCCTTGATGCCGAAGGCGAGCAGCAGCATGCCCTGGAGCACCATGCGGATGTCGTCGGGCAGCGCGTCCAGTCGGTCGGCGAGCTGCGCCAGGTTCAGCGTGCCGGTGGCGGAGTAGACCAGGCCGATCGCCACCAGGAAGATCAGCGACGAGAGCAGGCTGACCACGACGTACGTGGTGCCGGCCCGGATCCGCGTCTCGGTGCTGCCCAGCGTCAGCAGCACGTAGCTCGCCACCAGGAGGATCTCGAAGCCGACGTAGAGGTTGAACAGGTCGCCGGAGAGGAAGGCGTTGCAGACGCCCGCGGTCAGCACCAGATAGGTCGGGTGGTAGACCGACAGCGGCGTCTCCTCGTTGCCGTCGGCCATGCCCTGCCCGATGGAGTAGACGAGCACGCACAGGGTGACCGAGGCGGACACCACGAGCATCAGCGCGGCCAGCTGGTCGGCGACGAGCACGATGCCCATCGGCGCCACCCAGCCGCCCACCTCCACCACGAGCGGGCCGTCCAGCGAGGAGCGGACCAGGAGCATCGCGGCCACCGCGACGGTGGCGGTGAGCACGATGATGCTGACCCACCGCTGGGCGCGGGCCCGGCGGGCGAGCAGCAGGGTGAGGGCGGCGCCGAGCAGCGGCATCACCACCGGCAGCGGGACGAGCCAGGTCATCGGACGGCCTCCGCCTCGCCGGCGGCGAGCACCCGGCCCTCGGGGCCGCCGTCGGCGGCGTCGACGGTGTCCGAGTCCGAGGTGCCCGGGCCCTCGTCCCGGTCGGCCAGCTCCATGATCCGGCGGTCCTCGACGTCGTCCTGCACCTCGTCGTGCCCGTTGAGGTGCCAGCTCCGGTAGGCCAGCGCGAGCAGGAACGCGGTCATGCCGAGCGTGATCACGATCGCGGTCAGCACCATCGCCTGGGGCAGCGGGTCGGACATGTCCTCCTGGGCGGTGGTGCCGACGATCGGTGGGCCGCCGGCCCGGCCGCCGGTGAGCAGCAGCAGGTTGGCGCCGTTGCCGAGCAGGATGACCCCCATCAGGACGCGGGTGAGGCTGCGTTCCAGCAGCAGGGTGACGCCGGTGGCGAACAGGACGCCGATGACCACGACGTAGACCAGGTTGGGGATGTTCGGGCTCACACCAGCTCCTCTTCCCGTACGCCGGCCGGTTCGGTCTCCTGTTCGTCGACCTCCTCCTGGCGGTCCATCTCGGCGCCCAGGCTGCGCAGGATGTCCAGGACGAGGCCGACCACGATGAGGTAGACGCCGACGTCGAAGAAGACCGACGTCACGAAGTGCACGTGGCCCAGCAGCGGCAGGTGGAAGTCGAGCGTCGCGCTCTGCAGGAACTCGCCGCCCAGCAGCATCGCGGCCACGCCGGTGCCGACCGCGACGAACAGGCCCGCGCCGAGCACCAGGCCGGCGTCGACGGGTGCGGCGCCGTTGAGTTCGGTACGTCCGCCCGCCAGGTATCGCACGGCGAGTCCCAGCCCGGCGACCAGCCCGGCGGCGAAGCCGCCACCGGGGGCGTTGTGGCCGGAGAAGAGCAGGTAGATCGAGAACAGCAGGATGGCGTGGAAGAGCAGGCGGGTGACCACCTGGAGGATCACCGACTGCTGCCGGGAGGTCGCGCCGCTGGTCAGCCAGCGCGGGCGCGACGACTGCTGCCGGCCGGCGCCGGGGATGCCGCTGCGCAGGTCCAGCGCGCGGGAGCGGCGGAAGATCAGGCTGGCCACGCCGGTGGCGGCCACCACCAGCACGGCGATCTCGCCCATCGTGTCCCAGGCGCGGATGTCGACGAGGGTCACGTTGACGACGTTCTTGCCGCCGCCGTAGGAGACGGCCTCGTCCGGGAAGCCGACCGAGATCGGCGTGGCGGTCCGGCTGCCCGCCGCCACGTACGCCATCCCGGCGGTGACCACGCCGACGGCGACGCCGAGCGCGACCCGGAACCGCCGGGTGGCGCGGATCGGGCGGGCCGAGAACCGGCGCGGCAGGCGGCGCAGCACCAGCACGAACATCACGATCGTGACGGTCTCCACCAGGAACTGGGTGAGCGCGAGGTCGGGCGCGCCGTGCAGGATGAACATCAGCGCCGTGCCGTAGCCGGTCACGCCGACCAGGATCATCGCGGTCAGCCGGCGGCGGGCGCGCGCGGCCACCAGCGCCGCGACCACGATGACCGCGCCGGCGACCGCCTGCAACGGGGTGTCCCAGAGCTGGAACCGGCTGGCCCACGGCGCGCCGGCGAGCACCGCGCCACCGGGCAGCACGACCAGCACCAGCAGGATGACGCCGAGGTAGAACGGCAGCGAGCCGCGCTGGGTGGCGCCGGTCAACTCGACCGCCGCGCGGTCGACCGCGCCGGCCAGCCGGTCGTAGCCGGTGGCGCCGTCGAACGGCAGCCGCGGCAGGTACGGCCGGCGCCGGTGCAGCAGCAGGAACAGCCCGAGACCGGCGGTCACCGCCAGCGCCGACAGGCCCAGCGCCGGGGTCAGGCCGTGCCAGAGGGCCAGGTGGTAGCCGGGGTCGGCGGTCGGGAACTGATCGGCGTACGGGGCCAGCACCCGGTCCACCGCCGGGGCGAGCACGCCGACCGCGAGACCGGCGAGGGCGAGCACCGCCGCCGGGCCGATGAACGCCGGCTCGATCCGGTGCGGCCGGGTCTCCGCGACGCCGGGCTTGGCGGCGAACGCGCCCCACAGGAACCGCGCGGTGTACGCGACGGTCAGCGCCGAGCCGGCCACCACGCCGGCGAGCACGACCAGTTCGGTCGTGCCACCGTGCAGGAACGCCTCGAGCGCGGCCTCCTTGGCCACGAAGCCGATCAGCGGCGGAAGGCCCGCCATCGAGGCGGCCGCGAGTCCGGCGACCGCCGCCAGCACCGGCGCGCGCCGGCCCAGCCCGCTGAGCTCGCGCAGGTCGCGGGTGCCGGTGACGTGGTCGACGACGCCGACGACGAGGAACAGTGTGGCTTTGAACAGGGCGTGCGCCAGCAGCATCGCGGCGCCGGCCAGCGCGGTGTCCCGGGTGCCCGCGCCGAGGATCACCATGAGCAGGCCGAGCTGGCTCACCGTGCCGTACGCCAGCAGCAGCTTCAGGTCGACCTGCCGCAGCGCCGTCCAGCCGCCGAGGAACAGCGTGATCAGGCCGCCGGCCAGCAGGACGCCGCGCCACACGGTGGTCTGGCCCACGGCGGGGCCCATCAGCGCGGCCAGGAACACGCCCGCTTTGACCATCGCGGCGGCGTGCAGGTACGCGCTGACCGGCGTGGGCGCCGCCATCGCGCGCGGCAGCCAGAAGCTGAACGGGAAGATCGCCGACTTGCTGGTCACGCCGAGCAGGACGAGCACCAGCGCGACGGTGAGGTAGCCGCCCTCGGGCAGGTTCCCGGCGATCTCCGACCACCGGTACGAGCCGGCGTGCTGGCCGAGCATCACGAACCCGGCGAGCATCGCCAGGCCGCCCAGCGTGGTCACCAGCAGCGCCTGCATCGCCGCGCGGCGGCTGGCCCGCTTGGTCGGGTCGCTGCCGATCAGCAGGTACGAGAAGACGGTGGTGAGTTCCCAGAACACGTACAGCAGCAACAGGTCGTCGGAGACGACCAGGCCGAGCATCGCGCCGGCGAACGCGACGAACACCGCGGCGAACCGGCCGAGGCCGGGATCGTCGGAGCGGAAGTAGCGCGCGCTGTAGGCCAGCACGAGGGCGCCGACTCCACCCACGAGCAGCACCAGCAGCCAGGACAGCGTGCCCATGCGCAGCGCGAGTTCCAGGCCGAGCTGCGGCACCCAGGTGACGGTCTCGACGACGGGCCGGCCCGCGCGGACCGGTTCGGTGCGGGTCACCGCCCAGATCAGGGCCGCCGCCGGGACGGCCGCCAGCAGGTAGAGAGCCCGCCGACCGAGGAGGCGTACCAGCACGGGGGCGGTCACGGCTGCGAACGCATGGACCGCCACCAGAACCAGCACACACACTCCTCAAGATCGACCTGCGGTAGGTCAACCCTAACCGGCCAGGCCGCGCGACGGTATGTCGAGAGAATCACGCGAACGTGTCGTGTCGGCTCCGCTGTGTTTCGGGTAAGGAGTGAGGTTTGGTCTGCCCGGTACACCGGTCGGCGTCCGGCCGGTCCCCCGATAGGGTGGTCGGCGTGCTGCCGATGCGAGCCGCCCTGGCGGGCACCACCGGGAACGCGATGCTGATGGGCCTCGCCGAGGTCAGCACGCCACTCGGCTGGGTGCTGCTGCCGGGCCTGCTCGGCGTCTCGGCCCGCCCCCGGGTCGCGGCGCTGGTGTCGGCGTGGGCGGGCGTGCTGGTCGCGCTGTCCGTCGTCGTACCGGTGATCCCCGGCCACCGCAGTGATCCGCAGGCGCTGCTCGCCTCGGCGGCCGGCCTGGCCGTGGTGCCGGTCCTGGCCTGGGCCCGCCGCCGGACGCGGACCGCTACGGTGACGCGCGCCGCCGCGCCGCCGGACGTCGCCGTGTTCACCGTGCCGGCCGGGCCGGGAAGCGCCGCGCTGGCGATCTGCGGCAGGGCCGGCGAGATCGGCGCCGCCGTACCGGTCCGCGGTGGCGGGCTGCGCGTCCTGCTCGGCACCGTCACCGGCGCCGCGCTGGACACGCCCGCCGGGCGCCGGGCGATCGAGCAGGCGTTCCGCCGGGCCGCCGCCGGACCGCAGCGCACCGTGCCGTACCTGGCCGGCGCACTCGACCGGGTGGTCCGCGACCTCGCCCCGGCGGGGCACCTGCGTGCCACGATCGTGGAGGTGGACCGTGCCGGATCGGTCCGCGCGATGCGGTGCGGATCACCGGATCTCGTCGTCACCGCCGGGGACCGCGCCGAACCCGCAGGAGTGCCGGCCGGGCCGGCGATCGGGTCCACCGAGCCGGGCGAGCACGCCGTACCCGGCCCGGTCACCGGCCGCCGGATCGCCGTCGTCGGCACCGGCTTCACCGACACGCACGGCGAGCACTGGCTGCGCGTACTCGATCAGGTGGCTGCCGCGGACGACCCGGCGCGGGCCGCGGAGCTGCTGACCCGCGGGCCCCGGGGCGGGCCGCGCACCGGCCCGGCGCTGGTGATCGACCCGTCGTCGCGGGCGTGACACAGGCGGCGCGCGCGGGCCGGTCGCCGGACGGCCCGCCTAGGCTGATGCGATGGGCCGGCGTCCGGTGCCGGCCCCACCCGGGGGGACCGCGATGACCGACAGCGCCCGCCGTCCGGCGCCGGTCGCGGGCGGCGAGGACGAGCAGTGGCTGGCCGAGGTGGCCCGCGCGGCGGGCGCCGACGCCGGTGGCGTGCCGGTGGAGTTGCTCGGCGACTACCTGCGGCTGCTGACCGACGCGGCGGTGACCGGCCGCCGCCCGCGCCGCGCCGAACTCGACGCGGTCGGCGCGCTGGGCCGGCGCGCCGCCGAGCAGGGGATCTCCGCCGGCCGCGCGGTACGTCTCTACCTGTCCGCGGCGCGGCGCGTGTGGCGGCAGCTGCCGCACCTGGACCGGTCCGACGACAGCGAGGCGGTCCGCGCCGCCGCCGACGCCGTCCTGCACGTGGTCGACACCGCGGTGGCCACCCTCGCCGAGGGGTACGCGGTGGCCCGCCGGGAACTGGTCCGGCGGGAGGAGTCGCTGCGCCGGGAACTCGTCGACGACCTGCTGCGCGGCGACTCCGACCTGGGCGGGCTGGTGGAGCGGGCCGAGCCGTTCGGCCTGGACCTGGCCCGGGTGCACCAGGTCGCGCTGGCCGCGCCCGGCCGTCGGCTGCCGGACACCGAGGCGGCGATCAGCGCGTTGGAGCGGGTCATCTTCGACCGGCTCGGTGACCGGGACGTACTGGTGGCCACGAAGGAGGGGCTGCTCGTGGTGATCGCCCCGGCGGATCCCGTGACCGCCGACCAGGGCCGCGGCGCCGGCGCGACCGGCAACCTCGGCGCGTTGATGCACGGTGAGCTGGACCGCCTGGTGCGGGGCCGGCCGTGGCAGGTGGCGGTGGGCCGTCCGCACCCGGGCGTCTACGGCATCGCCCGCTCGTACGAGGAGGCCCGGGAGGCGCTCACCACGGCGCGGCGCCTGCACAGCGAGGCATCCGTGATCGACGCGCACGACCTGCTGATCTACCGGGTGCTGCTGCGCGACCAGCCCGCCATGGTCGACCTGGTACGGGCGGTGCTGACGCCGCTGGCCCAGGCGCGTGGCGGCGCCGAGCCGCTGCTGGACACGCTCACCGAGTACTTCGCCTGCGGCGAGGTGTCGACCGAGGCCGCCCGCCGGCTGCACGTGTCGGTGCGCACCGTCACCTACCGGCTGGCCCGGATCCGGGCGCTGAGCGGCTACGACCCCGCCGACGCGCGGGACCGGTTCACGCTGCACGCCGCCGTGCTCGGCGCGCGGGCACTGGACTGGCCGCGCCGGCCGCTGCCGGCGTAGGGCCGACGCCGGCCCGGGCCCGCCGCCGGTGTGACAGGCGGCTCAGGCCGGTACGGCGACCAGCTCCGGGAAGCCGAGCAGGTTGGCCAGGGCCGACGCCTCGTCACGGGTGAGCGTGAGCGTGACCATGCGGTCCGGGTCGTCCGGGTCGTCGTGGACGACGTCGCGCCGGCCGCCCACCTGGTAGTCGATCACCCCGATGCGACGGCCCTCCTCGGTGACCAGCGTGTGCCGGACCCCGATGCCGGGGAGGTTCGTACGTTCGATGATCACGGGGACCTCCTTCGCACGCGGCCGCCGGGGACCGGCCGGAGCCGGCCGGAGCTACGGCGACGCGGTGGACGTTCGAGCTGAGCTCGCGTTCTCCATGTGTCAACCATAGCCAGGGGGTATGGGCGGATCCGGGTTCCGGCGACCGGCAATCATTGCGCCCTTTGTTGGCCGGTGGCGCGCAGTGCCGCGCGTGACGTTCCCGGCGACGCTGGAGGTCCGAGGCGGTACCCGAGCAGCGAGGAGGTGGTGAGCATGACCCGCACGTCGATGGCTCCGCCACCGGTGTTCGCCGGTCTCCTCGCGTCCCGATCTGCGAGCGGCGACCAGAAGCGCGTCTGAGCCCCCGGCCGCCGGCGTCGTCGAGTGAATCCGACGCCCGCGGCCCCGGCCACGCCCCTCCCCCGCACGTCCACCGCCCGTTGGGCACCCTGATCCGAAAGAGGTCGGTATGCCGCACCCTGTCACCGCCATTCGCCCACCGGCCCGTACCGGCATGCTGATCGGCCGCTCCCACGGCAGCCGCCCGCCGGTCACCGTCGACGCGGCGCCGATCGCCGTGGACCTCGGCAGCAGCCTGCTGCGGATCTGGCTCGGACCGGGCCGGACGCTGAGCGTCCCGCTCGGCCACGGCCTGCGCAGCCCGGTCGTGCGGCGCGGCCGGATCATCGACGGCCCGGCCTGCGTCTCCGAGCTGCGGCGGATCCTGCGCGACCACCGCACCCCGGTCCCGGTCGGGGCGCTGGTCGTGGCCTGCCGTCCGGTGCTCGCCGCGCCGGCCGAGCAGGAGGCGACCCGCCGGGTGCTCACCGCTGTGCTCGCGCCGTCCCGGCTGCTGTTCCTCGACAGCGTCCGGGCGGGTGCCATCGGCGCCGGCGCCGCCGCCGGCACCCTGCTGGTCGCCGACATCGGCGCCCAGCTCACCGAGGTGGCGCTGCTGGAGGACGGCCGGGTGGTCGCCGCCCGCCGGGCCGACGTCGGCACGCGGGACCTCAACCACGCGACGACCGCCGCCATGCTCGCCGACACCACCGCCCGGCTGGTACGCGAGCTGCGGCAGGACGCGACGCTACGGCCCCTGGTCCGCGACGCGCTGGCCCGTGGCCCGATCGTCATCGGTGACGGCGCCACCCGGCCCGACGTGACCGCCCGGCTGGTCGCCACGCTCGGCGCGACGGTGCACCGGGCCGCGTCACCCCGTACCGCCGCGCTGACCGGTGCCGGCATGGCCGCCATCTCGGCCCTGCGACACCCGCACGACACCCCGCGCCGCCCGGAAAGGAGCGCCTGATCATGACGCACGCCCTCAACCGCACCGACACGCTGCGTGAACTGCTGGACCGGCAGTTCGGCGAGTACACCGACCAGCTCACCGAGCTGACGCTGCACACGCGGCAGCCCGACTACGGCGGCCACGACCCGGACACGCTGCGCCGGCTCGTCGAGACCGCCCGGCAGGGCATCGCGGACACCGCCCAGGCGCTGAAGCGGATGTCCGAGGGCACGTACGGCGTCTGCGAGCGGTGCGGGCAGGACATCCCGACCGCCCGCCTGGAGATCCTGCCCTCGGCCCGCTTCTGCGTGCCGTGCCAGCAACGCCGCTGAGCACGCACGGGGCTGTCGGGGCAGGCGCCGGCCGGTAGCGTCACCGCCATGGATGTCGATGACGTCGCCGGCCGGCTCGGCGTGCCCGCCGTGGAGGTCGACCGGGTGCACCGGCTCGCCGGTGACCTGCCATCCGCGCCGCTGCCCGGCCGGGCGGACGCACCAGCCCTGCTGGCCCGGCTCGCGGTACGCCCCGACGACGCCGCCGAGATCCTCGCGGGCTGGCCGGAACCGGGGTCACCACTGTGGACCCCGGAGCTGCGCTGGCTGCTCGACCGCTCGATCGCCCTGGTCCGCGCCGACCTCGGCGGCCACGCCTGGCTGCCGCCGGGCCCGGCGCTGCCCCGCGAGCGGGGTCCGGCCTGGCGGCACCTCTACGTCTACGCGTACCTCGCACTCGTCGACGTGGTCCGGGCCTACCACCGCGACCACGGCGTCCCGGACGACGTGTCCTGGGCGACGCTCGCCGACCTGGGCAACAACCTCGCCGTCGACCGGCGGATGAACGGCGAGGGCTGGCCGGTCATGCAGTGCTGGCTGACGCTGCACGCGCGCGGCGGCATCTACGAGCTGGGCCGGCTCCAGCACCAGCGCGGCGACGCCGAGGCGATCGAACTGCACATCCCGGACTCCGGACCGCTGATCCCGGAGGCGGTCGACGCGTCGCTGGAGCGGGCCCGCGCGTTCTTCCCGCGCCACTTCCCCGGCGAGCGCTACACCGCGTTCTCCTGCGGTTCCTGGCTGCTCGACCCGCAGTTGCGCGAATACCTGCCGGAGGACTCCAACATCGTCCGGTTCCAGCGGCGGTTCACGCTGGAGCCCTACCAGGACCTGCCCGGGCTGGACGGCGACACGGAGGTGCTGCGGTTCGTGTTCCGCACCCTGGAGACGCCGCTGGACCGGCTGCCGCGCCGTACCGTGCTCCAGCGCGCCGTGATCGACCACCTCCGGGCCGGTCGCCACTGGCAGTGGCGCCGGGGCCGCTTCCCGATCGCCGGGCCGGACGGGCGGTAGCCGCGCCGGGCCGGCGTGACCGGCTGTCGGCCGGGTGCGGTGGTCAGTCCGGGTGGCGGCGGGCGGCGTAGGCCCGCACCTTGGCGCGGTTGCCGCACGTGGCCATGCTGCACCAGCGGCGCCGCCCCCGGGGGTCCAGGAACAGCCAGCCGCAGTCGGCGGCCGGGCAGGCTCGCACCTCGGTGCGGGCCGCCGAGGTGAGCAGATCGGCGGCGGCCCGGGCACCCGCCAGCAACGGCAGTCGCAGCCCGGCGTCCTCGGGCAGCGTCCAGTGGGCGATCCCGTCCCGGCCCGGCTCCAGGACGGCCGCCGCAGCGGCCTCCCGTGCCGGCCCGGCGACCCGCCGGAAGGCCGCGGTGTCGTCGGGGTCGAGCAGCACGTCGTGCAGCGCGGTGCGCAGCGCCCGGGTCACCGCCAGCACCTCGTCCCCGGCGGACGGCCGGCGGCGGCCCGCCTCCCGCAGCCGGCCTACTGTGGCCGGGGCGAGCAGCCCGACGTGACCGGCCCACACCGCGAGCCGGTCGTAGTCGCGCAGCCAATCCCGTTCCGGGCTCGGGGGCGCGGCCCAGCCCGCCCAGGTGTTGCAGAGCTCCAGCGCGGGATGGCCGCTGACCGGGATCGGCATCGGATAGCCCTCGACGTTCACCCAGTGCATGCCGACAGTGTGCCTTGACTCGGCCGCGCTAACCAGTCAGTGTCATCACACCGGTTAATCATCGTCTACTGGTTAGGTGATGCCATGCGCCCCGGAAAGACAGTCAGTCGGTTCCTACTCGGCATGCTCGTCGCGTCCGCGGCCCTCGTGGCCGCTCCACCCGCTCCGCTGCTCGCGCACGGCGACGCCTCCGCGGCCGCCCGGCCGAGCGGTCGGCCCGAGCCCTGGCGTCCGTCGATCCAGGAGGACTGGACCGGCCCGGCGGGCCGCTATTGCTCCTTCCCGCTCCAGGTCCGCGTCGTCTCCCAGGACGTCCGGGTCCGGGTGCTCGCCCGGTACGCCACCGGCGCCGTCCGGCGCGAGGAGTACGCCGGGCCGCTGACCGTCGACTTCGTCGACGCCGACACCGGACGGGCCGTGCGCCGCGACGCGGGCGGCTCCGGCCTGCTCGAGTACCGGCCTGACGGCGGGTGGCTGCGCTACACCATCGTCGGGCCGGCCGGATTCGGCTTCCGCCCCGGAGACCACTACCGACGTGGCTACTACATCCTCGACGGACTGCACGTGATCTCGGTCGATCCGGACGGCACCCGTGCGCTGACGCTCGGAATCGGGCGGCAGGACGACATCTGCGTGGCGCTCGGCGACCGGGCCGCCTGACCCGGCTGCCCGCGACGGTGGTGGGTGGGATGACCGACGTACGGCTGTCCGTGCTCGGGCCGCTGGTCGCGCGCCGCGACGGCGCGGACGTGCCGCTCGGCGGCCGGCGGCAACGCATGGTGCTCGCCACGCTGCTGGTCGCGCGGGGGCGGATGCTGCCCGCCGAGCGGCTGCGGGACCTGGTCTGGAGCGACGGCCGGCGGACGGCCGGAGCGGCGACCCTGCACGGCTACGTGGCCGCGCTGCGGCGGGCGCTCGAACCGGACCGGCCGCCGCGCTCACCGGGCCGGGTGCTGCGCCGCGAGGGCCCCGGGTACGCCCTGCGGGTGCCGCCCGGGCAGGTCGACGCGGAACGGTTCGCCGCGCTCGTCGCGCACGGCGTCACCCTGCTGGACCGGGGTCACGCCGCCGCGGCCCTGGCCGGTCTGACCGGTGCGCTCGGGTTGTGGCGCGGGCCGGCGTACGCCGATCTGGCGGAAGCCCCGTTCGCGCTGCCGGAGATCGCCCGCCTGGAGGGAATGCGGGCCGCCGCCGCCGAGTCGCGGCTGGCCGCCCTGCTTGCGCTGGGGCGGCACACCGAGATCCTCGGCGAACTGGAGGCGCTCGTGCTGTTGCAGCCGTTGCGGGAGCGCGGCTGGGAGATGCTGGCGATCGCGCTGTACCGGGCCGGCCGGCAGGGCGACGCGCTCGCAGTGGTACGCCGCGCGCGGACGCGGCTCGCCCGCGACCTCGGGGTCGACCCGGGATGCGGGCTGCTGCGCCTGGAGACGGCGATCCTCCGTCAGGACGCCTCACTCGACCTCGCGTCCGGCCCGGCCGCGCCGCCGCAGTCGCGACGTGACGGCGGTGATCCCAGTGGGATCCCAGTCGACGCCGGCACCGTCGGCGGCACGACCATCCAACGTGAAGGGGGACGGCATGCGCGGGCTGCGACCGATGACCGAGGCGGAACCGGAGTTCGAGGTCAACGTCAAGAACAACTACGTCGACTGCGTCGATCTGCCGACCGCACGTACCCGGCAGCGGCTGCCGCTGCCCGAGGGAACCGCCGCCGCCGAGCCGGCCGGCGCGGACCGGGACCGGTCGCCGGAGTCCCGGTGACCCGAGCGGCCGGGCTCGCGCCCCGGTGGCGGGCGTGGACCGCCGAGAACCTGGCCCTCGGCGTACCGGCCGACGAGGTCCGGGAGGCGCTGCTGGCGGCCGGGTTGCCCGTGCCGGAGGTCGACGAGGAACTGGCCCGCGCGCCCGGGCACCCGTACTTCCGGGCCTGCGTACGCCTGGCCAGGGAGTACGCCTGGACGGAGTCCCTGCTCGACCTCTACGGCGATCTCCGCTCGGCGCAACTGGCCGGCGGGCTGGAGCGGCGCTCCGGCCTGTCCCCCGCCGAGTTCTTCGACAGGTACTACGTCGCCAACCGCCCGGTGATCCTGGCCGGCGCGGTCGACGACTGGCCGGCGCGGCGGGAGTGGACGACGGCCCGGCTGCGGGACCGGCTCGGCGCCGTCGAGGTCGAGGTGATGACCGGGCGGGACAGCAACCCGGAGCACGGCTGGCAGCACGACGCGCACCGGACCCGGATGACGTTCGCCGACTACCTCACGATGGTCGAGACGGGCGGGGAGACGAACGACCACTACATGGTCGCGCGCAACGACAACTGGCAGCACGGTCTCAAGCCGCTGGCCCAGGACATCAGGCCGGTGCCGGGGATCATCGATCCGGCTCTGCTGCCGGAGACGGTGACCCTGCTGCTGGGGCCGGCCGGCACTGTCACCGCCCTGCACCACGACAACATGAACATCCTGCTGTGCCAGGTGACGGGCCGCAAGCACGTCCGTCTGGTGCCGTCCTACCAGCGCGGGCGGGTCTATCCCCGGGGCGGGACGTACAGCCGGGTCGACGCCGCGCGGCCCGATCTCGACCAGCACCCGCTGTACGAGCGGGCCACCGTCCTGTCGGAGGTGCTGGAGCCGGGTGACGCACTGTTCGTGCCGGCCGGGTGGTGGCACTGGGTACGGGCCCTGGACGTCAGCGCCACGGTGAGCCTGCACCACTTCCAGGTGCCCGCGGGCAATCACTACCTGCACCCGCCGCTGGTGTGCGGCGAGCCCTGACGGCGGCGGATGCCGGGAACGCCGATACCGGCGCCCCCGGCATCCGGTCTATCCCTTGTCCCGCTCCGGTGGCGGGTCCGGGATCTCGTCCGCGGCCAGTCCGGGTGGTCCGGTCGGTGGCGGGTCGCGTACGTCGGCGCGGTACCGCACCGCCGGTGGTTCACCGGCCGACGGCACCGGGCCGACGGTGAGGGCGGTGGCGGCCAGCATCGTGACGATCAGCAACCTCCGCATGCGTCACCTCCTCTCCTCGTCGCCGTCCGGGGCGCCACCGGGCGGCGGGCCCGGCGGCCAGCCTCCGCCCGCCCACTGGGATCCGGCTGGGAACGCGGCGACGCCGGTCAGCCGCCCGGCGGACGGACCGGCGCGCGCCCGGCCAGCCAGTCGTCGAGCGCGGCCTGGTCGTCGAACAGCAGCACCGGCGGCCCGGCCGGGTCGGCCGCCCAGGCCCGCAGGCGACGGCGTGCCCGGCCGAACCCGGTCAGGTGCCACACCAGGATCGAGTCCCGGGACAGCACGCTGCGCAGCGTCTCCCGGTTGCCGTTGCAGATCAGCTCCCCGCCGGCCAGCCGCCGCCGCGTGCGCCGCAGCAGCCGCCGGAACGAGACCCCGCGCGGGTAGTCCAGGCCGATCACCAGGTCGGCGCGGCCGAGGACCACGTCCCGCCAGCCGTGGTACGCGCCGTCGAGGATCCACCTGTCGCGCCGGCAGATCGCCTCGATCCGGCGACGCTGCTCGGCCACCGGCACCTCGACCCAGCCCGGCTCCCACAGCAGGTCGTCGACCGGATACCAGGGCAGGCCGAACCGCTGCGCCAGATGCGCGGCGAGCGTCGACTTGCCGGAGCCGTGGATCCCCTCGACCAGGATGCGGGCCGGGGCGGTCATGGCAGCAGCGTAGGCACCGCGCGCACCCGGCGCGATCCGGGCGGCCGGGTCAGTGCGCGACAGCGACCGCCGGTGCCGCCTCCAGGCCGGCGAGCTGGGACGGCCGGACGACGACCAGCAGCACCACCAGCGCCGCCACCATGCCGCCGGCCACCACCAGCGCCATCGCCACCGCGCCGGTGCCGAGCACGCCCACCAGCGGCGCGGCCACCGCGCCCACGCCGAACTGCACGGCGCCGAGCAGGGCCGAGGCGGTGCCGGCCGCCTCCCCGTGTCGGGACAGCGCCAGCGCCGGGGCGTTCGGCATGGCCAGGCCCGCCGCAGCCAGCACCAGCCACAGCGACACCAGCAGGGCGGGCAGCCCACCGAAGCCGGTCGCGGCGAACACCACCAGGGCCAGCCCGGCCACCGTTCCCGCCGCCAGCGAGGTCACCAGGATCCACTGCGACGGGTAGCGGCGCAGCAGCCGCACGTTGTACTGGGTGGCGCCGATCAGGCCGATCGCGCCCGCGCCGAACGCCAGGCCGAACTGCTGCTCGTCGAGCCCGTACCCGTCCTGCAGCACGAACGACGACCCCGCGACGTACGCGAACAGCGCCGCCATGGCGAGCCCGGCGACCAGGACCAGGCCGACGAAGACCCGGTCCCGCAGCAGCCCGCCGTACGTCCGCACGGTCGCGACGACTCCGCCGCGCCGGCGCCGGGCCGGCGGCAGCGTCTCGGGCAGGGCGAGGGTGGCCAGCACGACGAGCAGCACCCCGAACACGGCCAGGACCACGAACACGCCGCGCCAGTCGGTCCACCGCAGCACGCCGCCGCCCAGCGTCGGGGCGAGGACCGGGGCCGCGCCCATCACCAGCAGCAGCCGGGACAGCAGGGTGGCGAACGCCGCGCCGCTGAACAGGTCACGCACCACCGCCATCGCCACCACGGCGGTCGCGGCGACGCCGAGGCCCTGCACGACGCGCAGGACGCCGAGGACGGCGACGTTCGGGGCGATCACGCACAGCGCCGACGCCACGATGTGCAGCAGGAGGCCGGCGATCAGCGGGCGGCGCCGTCCGACCGCGTCCGACAGCGGCCCGATCAGCAGCTGCCCGACGGCGAGCCCGGCGAGCGTGCCGGTGAGCGTCAACTGGACCGCCGCCGACGTGGTGGCGAAGTCCGTGACGATCGCGGGCAGCGCGGGCAGGTACATGTCGATCGTCAGCGGACCCACGGCGATCAGCGAGCCGAGGACCAGCACGAGCTTCAGCCGCTGGCCTCGGCTCATCAGGTCACCAGGGGTGGGCGTCGGGGCGGCATCGGTCGTCTGGGGCGTCCCGGCCCGGTCGTGCGACCGGGCGCGGGAGGGTGCGGCACTCACACACTGAGTCAAATGCGCCCCCGGTGATCACATTCCCGTCTCGGCGAGAGGTAACGCAGGTCACCCGCCTACCGACCGGTGCGGCACGCCGCCGGACAGGGACCGGCCCCGCTGCCGGTGCCGGCTGAGCCGGCACCGGCAGCGGGGCGGCAGGGCTCAGTTCCAGGGAGCGGTCGGGAACCAGCCCACGCCGAAGAGGGCCGGCACCCGTACGTCCCAGTAGACGATGAGGAACACGCCGACGAGCACCAGCGCGACGCCCGACAGCACGGTGCCGCGCCGGCTCGGGGCGGTGAGCAGGCGCCCGCCGGTCAGCCTCGACGCGATCACCACGACGAGGACCATCACCAGCATGTTGCCGAGCGTCTGCAGGCCGAAGACGGCCGCGCCGTACGCCGGGTTGTCGTCGGCCACCGCGTAGAGGAAGAGCTTGTGGAAGAGCGGGAACGGGCGGCCGATCAGGAAGGCGCCGATGATGACGCCCATCGCGACCAGGCGGGCCCGCGGCCGGCCGGCGAACGGATCCGGAACCAGCTTCAACGCCGCCAGGCCGAGGTAGAGCAGGGCCAGGCCGGCCAGCCCGAAGACGACGGACGCCTGCACGAGCCGCACCGGTACGCCGCCGGCCGTGGTCGCGGTGGACAGCTGCGGCAGGCGGTCCCCGAGCAGCACGCCCACGGCGCCGTAGGTCAGCGCGACAGCCATGCTGCCGGCGGTGAGCCAGCCCAGCGGGGCGAGCAGCCCGCGCAGTCCAGACCTCGTCGTCTCCCTGGTGACCTGCGGGACCATCCCGAACGCGGCGACGTTGCAGGCGGTGAACGTGCCGGCGAGGCCGGACACGAAGGCGAAGGCGAGCCCGGCGACGGAGCCGCCGATCGCCGTCGCCTTGGCGTCGTGACCCAGGAGCGAGTTGGCGATGTTGTCGCCGATCACCGAGTCGACGAAGGTGAAGGACCAGGCGACGGCGAGCAGCACCCCGGCCACCGCGCCCGCCACGGCGAAGCCGAGGGCCGTGGCGGTGCGGCCCTGCGGTGTCGCGTCGACGGTGACTACCGGGACTGCTTCCCGGTCGGCTACGGACATGGTTCCTCCTCGATGGGTGATCGGTTACGGGAGACGCACACCCGGCACCGCGGGTGTGTGGAGCGACCGCACCGGGCCGTCCGGGCCGCAGATGTGCAGCCCGATCCGCCCGTGTACGCCGTGGCGCTGGTTGACGGCCTGGAGGAGCATGGCCAGCGACTCCAACTCCCGGGCGTGTTCGAGCCCGCCGACATCGATCGGCGCGAAGCCGAGCCGGGACAGCAGCGCACCGGCGACCTCCTTGGCCCCGGCGTCGTCGCCGGCCAGCGGCAGGGAGACCGGCAGCCCTCCGCAGAGCGGCTCGCCGACCATCGCCGCGGGCACGGTGTTCAGCGCCTTGACGACATGCCAGCCGGGGGGTGCCGCCGCCGCGATCAGGCGGGCCCCCGACGAGCCGGGCGGCACCTCCTCGCCGCCGAGGGCCGGATTGGTGACGTCCAGGAGCGGACGGCCCCGGCCCGGCACCGGGATCTCGGTCAGCACCCGGCAGGCCGGACCGAGCGGAACGGCGAGCACGACGAGGGAGGCCCGTTCGAGGACGACGCGGATGTCGGCGGCGAACGCCCCCCGTACGCCGGCGGTGGCGGCGGCCGCCGCCCCGGGTGTCCGTCCGGCGAGCAGCACGCTGCAGCGCGCGGCGGCGACCGCCCGGGTGACGGCGACGCCCATCCGCCCGCAGCCGATGACGCCGACTGTCATCGGACCCACACCCCCGCCGCGGGACGGCGGTAGACGGCGAGCGCGGCCGCCAGGTCGGCCGGCACCGGGGCGGGCTGCAACTGGCCGTCGACCCGCTCCATCACGGCCACCGTCTGCCGGCCCCGCGCGATCAGCTCGGCGGGAGCGCCGTCCGGGCGGACCCGGCGATAGTCGAAGCCCATCGTGATGCGATTGCCGTTGAGCTCGACGAGCGACATCTCGATCTCGACCGTGTCGAAGGCGTGGCTCTCGGCGTAGAAGTCGACCGACATCGACACGGTGACCAGCGCCAGCCCGTCCGACAGGGCGGCGAGCACGGAGGGCGCCTGCTCGGCGAGGAAGTGCTCCCGGCAGTGCCCCTGCCAGTGGGCGTAGTGGGCGAAGTAGACGTTTCCCACCAGGTTCGTCTCGTCGAACGTCACCCGGTGCCGGTAGCGGTAGACCGGGGCGCTCATGCCGGCGTCCCCACGCACACCGCCACCTGCCGCGCGTCCCCGGCCGTCCGCAGCAGCACGCTGCTCAGCACGTGGTCGCCGCTGCGCAGGCCGAGCGTGCCGGACGGCTCCCGGCCGGTGAACACCAGCGGCGCCGAGGGCCCGAGCCCGAGCTTGCGGGTCACCTCGATCGCCGTCCACACGCGGACGGCCGCGACGGCCTCGTCCTCCCCGGACTCGGCGGCCAGCCGCACGGCGAGGGCCCGGTGCCGTTCCTCCAGCGGCGGCGGGCGGTCGTCCACACGTTCCCAGTCGACGCCGACCGGGCCCGGGGCCACCGTCACGAGCACGAGGTCGTCGAGGTGGCTGGCCGAGACGCCACCGCCGCCCGGCGCCGTGACCCGACCGTCACCGGCGTGCCGTGCGCCTGCGGGCTCGCCCAGCGCGCCGCCGTCGAGCCAGTCGGCCAACCGGACGGTGGGTCCGCCGTCGCCGCGCGTCGCGGGGAGCACCGCGGCGTCGATGCCGGGATGCCGGTGCCGCAGCCGCCGGGCCACTGCCGGACCGGCGAGGAACGCCGGCATCTCGGACCAGCCGATCTCGGCCACCGCGCGCAGGACCAGCCCCGTCCACTCCTCGACCGGGCGTCCCGACTCGTCGGTCACCAGCACGTCGTAGACGAACTCGGCACCGTCCTCCGCGCGCTGCCGGGCGGTGACGGTGAGCACGCCGGACGGCCGGTGCCACACGCTGATCCGCTCGACGGAGACCGGAAGCACGCGCCGGTCCGGGACACAGCCCTGCAGCCCGTGCAGCACGGCGTCACGGGCGCCCGGGTCGCCGAGCCGCAGCGACGCGTCGAGGTACATGCCGAACCACGCGGTGCCGGGTTCGGCGCGGACCGAGAACACGCACCGGTACGCGCTCAGCGCGTGATATCCGCGCACCCGCCGGAACGCGGGCCCGTGGAAGTAGAGGCCGCCGTAGAGGCCCGTCGCCGGCAGGCCCGGCTCCCCGAGCCGCACGGCCGGCGCCGGCACCGCCGGATCGGGTGCCGGCACGGCGCCGGTGGTCACGACCGCCGCGAAGTGGTCCACCGCGAAGCCGGTGTCGTCGCTGCGCAGCGCGGTCTCCACCCGGCCGTCGTCGTGGACCAGCGCCGCGACCCGGATGTCGCGCCGGTCGGTCACCGTCACCGGCCGTTCGAGCCGTACGCCGGTGAGGCGCACCGGTGTCCCCGGCGCCCCGGTGAGCGCTGTGGCGGCCTGCGTCATCGCCTCCAGCCCCAGCACGGCGGGCAGCAGCGGGACGCCGTCGACGACGTGGTCGGACAGGTAGGGGTCGGTGCCGGCGGTCAGGGTGGCGCCGAGGACGCTCTCCACCCCCGGCGTCAGCGCCAGCACCCGCTCGGCGAACCGCCCGCTGGTGCGGTCGTCGTCGCGGTAGCGCAGGGTCGGTCCGGCGGGCAGCCGGCCGGCGGCCAGCACGCACGGCCCGGTGTCCGGCGCCGCCAGCAGGCGCAACAGCAGGTCGGTGCCGGCCGGGACGCTGATCGGCTCGAGCCCGTCGCGCACCAGCGCGTCGAGGACGCCGAGGCGGACCCCCATACCGACGCCGGACCAGGCCGACCACTGCACCGTCAGCCAACGGGTGCCGGGCCGCTCCCGCGTCAGTTCCGCGCAGCGCCGGGCGAGCCACTCGTTGGCTACGGCGTACTCCGACTGGCCGGTCAACCCGGTGCGCCCGATGACGGATCCGAAGGCGACGGCGAAGCGCAGATCGTCGCCGAGGGCCGCGACCAGGTGGTCGAAGCCGTCGGCCTTCGGTGCCAGCGTCGCGCGGAGACCCTCGACGGTCACGTCCTCGATCCGCCGCGGCGTGTTGTGGCCGGCGGCGTGCAGCAGCCCGCGTACCGGTCCGTACCGCTCCTGGACAGCGGTGACGGCGGCGGTGACGGCGGGCCCGTCGCTGACGTCGACGGCGTGGTAGCCGGCGGTGATCCCGAGCGCGGTCAGCCGGTCCAGACCGTCCCGGACCTCCGGGTCCGTGCCGGGGCTGCGCCCGAAGAGCACCGCCGTGGCGCCGGTGGCCTGGCACACCGCGGCGGCGCACTCCAGCCCGATGCCCTTCGCCCCGCCGGTGACCAGCAGCACGTCGCCCGAAGCCAACGGGATGCGCTCGTCCCGGCGGGACAGCGCGAGCGGAGCGGCGACCCGGGTGGTGCGGACACCGTCCTCGTCGTAGACGACCTCGACGTAGCCGGTCCAGTCGACGGACGCCTCGGCGACGAGCTTGAGGCAGCGGTCGTCCACCGGGGTCTCGGCGACCATCACCGCGGCGCCCGGCCGCTCCATGGCGATGCTGCGGCCGACCGCGGCACCCACGCCGCCGTGGTGCAGCACCACGAGCGGCAGCCCGTCGGCCGCGGTGGCGCGCAGCGCGGTCACGACCAGCTCCGCCGGCACCGTGAGGCCCGGTGGCAGCAGCAGCAACCGCGCGTCCGGGGTGTCGGCGAGCGGGAAGTGCTCGGCCACCCCCTTGCTCAGCGGGTGGTCCTCGGTACCGAGCACCGTCCACCCGCGCCGGGCGCCCGGCCTGGTCGTCGGGGCGGCCGACTCGACGAACCGGTCGGTGAAGGCGCGCACCCAACTGGCGATGCCGGCCGGCGGGGCGTCGACCTCCCCGGCTGCGGGCAGCGTGGCGAGCATCGCGGCGAGCTGTTCGATGGTGGCGTCGGCCAGGGCGGCCGGGACCGCGGGCGCCGACCGGCCGACCGCCGCGGCGGCGTCCACGGCGAGCTGGCTGACCCGCAGCGAGCTGAGGTGCAGGTCGGCGACGAGCCGGGTGTCCGGGCGCAGCGTGGCCGCGTCGAGTTCGACCATGGCCGCCACCCGCCGGGTGACGGCGCTCAGCAGGTCGGTGTCGTCCACGGTGACCACGGGCGGGGCGGATGTCGGCGTGGCGGGCGCCGGACGGGGACGAGGCGGCTGCGGCGACCGCGCCGGCCCGCCGGTGCCCTCGCAGGGGTTGCGCAGGAAGACCGGCCGCCAGTCCGGCGTGAGCCGGCGGCACGCCCGGTGCGCGTAGTAGGCGCCCACGTCCGGACCGGCGCCCGTCGCGAACAGCGCGGCGGTCACCGTGGCGATGCCGTGCGGGCCGGGCGCGCCCGAGTCGAGAGCCACCACGCGGGCGTCCGGCAGGCCCGCGGCCAGCCCGGCCAGTACGGCGCCGGGGCCCACCTCGATCAGCAGGTCGGTTCGCTCGGCCAGGCGCGCCAGCGCGTCGCGGAAGCGGACCGGTTCGACGAGCTGACGGGTGAGCAGGTCGGCGAGGTCGGTGCCGGTGTCGAGCCAGTCACCGGTCACCGTGGAGCAGACCGGCCGTCGGGGTGCCCGCCCGGCGAGTCCGGTGAGGTGATCGCGCAGGGCGCGGCTCGCGGGAGCCATCATCGGCGAGTGGAAGGCGTGCGAGACCGGCAGTGCGGTGGCCCGCAGGCCGGCGGACGGGGCGCCGGCGACGAACCGGGCCACCTCCGCGGCCGGGCCGGACACCGTGCACTGCTCCGCGCTGTTCTCCCCGGCGACCACGACCGGGCCCGGGCGGAGCAGCTCGCGGACCCGGTCCGCGGGCCCGGCGACGGCGGCCATCGCGCCGCGACCCGGCGCGTCGCTCATCAGCCGGCCGCGAACGCGTACCAGGTCGAGGGCTTCCTTGTCGTCCACTGCCCCCGCCCAGCACAGCGCGCCGATCTCGCCGAGGCTGTGCCCGACGGCCGCCTCGGCCTCCACGCCGAGCCGGCGCAGCCAGGTCAGACCGGCGAGCGAGGCCCGCAGGATGGCGGGCTGGGCGACTGCGGTGTCCGGAACGCCGCCCGCCGCGATCTCGACCTCCGAGTCGTACCCGGCGAGCGGCCCGTCGAGCAGTTCCCCCAGCGCGCCCGCGCCCGGACGGACCGGGGATCCCTGTCCGGAGAACAGGTAACCGATCCGGGGCGCCGCGCCGGCGCCGAGGAAGACACCGGCCTCCGGGTCGAACAGCTCGGTGTCCGCGTCGGCCAGCGCGGTCACGGCGCGCCGGGCGGCGCGGACCAGGCCGTCCGGGTCGCGTACCACGGCGGCGAACCGGACGGCGCCCTCGGCGACCGGCTCCGCGGCCAGCGTGGCCGCTAGATCACCCAGTTCCGCCCGGGACAGCCGGCCGGCCAGGTCGGCCAGGTCGGTCAGCCGCGCGGTCAGGGCCGCGCGGTCGGCCGCCGCGCACACCACCACCTCGTGGGACGGCAGGGGGCGGGCGGCCCGGCGCTCGGCGTCGGTGACGACCCGGCGGGTGGTGGGCGTGATCCCGCCCAGCACCACGTGGGCGTTGATGCCGCCGAAGCCCATGGCGCTGACCGACGCGTACCGGTCCGGGCCGGGCCACGGCGTCGGTTCGTCGGTCACCACCAGCGGCGACCCGACGGCGGCCAGGGCGGGATGCGGTGACTCGCAGCCGGTGGTCGGCGGGATCACCTGGTGGTGGATCGCGAGTACGGCCTTGATCATCCCGGCGACTCCGGCCGCCGCCTTGGTGTGCCCGATGTTCGCCTTCACGCTGCCGAGCACCGCCGGGAGGCGGCGGCCGGCGTGCAGGTCCCGCAGCGCGGACAGTTCGGTCTCGTCGCCGACAGCGGTGCCGGTGCCGTGCCCCTCCACGAACGACACCTGCTCGGGAGCGAGACCCGACCGGTCGTACGCGCGCCGCAGCGCGAGCAGCTGGCCGGCGGGCTCGGGCCGGGTCAGCCCGCCGTTGCCGTCCGACGACGTGCCCCAGCCGTGCAGCCGCGCGTACGGCCGCAGGCCGTGTTCCGCGGCGAAGTCCTCACGGCACAGGACCAGGATCCCGCAGCCCTCCCCCGGCAGGAACCCGGTCGGCCGCGAGTCGTAGATCCGCATGTCGCCGGTGGCCAGCGCGCCCACGCGGGCGAAGCCGACCAGCTCCAGCGGATCGAGGCTGAGGTCCACACCGCCCGCCAGCGCGACGTCGAGATCGCCGTCGGCGAGCATCCGGGCGGCCGTGGCGACCGCCATCAGCGATGAGGCGCAGGCGGCGTCGACCGTGTAGCCGGTGCCGTGGAAGTCGAAGTGGTTGCAGATCCGGCCGGCGATGGTGTTGGACAAGGCCCCGGCGAGCGTCTCCTCGCCCGGCGGCGGGAACGGCTCCTTGAACCGGTCCTCCGCGGTGGCGAGCAGTTTCTCCCGCTCGGCGTCCGACAGGTCCAGTCCCGCCAGCGTCTCGGCGAGCAGCCGCTGCACGTAGGGCCAGCGCAGGCGGAGCCCGTTGGCGCGGCTGAACTCGCCGGTCATCGAGTTGCCGAGCAGCACGCCGACCCGGTCGTTCGGCAGGCCCGCGCCCGCCGGGCAGCCGGCGTCGGCGAGTGCGTCCGCGGCCACCTCCAGGGCCAGCCAGTGGGTCAGGTCGACCGCCCGGAAGACCTCACCGGGAACGTGGAAGCGGGACCGGTCGAACACCCAGTCGCTGAGGACGGCGGCGCGGTCGACGTACGTGTGGTCGACCTCGTCGGGTCCGGGCCGGTGGTAGTCCGCGACCGGCAGCCGTTCCGGCGGCAGAGGCCGGAAGGCACGCCGGCGCCCGAGCACCGTCTGCCAGAGCTGCCCCGGGTCCGCGGCGTCCGGGTACCGGCAGGCCATGCCCACCACGACGATCGGGGCTCTCGTGCCGGTCATGCCTGGGCTCCGACCGGGACGGCGGGCTGGGAGGCGCGTTGCGGCGCACCGGGTCCGGTGACCGGCTGCCGCCGCTCGCGGATCCGGCGGGCGGCCACGATCACCACCCAGCGGCCGACGCACACGGTGGTGAGCGCGAAGAACAGCCCGAACTCGATGTGCAGGAGCACCAGCGTGCCGTAGACCGCCGCGGTGGCCAGACCGAACACGACCTGCCGGCGCGGCGCGTGCGGGGTGGTTCCGGGGTCGGTGATCATGTAGTTGGTGAACAGGACGAACGCCACGCCGGTCATCGGCAGGAGCGCCGCCACCAGAGCGTGGTCGAAGATCACCGACCGCAGCACCGCCTGCGCGGCGAAGCCCGCGACCCAGGCGGCGACCAGCGGCCCGCGCCGGGTCAGCATGGCGTTGAGCATCGTGCCGGCGGCCAGGATCGCGCCGGGCACCACCCAGTCCCAGATCCCGTTGATGTTCGCGGTGAACTGGTACGGCGGTGCGATCCCCACCCAGGTGAAGCAGAGCAGCGTCACGACGATGCCGAAGTTGCTCGGGTTGAGGACGTGCTTCGCCGGTCCCCCGGCGGTGAAGCGCACCCGCACCACGTACTTGCTCGCTATCGCGACGGTGACGGCGAACAGGGTGGGCCACAGCCGCTCGTTGCCGTAGAGCAGCATCGCGCAGGCCAGGCCGCCGATGTGCGCGGGCAGCAGGAAGTTGAGGAGATCGACGGCGGAGCCGCGGTAGCGGACCGGGCGGCGCTCGACGCGGGCCTCGAGCGTCTCCAGGAGAAGCTCGAGGGTGTACGCGGTGAGCAGCGCGGCGATCGGCGTGAGCCACGACTGCTCGAATCCGAGGACCGTGTGCCCCAGCAGCGTGAACACGGTGATGGACAGGGCGAACCGGCGCAGCGCGACGATCCTGGGGTCCTTGTTGGCCATGGTTCTCTCCTCGATCAGGACTCGGGTCGCAGCGTGACCGTGTGCCAGCCCGAGGCGAGCGTGGTGCTCGTCTCGTGCTGTCCGGCGGCGTCGCGCCAGGTGATCCGGACCTGGGCGGACGGGCTGCCGCCGAGGCCGAAGTACAGTTCGTCGGCGTTCACGCCGGTGTGTCCGTTGGCGGGGTAGAGCTGGTCGGTCAGCGTCGTACCGTCGGCGCGGCGCACCTCGACGCGGGCGCCGATCGCCGCCCGGGTCGCGCCGTTGGTGGTGGGCACCACCAGCCGCAGCCCGAGGTGGGTCGCCGCCGGACCGGTGTTGCGGAACAGCTCCGAGGCGGCCCACTGGTTGGCGACCGCCATGTCGAGCCGCCCGTCGTGGTCGACGTCGCCGACGGCGATGGCCCGGGAGGCCTGGGTGCTCGTCATCCCCAGCCGCTTCGACACGTCGACGAACCGGCCGTTCGGCCCACGTACGAAGAAGGGGTTCTGCTCGTGCCCGGACAGGCTGTCGCCGGGCCGGAAGTTCGGCCAGGCCCACGGGTACTTCAGGAAGGTGTCGTTGGCCATCGCGAGTTCCTGGAGTTCGGCCCAGCGGTCGGTCCCGCCGTGCAGGAAGCCGACCGCCTGGGTGATCTCGCGGCGGCCGTCGGCGTCGAAGTCGGCGGCCTTGATGTCCCAGGCCCAGCCGCTGCGGGACAGCCCGAGTTCCTCGCTGCGGTCCCGGTACGGCGCGCGCCCGGAGGTGAACCGGCCGCCCGTGCTGACGAAGGCGAAGTTGCTCTCCTGCAGGGCGAACGGCGAGGTGATGTTGCTGACCAGCAGGTCCGGCCGGCCGTCGGCGTTCAGGTCGTCGAAGGCGACGCCCATGCCCTTGAACGAGTCGTGCCCGATCACCTTGGACTTGGGGGCCAGCGGGTCGCGCGTGCCGCTCACCTCGCGGAACTCGGGCCGGCCGGGACGGGACTCGTTCACCAGCAGGTTGTCGGGCCCGAAGTCGTTGGCGAAGTAGATCTCCGGCAGGCCGTCGCCGGTCAGGTCCTGCGCCCCGGTGGCCAGGGTCCAGGCCCGCGCCTGGTCGGTGGTGAAGGCGTCGGACCGGTCGGCGTACGCGGGAAAGGGCGCGCCGCCGGCGGTGGGGGTGTTCCCGTCGAACATCAGGAGGCGGTTGCGGCCGCCGTTGCGGCCCAGGGACATGGAGTCCTGCATCCGCATCAACGGGTCGTCGGCGGCGGTCCGGTCGAGCACCCGGGCGCCGTCCGGGAAGTAGTTGCCGATCAGGATGTCCAGGCCGCCGTCGCCGTCGACGTCGAGGACGTTCGCGGTGGTCGAGTTCCAGATCTCGCCGGGAGCGACCACGTCGCTCGCCCGGAAGCCGGCGGCGCCGGGTGCGCCGCCGCCGGGCTGGCGCAGGTAGAGCAGCGGTACGCGGCCCCAGAAGTACACCAGGACGTCGAGTGCGCCGTCGCCGTTGAAGTCGGCGGGGAGGCATCCCATGGGCGCCGTGGTGCGGGCGTCGTACGCGACACCCGCCGGCTGGAGGGTGACGGCGGCGTACCGCTCACCGGTGCCGGGCACCGGCGCCACGGTGACCGAGTCGTCGCGGGGGTCGACCAGGCAGCGGTCGTTCGGCAGGCCGTCGCCGTCGAAGTCGCCGAGGCCGACGCCCGCGCCGACCGCGGAGATCCACGCGGCGAGATGGTCCAGTGCGGGCTGGACCTCGCGGAGCCGGCGGGTGTCCCCGGCGGCGTTCAGCGGGGCGGACGTGAAGGCGAAGCGGGCGCTCAGGGCGTCGGCGTCGGACGCGGAGACCGACGGCAGCCGGGTGAACAGACCGGCCACGACACACAGCAGCACGGCCAGGGCGGGTACGAGCGTTCTACGAACAGCGGACGGCACAGGTTCCCCCTCGGATGGTCGCGGGCGGATCAGAGCGACGCGAGCAGCACGCGGGCCCGGATGCGCTGCCGCCACGTCTGGTACTCGACCGGGCCGGTGGCGGGCGTGCGGAGCCCGGCCTCGGCCTCGCGGGTCCAGTCCGCGGCGGTACGCGGGTCGGTGCCGGTGAGCGCGTGCACGGTGGTGGCGAGTTCGGGCGGGGTCCAGCCGCTGCGCTGCCAGGCGGCGGCGGCGAAGGCCACACCCTGGCCGAGGTCACCGGCGTGCGCTCCGGCACGCTCGCGCAGGGTGGCGAGTCCCTCCGGCGACACCCCGCCGGCGTACGCGGCGGCGAGGCCCACACCGCTCCAGGCGTCGCCGTGGTGCCACTGCGGCAGCGTGCCGACGAGGTCCGCCACCCGGGTGGGTACCGCGGTGCCCCGGAACCACAGGCTGCGGCCGACGCCCTGGTAGCGGATGGCGCAGCGCTCGGAGCACCGGCGCGGGTGGGCGGTGATGCGGCGCAGCCCACCGGCGTCGGCGAAGAAGCCCGCCGAGAAGCCCCAGCCGTCGAGCGCGAGCCAGCGCAGCAGCGGATCCAGGCCGGACAGCCGGGCCCAGAACGGCCAGCGCAGCTTGGCCATCGCCCAGCCCACGCCGACGTGGATCAGGTGGATGTGGGCCGGGCCGTGCAGGCGCAGCACGGCCGGCAGCCGACGGCTGCCCGGGACGAGAAGGTCGAGCAGTGCGGCCTGCATGGCCAGCCCTTCGACGGCGAAGCCGCGCAGGTGGTCCGGCTGGTCGTCGAATCGCGGAGGCGCGCCGGCGGGGGCGGCGAGTCCCTCGTTGAAGCCGTCGAGGAAGGTTCCCGCGGCGGTCTCCAGCCTGGCGCGCAGCTCGGGCGGGTCGGACGCGAAGCCCCGGACCGTGAAGTCGGCGAGGCGGTCCGGCTGATGCAGCAGGCGGCGCCAGCTACGGGGGCGGGTTTCGTCGAGCGTGGCGTTGTCGGTTCTCATGACGCTCCCGCGGAGTCGGTCCACAGTGTCCGTGCGGCGCCAGTCTGCACATCCGTTCTTGAGTAAAACTTGAATTACATATAGTAACGAAATCGCGTTTCCGCGGCTGATCTCACTACTCGCCCGCGCCAGATGTCCGTTGATTAAATCGACCGAGGGATTCGATGATCTCGTCGGTCGTCTTCGCCCAGGTGAACGGGCCTGGGTTCTCGTCCCGCTCCGCGACCCACGCGCTGAGGCCGGCCTCCAGGGCCTGCACGGACTGGGGGGTGCCGCGCGGGACCATCTGCTCGGCGAGGAAGCCGAACCAGCGGTCGAGCTGCGTGACCCAGGCCGAAGCGGTCGGGGTGACGTGCGCGCGGAAGCGGGGGTGCCGGTCCAGCCAGGACGTAATGGCCGGGGCGTGGTGCGCGCCGTGGTTGTCCCAGATGAGGTGGACGTCCAGCTCGGCGGGGACCGAGGCGTCGACACGGGCGAGGAACCTCTTGAGATCCGCCGCCCGGTACCGGCGGCCCGCGGTGGCGCCGTCGGCCACGGTGCGCGCGGCGAACAGGCCGGCGGCGCCGGCGCGCGGGTGCTCCGGGACAGGCCGGCCGGGCGCCGTCGGCGGTCCCGGCGGGATCCGTGCCGTCTCGTGCACCACGAGCGCGACCGCGCCGGCCGGCGGGTTCAGATACAACCCGGCCACGTCGACCACCTTCGCCATGAACACCGGGTCGGTCGACAGGTTGAACGGGGGATCCCGGTGCGGCCTGAGGTGGAATCGGCGCCAGATCCGCCCGACCGTCGACCGCGAGAGCCCGGTCCTCTCGGCCATCGACCTGCGGGACCAGTGGGTGGCACCCGGAGGTGTCTCCTCCAGCGTGGACACCAGCACCTCCTCCACCCGGTCGGCGCCGATCGACGGCGGCCGGCCGGGCCGGTCGCGGTCGGCCAGACCCTCCAGACGCCGCTGCAGGAACCGGCTGCGCCACTTCCCCACCGTCGGCCGCGACACCCCGAGGTCGGCCGCCACGGCGGCGTTCGTCGCCCCGGGTTCGGCGCACGCCAGGACGATCCGGCACCGCAGCGCCAGGGCCTGGGAGGACTTCGCCCGACGCGACCAGCGCACCAGCGTCGCGCGCTCCTCGTCGGTCAACACCAACTCGGCCTTCGGCCGCCCGGTCCTCGGCACGCAACCCAGGCTACATATAGAGAACCAATTTACGGCGCAATATTTGTGCACTTCAGGTTTCCCGAAGTAATTACTACTCTGACGTTGGTTGACGTCGATACGGGCGACCTGGGGGCAACGTGTTGCGTGCGGCAATTGTGGAGATTAAAGTCCTCGGCGCCACCCACGCAGTAATCGATTCCCGCAAGGTCGACCTCGGGCCCCGCAAACAACGGGCAATCATCGCCCTGCTGGCCCTGCGCCACGGCACCCCGGTGCCGATCGACGAGATCATCGAGGCGCTCTGGGAGAACCAGCCGCCCGGCACGCCGCAGTCGCTGGTGCACACGTACATCGCCCGGCTGCGCCAGGTGATGGAGCCGGACACACCGGCGCGGCGCCGCACCAACGTGATCGGGCACAGCGGCACCGGTTACCAGCTTCGGCTGCCACCGGACGCGGTGGATGTCAGCCGTTTCCACAGCCACGCGGACCACGGGCTGCAACTGCTGGCCTCCGGCGCCGCCGGCGAGGCGTACGGTCTGCTGCGCCGGGCACTCGGCGAGTGGCCCGCCTCGCTGACCACCGATCTCGAGTCCCTGCTGCCCGGGTGCGAGGACGTCACCCTGCTCCGGGGAAAGTGGACCACAGTGGCGATGGCGTACGTCCGGGCCGGCCTGACCAGCAAGGGCGCCGTCGCGGTCCTGCCCACCGCCGAACGTCTCGCCCAGGTTGACCCCCTCAACGAGGCCGCGCAGGCGCTCTACCTGGAGACCCAGCGGCGCGCCGGCCACGGCGCCTCGGCGCTGTCCCACTACGACCGGATCCGCACCCGGCTGCAGGCCGAACTGGGCGTCGAACCCGGCCACGAGCTGCGCCGGGTGCACCGGCAACTGGTCGCCGCCGGCGGGAGCCGAGTCCCGGGCCCTCCGGCCGGCGGCTGGCTCGGGCCGGGACCGGCGGTCGACCCGCTGATCGACCGCGAGGCCGAGCTGCGACAGCTGCGTGACCTGCTCGTCCAGCAGCGGCTGATCACGCTGAGCGGGCCCGCGGGGGTGGGCAAGAGCGCCGTCGCGCGCGCGGCGGCAGCAGCCGCCAGGGGGGACTTCCGCGACGGCGTCGCGGTGGTCGACCTGGCCACTGCCTGCGGCGCCGCGGACGCGGCCGACGCGGTACGGCGGACCCTGCACCCGATGCTCCCGCAGCGTCACGCCGCTGCGGCCCGGCCGTTCGACGATCTGGCCGGCCGGCAGCTCCTGCTCCTCCTGGACAACGCCGAGAACGTCCTGGAGTCCTGCGCCGGGCTCGTCGACGACCTGTTGCGGTCCTGTCCGCAGGCTCGCGTCCTGGTCACCTCACGGGAACTGCTCGGCCTGCCATACGAGACGATCCTGACGATCGGCCCGCTCCGCCCGCCCGGGCCGGAGACACCGGCCGACCCGGTGGCGCTGCTGAGCGTGCCCGCCGTGGCGCTGTTCGCGCGGCGCGCCACCCAGGCATGCCCGTCCTTCTCCGTGGACGAGGACAACTGCGCCCTGGTCGCCACCGTCTGCCGCCGGCTCGACGGCCTGCCGCTCGCGCTGGAACTGGCCGCCCGCGTGCTGCGCACCACCGGTCTGCCCGAGTTGGCCGAGCAGTGCCGCGATCCGCTGCGGCTGCTGGACGCGAGCCACCGGGGCACGCCCGCGCACCACCGTTCGCTGCACGCGGCGGTGGTACGCACAGTGGACCGGCTCACGCTCGCCGAGCAGCAGTGCCTCGCACTGGTCAGCGGGATGGAGGAACCGGTGAGCCCGGACATGGTCGAGAAGACGGCCCGCTCCTACTGCGAACAGGACGTCCGGATCGATCTGCGCCCGCTGCTCAACCGCCTGGTCGACAAGTCGCTCCTGATGGCGCGGCACGACGAGCACGGCACGTCCTATCGAATGTTGCGGACAATCCGCCGGATCGGTCTGCAACTGCTCGACCGTTTCGGCGCGGTGCCCTCGGTGGCGAATGCGCTCTGCCGGGAAACAAACCCATGAAATCGATTGCCGGTGCCGAAAATGGCGCAGCTACCCTCCAACCGGTGCAGCACCTACCGTGGCGGACTGTTCACACATAGCTCTCATGGGCTTGCCGATTGCTATATGAATTTATAGCATCGAGTCGGACAGCGCTCCGCCGACGTCCATCCGGCCCTGCTGCTGCCGTCGTTGATCGATCTCCGCAATCCCCTCAGGAGGTCCGACGCCCCATGCCTGCCGTCCACGAAACAGGGACCACCACCGCGCCCGCCGCTTCCGTACACATCGGAGCGATCACCCAGGCGGTGACATCGATGCGGCGCCACCTCGACGAGCCACACCGGCTGCACGACATCGCCCGGGCCTCGCTGATGAGCCCGTTCCACTTCCACCGCGTGTTCCGGATGCTGACCGCCGTCACGCCGGGCCGGTTCCTCACCGCCGTGCGGATGGCCGAGGCGAAACGCCGGCTCCTCGGCAGTGACGCCAGCGCGACCGACATCAGCATGGCGGTCGGCTACTCCAGCTTCGGCACCTTCACCACCCAGTTCACCCGCCTCGTCGGTGTGTCACCCGGCCGCTTCCGTACGTACGGCCGGGCCGTCGCGGACGTGCCCCTGCGCGAACTGGTCTCCACCCCACCGGCCCCCGCACGTCAGCCGTTCGCGCTCCTCCACGTCGGGGCCCGCCCCGACGGCCACCCGGGCCTCACCGTGGTCGCCACCTTCCGGTCCGGGATACCGCAGCAACGGCCCTCGTCCTGCGCCGCGATCCTCTCGCCGGGGGTGTTCCCGCTACCGCTCGCGACGGCGGGCCGGGCGAGCGTGCTCGCGGTCAGCGCCCGCACCGACGTGACCATCGGCGAGGTCCTCACCGAGGAGCCCTCGGCCGGCATCAGTGTCGGCTCCGCCGAGATCCCCGACGAGCCGGTCGCGGCGCAGGCCACCGTCGCGGTCGGCATCCCGCTGCGCCGGCCGGCCCTGCTGGACCCGCCGTTGCTGCTCGCGTTCCCCCTGCTGATGCTCGAGTCCCAGGCCGGGCCGAGGCGGGCGCAGGTCCGCTGAGAGCCCCGGCCGCGCCGGTGCCCGTGGCCGTCGGTGGAACCGGGTCCACCGACGGCCACGAGGTCAGGACCGGGCGGTGTACCGCACCGGGCACGACGCGGGCCGGGCCACACCCAGCCCCGGCGCCTGCCGCGGCTCGGCGATCCCCAGTTCCATGTCGTACGAGCGGGTCAGCATCGCCAGCACCGCCTTCATCTCCAGGTCGGCGAAGCGGGCGCCCAGGCAGGCGTGCAGGCCGCCGCCGAGGTTGAGCAGGCCGGCCGCCGCCCGGCCGTCCGTGTCGCGGTCCCTGCTGAACCGGTCGGGGTCGAACCGGTCCGGGTCCGGGAACACCTCCGGCACGCGGTGCGTCACGGGCGGGCAGAACAGCGTCTGCCAGCCGGCCCGCACGGTGAAACCGCCGACCTCGTACGCGGTGACGGTCTGCCGGGTCAGCAGCGTCGTGACCGGCCGCAGCCGCTGGGACTCCAGCAGCGCCTCGAACAGCCGTCGCTGCCGGTGCAGATCCGTGACGGTCCAGTCGCCGGCGTGCCGGGGCAGGTCGGCGATCTCCTCCTCCATCGCCGCCAGTTCCTTCGGGTGCTGCAGCAGCAGGATGAGCGACCAGGCCAGCTGGGCCGCTGTCGTCTCGTACGCCGCGTACACCAGGATCAGAATGAGCCCGATGACGGTCTCGTCGTCGAAGGCCGCGCCGCCCGCGAGCAGGTGCGGCAGGAAGCCGTACCGGCCGGTGTCCGGATCCTCCCGGACCGCCCGCAGGTGCGGCCCCATCAGCTCGAACATCTCCCGGCGCGCGCGGTCGCGCCGGCGCAGGCGCGGCGTCGGCAGGTTGGCCGGCAGGAAGAACTCCATCCCGGCCGCGATGTCGAGGAAGAGCGACCGGAACCGGTCGCCGTGCCGGGCGCGGAAGCCGGACCCCAGGAACAGGCGTACGGCGATGTCCATGCTCAGCCGCTCCAGGTCGGCGCGCGCGTCGAACTCGCCGCGCGGGCCGAGCCGGTCCATCCAGTCGCTCGTCTCACCGATGATGGCGGCCAGGTAGTCCGCGTGGTTGCGGCTGTGGAAGGCGGGCAGCAACGCGGCCCGCTGACGCAGGTAGTCCGGGTGGTCGGCGGCCTGCATGACGGCGCCGAACATGGGCTTCAGCCACTGGTACACCGGCTGGACGGCGAGGATCGTCTCGGGCAGCGCGATCGCGTGCCGGCTCTCCGCGACGCCGGCCACGACGACCGAGCGCCGCGGCCCCATCCGCAGCGCGAACACGGGACCGTGCTCGGCGTAGCCGGCGCGGGCCAGCGCGACCGGGTCACGCATGAAGGCGAAGGCGTTGCCGAACAGCGGCAGGCCCTGCAACGTCGGCGGGCTGGTTGCGGCCATGACGGATCCCCCTTCGGGACGGGCTCGGAGTCAGCCGGCGGTGGCGTACGAGTACCAGACGTTCCAGTGCACGACCAGGCGTCCGCGGTCGGCGGCGACCTCCTCCATCCGGGCCTCGGCGGCCGCCCGTGCCGCACCGAGCCGCTCCGCGGGCACCCGCTCGAGCACCATCCGGCCGGCCGTCTGCCACAGCCAGGCCCACCACTGCCGCGGGTCGGTGAACTCCAGGTCGAGCGTCTCGTCCTCGATCCGCGTGTCGGCGAAGCCGGCGTCGCGCAGCAGGCGGTGGATCCCCTCCTTCGAGCGCAACGGGTTGTCGGTGCGGCCGGGTACCGGGGGCATGCCACCGTCCACGTACGGCACGACGGCGTCGGTGACGTGGAAGAACGCGGGGTCGTCGGCGCCGAACGTGGTCATCGCGAAGCGCCCGCCCGGGCGCAGCAGCCGGCGGTAGCGGGCCGCGGCGTCCGCCGGGTCGGGCAGCATGAACATCACCAGGCCCGCGACGACAGCGTCGAAACGGGCCGGAGCGAAGCCGGGTGTGGCCGCGTCACCGACCCGTACCTCCGCGTTCGTCAGTCCCTCGTCGGCGAGTTCCGCGCGGGCGCCCTCCACCATGGCCGGTGCCACGTCGATCCCGATCACCGAGCCGCTCGGCGCCACGGTGCGGGCGGCGGGAACGGTGCAGGCGCCCTGCCCGCAGCCGACGTCGAGCACGTCCTCACCCGGGCGCAGATCGAGCCCCGCCACCAGGCGAGCGCCGATCGGGCCGAAGAAGCGGACGCCGGTGCGGTCGTAGCGTGGCGCCGCCCGGTCGAACACCTCCGCCAGCTCCGGAGTCGACACCGCATCCGTCGTCGCGTCGCCGGGCATCGGGCACCACCCTTTCCGCAGGTTCGCCGCGCTCTCCGCGATCATTCTTCGCGCCCGTCCGCGGCCCGGCTTCTCGCCGCTTGCCTATCCCGGCCGGTCGTACCGGCGGGCAACACAGGAGAAGTCCCGGCCCCCGCGACGCCCCTAGGGTCGAGGGAGAGCTCGATCACCATTGAGGGAGGAAGCTGTGGGTGTACTGGGTCTACACAATGAGTGCCCCCCGACCAACTACGCCGCCGGGGACGCCGCCGAGATCGTCACCGGTCTGGTGTCCGACGCGGTCGCGACCGGCGCGACGCTGCGTGCGGTTCGCGACTGCCTCGATTCGCTGGCCTGCCTGGACGACACGGTGCGGTACGTCGTCGAAGCCTCCGCCGGAGCCGTGTCACCGGACGGCTCGTTCGACGCCGCGAACGTGGCCGAGCAGATGGCGGGCGTCCTGAAGACCTACTCGCAGACCTTCCGCGCCCTGGACGGGACCGTGGAGCAGATCGACACGGCCGTCCGGGAGTACGGGGAGCTGCAGCGGTACAGCGCGCTCGCGCTGGCGAAGGGCCGGGACGAGTGTTTCGAGAACCGGCTGGTTCAGGCCGGCGAGGGCGGCTTCGCCGGCATGGCCCAGGCGCGCATCGCCTACCTGCGCAAGCTGCGGGTGCGGGTGCAGCTGCTCCAGCGCATGGAGCCGATCGGCGAGGAGATCCTGAACGGGTACGACTTCAACGCGTTCTTCCTGCTGTTCATGCAGCCCATGCGCGACCTCGGCGTGGCCGCGCAGGATCTCTACAACGAGACGGTACGCGGGGCGCTCGTCGCCTACGACACGCTCGTCCGGGTGTGTGAAATGCGTACCGGAAACGCGGCCGACACCCTGCGCCGGGAAATGGTGAAATCGAACTGATCTCGCCATCGCACTCGTCCGGCGCGACCATGACAATCCGCGCCGGACATGCGCGTCTCAGGCATGCACAACGGGGACCGGTTCGGTAGGATGATCGCACTGTTCGCCCATATGCCGTGAGATGGGAAATTCCATGGGAATCAGCCACATCACATTGATCACCATCCCGGTCACCGACCAGGACAAGGCGAAGGACTTCTACGCCCGCCTCGGATTCGAGGTGATCAATGACCACGAGATGACCCCGGACGAGATGCCGCCGGAGCCGGGCCTGCGCTGGCTGCAGCTGGGCACTCCGGGAGGCGAGACCACAGTGGTGCTCGCCACCTGGGGCGTGGGCGGCCTCCGCCCCGGAGCGCAGCACATCTCCGTGGCGTGCAAGGACGTCAAGGGCCTGCACAACGAGCTGGCCTCGGCGGGCGTGGAGGCGTCGCCGGTCTTCGACGCCCCGTTCGGCGCGTTCTTCTCGGTGGAGGACCCGGACGGCAACGGCGTGATGATCGTCGAGGAGTCCGGCGACTGACGGACACGACAGTGGGGGCGGTACCCGGATCCGGGTACCGCCCCCACTGTCGTGTC